>NZ_JBSFVC010000007.1:321482-323575 GCF_053592095.1 Streptomyces sp. NPDC002787 | reverse complement strand
GGGGCTTTCGTGGGGCTGCTCCGCGGCGACCCGGCAATGGGAGCGCTGGGGCCCCGTAACACAACCGCTGGGGGTTCCCCCCGCCCCGCCCCCGTCCCGCCGGGGGCGCCCGGCGGGGCCCCCCCGCGGCGGTTTCCGCGCCGCACCCGCCCCCGGCGTGCGCGCGACAGAGCCGTCCGGTCGGGTGTGCTGTCGTCGCCCGGGACCACCGCGCCGCCGGTCGGTCGCTGCCCGGTCATGCCGTGACAGTGAATCCGTGTCTGTCGCCGAGCCGGGTCAGGGAGTCACGTCCCGGTACCCCGTCGGCGTCACCGCCACGATAGGAACCGCCTGCTCTGCTGCGTTGCCAGGCGGCGTAGGCCGCGAGGGTCCTGGTTCCGAACGAGCCGTCCACATACCTGCGCTCCAGCAGCCCTTCGGCGGCGAGCGCCTCCTCCACGAGGCGGACGTCTCTCGGGTACGTGTGGTGGCCGTCGGGTGCTGGGGGGTCCTTGACGGCGGAAGCGACGACACGAGCAAGGCTCACCCTCGGCCGGGCCTCGGTCTGGGGCCCGGTCCCGGTTCCCACGGTCAGGACCTTCACGGTGTCGATCGCTCCCGGATCACCGTGGTCGTTGCCCGGTACGTGACAGTGGCCGAAGTGTCCGCCTGCGGACTGCCACACGGAGCGTGAGCGGGGTGCCGAGCCTCCGGGGTACGGCACGGGAGGGCCCGCCGGCCAGTCGTCGGGTACTCCCCAGGAGTGGATGGCGGCGAGAATCCCCTGCCATCCCGGCTTCTTCCGCGGGTCCCAGCCGTCGGTCCACGGGCTGGAGGCGTGGCCGAGGACCTCGATCTGGACACAGACCCGGCCCTCGCGATTGGTGCGGCGAGAACCGTCGTTGCGCAGGGCGCGTGCCGAGTGGTGCAAGGGGCCGAACTGCCCGACTCGGTCGGTGACCGGGCAGTAGATGAGGTGCGGTTCGGCGGCCACCTCGATCAGGTAGGAGGCCACCGCCTCCAGGTACTTCCCTCCGGCCGGGGACTCGGTGGTGTGGTGCACCACCCGGGGCGGATTGCGGGGCGTGTCCATCGGGCCGCCGATCACTCCGTCACCGAGCCGGATCGCGGCATCGATCCACACCGTGCCCGGCTCCCGGACCGTGAGCGAGGCCACCTCGGCGACGGCACCGGCCTCGGGCCCTTCCTGCTGCGAGCCGCGGGCGTACCGTGCCCGCCCCCGGTGGCGTGCCGAGGGCAGGGCAGTGCCGATGGGCTGGTACCAGTCCAGGTCTCCGTCCTCACGCAGGACGAAAACGGAGCCGGGCCGGCGCGGAGACTCGACGACGCGGTGCGGCGTGCAGGGCAGAGCGGCCAGGGCGCGTACGAGCCGCAGGTGGTGCGCGTCCACGGTGCCGCAGTACGTCACGGACCTGTCGACGTGCACGACGGCGGCGTGGAAGAAGGTCATCTCGGGCTCCCGCCGCATCAGATGCCGGGCGCGGCGATCCGCGTGTACGTCAAGCCGTTGCTGGTGCCGGCGGGTGTGGTCACCGTGACGGAGACCGGCCCGGCGGGGCCGGCCGGAACGACAGTGGTGATCTGCGTCGGCGAGGCCACGGTGAACGACGCGGTGACGGCGCCGAACTGGACGCTGGTGGTGGCCGCCAGATTCGTGCCGGTCAGTGTGACGACCGTGCCGCTGTCAGTCGGTCCCCGGTCAGGCGCCAGGGTGACCAGCACCGGAGCGTCGAGGTAGATGTACTCGGCGGGGTTGCTGGTGCCGCCGGGGGTGGTCACCGTGACCGTCGCGGCACCGGCCGCGCGGGCGGGGGCCACCGCGGTGATCTGCGTGCTGCTGTTGACGGTGAACGACGACGCCGCCACCCCGTCGAACCGCACCGCCGTCGCGCCGAGGAGGTCGCTGCCGGTGAGCGTGACCGTGTTGCCACCCGCCGTGGGTCCGGAGACAGGGGCGAGGAGGGTCAGCGAGGGCGGCGCGGCGTAGTAGAAGAACGCGTGGGGATCGGCGGCGTTGCTGGTGCCGCCGGGGGTGGTCACCGTGACCGCCGCTGCACCGGCCGCATGCGCGGGGGCCACCGCGGTGATCTGCG
>NZ_JBSFVC010000007.1:0-321384 GCF_053592095.1 Streptomyces sp. NPDC002787 | reverse complement strand
CGTGCCGCTGTTGACGGTGAACGACGACGCCGCCACCCCGTCGAACCGCACCGCCGTCGCACCGGACAGATTCGCACCCGTCACCGTCACCACCGTTCCCCCGGTCACCGGGCCCTGATGCGGCGACAGACCGGTGACGGAGGGAGCGGCGACGTAGGTGAAGGTGAGGGCGTTGCTGGTGCCGCCGGGGGTGGTCACCGTGACCGCCGCTGCACCGGCCGCATGCGCGGGGGCCACCGCGGTGATCTGCGTGCCGCTGTTGACGGTGAACGACGACGCCGCCACCCCGTCGAACCGCACCGCCGTCGCACCGGACAGATTCGCACCCGTCACCGTCACCACCGTCCCCCCGGCGGGCGGGCCCTGCTGGGGCGACAGTCCCGAGAGGGAGGGAGCGGTGACATAGGTGAAAGGCACCGCCTGGCCGCTCGTGCCCTGGCTCGTGGTGACGCTGACGTTCACGGTGCCGGTGCCTGAGGGAGTCACCGCCGTGATCTTGGTGGAGCTGTCGACGGTGAACGACGTGGCCGACTTGGCCCCGAACCGGACGACTTGAACTCCGGTGAAATCGGTCCCGGTCACGGTGACGGTGGTGCCACCGGAGGTCGACCCCTGGTGGGGAGTGACCGAAGAGACCACAGGGGGAGGCATGGCTGTACTCCTTCACGAAAGGCGGGGAATCCATCGCACGTGCGCCGGCACCAAGGCGTGGGCGCAAGATCGGGCCCGTCCGGGCGGAGGGGGGATTGCCGCCCGGACGGGTGCTCATCGCCTCCCTGTCGCGGAGGCGCGGGGACCGGTCAGATACCGGGGCCGGCGACGTAGGTGAAGCCGTCGACAGCGGTGGCCGATCCAGCGGGGTTGGTCACGACCACGTCGACCGCTCCCGCGGTCCCGGGCGGAGTGACCGCTGACAGCGTGGTCGAGTTGATCACCGAGAACGGCGCCGCGGTGCCGTCGAAGGTGACCGACTCCGTGCTGTCCAGGTTGGTGCCGGTGATAGTGACCGCCGTCCCGCCCGAGGTCGGGCCCGACGTCGGACTGATGGTCACGATCGTGGGAGTTTCGACGTAGGTGTAGCTGAGGCCGTTGTTGGTGCCGCCCGCGGTGGTGACGCTCACCGACACCGGCCCGGCCGCCGCGCCCGCGGGCACGGTGACGCTGAGCGAGCTGTCACTGTTCACGGTCGGCGTGGCCGTGACCCCGCCGAAGGACACGCTGCTGGCCGTCGACAGGCCGGTGCCGCTGATGGTGATGGCGTTGCCGCCGGCCAGCGGCCCGGAGGTGGCACCCAGGGACGACTTGAACGGGGCGCCGACGTAGAAGTACGACACCGGGTTGCTGGTCCCGCCCGGGGTGGTCACCGTGACCCCGACCGTGCCGGTCCCCGAGGGGGAGACGGCGGTGACCTGCGTCGGGGAGACGTTGGTGACGTTCGTGGCGGGCTTGCCGCCGAACTTCACCGCGCTGGTGCCGGACAGGTTGGTGCCGGTGATGGTCACCAGGGTCCCGCCTCCGGTGGAACCCTGGTTCGGAGAGATAGGCATGAGGGGACTCCTCGCTCGTTGATGGGGGCATGCGAGGAACCGGCAGGAATGGCCAGCCATCGACTGACACGTCTTCGGGAGTGGGACTCTCGCCAACAGGACGCACGTCGGCCTCTGCCCGACTCCTTCCGCTGCGGCGACACTGATCAGCAGTGCGGCCGCGCCCGGGTGAACGAACCGGCACAGGTACCCCGCATGCCCAGCCGGGCGTGCGGCACCCTTCCGCCATCTCCCCTGGGCAAGGAAAAACCGGCAAGCGCTGCCTGTTCGAACGTTCCCCCGGCTCGGGGATGGGCAGCCCGCCGGTTCACACTCTTAGTGACCCACGCATCCAATCGAGTGACAAGCCACTGTGGCCCTATTCACCCGAAAGGAGTAATCCCGTCCTTGTCCGTCCTTCCGACCCCCCTTCCGCCGAAGCCGGCCGGCCAAGCTCCGGACACCCTGGGGGCCTGGCCGGTCGGCCGTTCACGAAGCGCAGCCCGGAACAGCTCCGGCCGGCGCGCAGTTGTCCGGCACGTTGCTGACGACGGGCGTTCCCGTCAGGGCGACCGAGCCGCCGACGCGGAAGATCCCACCACCCTGGCCTCCTGCGACATTGTCGGAGACCCGGCCACCGACCAGAGCGGACGTGCCCGCCTGGTGGTACAGACCGCCGCCGTCGAGGCCGCTGGCGTTGCCCTTCACGGTGGTGCCCCACAGTCGCAGGGTGCTGCCGAAATTGGCGATGCCTCCGCCGGACGAGGCCGCCTCGTTCCCCGTCACGAAGCCACCGTTCACGGTGAGGGAGCCGAGCGCCGTGAAGACGCCGCCGCCTTCGAAGTTCTCGGTTCTGTTCTCCCTGACCGCCGCGCCGTGGAGGACCGTGGTGCCGAAGGTGGCCAGCCCTCCACCGAGGAACGTCGCGTCGTTGCTCTGGACGGAGCCTCCGATCACGTCCAGCCGGGCGGAAGCACCCACATGAAGGCCACCACCGTCACCGGCACTGTTGTCCGACACCGTGCTGCCTACGAGGCGTGCCGTCGCACCGGACCCGACCGCGATCCCGCCACCGAGGACGGAAGCGGTGTTGCCGGTGACTCGACTCGAGGCCAGGAGGAGCGTCCCTTCGGCGAGGATGCCGCCACCGGCCGTGGCGGGACTCTCGGTCGCGCTGCCGCCCGACACCGTGATTCCCAAGAGGGTGAGGTTTCCCTGCGGAGCGACTTCGGCGATACGGAACGGCGTGGCCGACTGACGGATGATGGTCGCTCCATTAGCCAGAATGGTGACGTTGCCGGTGATCGTCGGCAGTCCATTGGCGCCACCCGGCACGGCCGGAGCGGTGAGTTCGTATCTGCATCCCGACGACAGCACGACGCTTCCCCGCCCCCTGCTGTTCGCGTCGTTGATCTGCTTGATCAACTCGGTGACGTTCCCGCACGGCACCGCTCTCACCTGTCGTGGGGACAGGGACGCGGCGGTGGCCGGTGCGGCTGTACCCGAGACGGCTACGCCCAGCAGCGCGGCCACGGCGAGTACCCAAGCGTTCTTCGAGGTCACCACTGGTTCTCCCTTCGATCGTGGTGGTTCCACTTGATCGGGAGCGTCGCCCCTCGGCATCCAGTGAGATCTGGACGGGTGAAGGAGTGCGGCGAAGCGGCGCAGCGCCGCGATGACCCGTCGGCGGTCATGTCACCGAAGCCCTCAGAACGCCAACCAGCCTGTTCTGGCGATTACTTGACACTTCGCACTGGCACACAGCCGGACGATTCACTCCGAGGAAACCGGTAGGCCCCAGTAGGGGAAAGCGGTGCGCACAGTGGACCATTCGAGTGACATATGCAAAAACGCTTACGGTCGCCAGGCCGGCGTGGGTTACTGGAATGGATCCGACCGGTGGGCCGCCCGTTCCCACCGGGGGTTGCGGGAGGCGGGCTACCTGCTGCTTTTCTGCAGAGGCACGGGAAATCCGCCGACGTACCGCGATGGGCACCTCCGGTGCGGAAATTGGATCCCGAGTCAGTCGGTGTCGTTCGCGGCTCCGGCTGACTCGGCAACCGGGCCGTGACGGCCCGCCCCTCGCCTCACACCCTGACGCGGCAAGCAACTCTTACTGACGCAAATCTGCAAGCGCCCTCAAGAGCGTCAGGCGACGTTCACCCGCTGCCCCGGAGGGGCCGCCTCCAGCCACGCGAGGAAACCGGTCAGCGCGTCCTCGCTCATCGCCAGCTCGAGACGGGTCCCCCGGTGCAGACACGCGAGGACCACGGCCTCCGGAGGCAGCGCCAGCTCCTCCTCGCCCTCGGGGACGCGGCGCCCGGCCACCTCGATCGCCGAGCGTTCCAGGACGCGGCGGGGTCGGGGCGAGTAGGAGAAGATGCGGTACCACTCGACACGGTCGCCGTTGTAGCGGGCGACGCCGTAGCCCCAGCCCTTGCCGATCTCCTCACCCTCGGGTTTCTCCGGGGCGTCCCAGCGGAGGCTGCAGTCGAAGGTGCCGCCGGAGCGCTGGATGAGACGGCGGCGCAGTCCGAAGACGAAGAGCCCCACCACCACGAGCGCGATCACCGACCCGCACACAGTCAGAGCGAGGACCATCGACACCGACCTCCTCGTCTCCTGGGTAACGGAACTGCTAGGTAATGGAAGGTAAAAAACACCCGTATTTGCCTCAGCCGCGGCTGGGTCGGGATGAAACATCCAGACCCAGCCGCGGCTGAGGTACAGCATCACACGGCGAGCGGGCTCAGCGCGCAGCCGCCGTGCGCAGTCGTACATCCGCGCGGCGCTCGGCGGCGGCGTCACCCTCCGCCTTCGCACGCTCCAGCTCTCGCTCGGCGCTCTGGACGTCGATCTCGTCGGCCAGCTCGGCGACCTCGGCCAGCAGGGACAGCTTGTTGTCCGCGAACGAGATGAAACCGCCGTGCACAGCGACGACGACGGTGCCGCCCTCACTCGTACGGATGGTCACCGGGCCCGACTCCAGCACACCGAGCAGCGGCTGGTGACCGGGCATGACGCCGATGTCGCCGGACGTGGTGCGCGCGACGACCAGGGTGGCCTCGCCGGACCAGACCTCTCGGTCGGCCGCGACCAGCGCGACGTGCAGCTCAGCAGCCAAGGTGGCTCCTCGGGTCACCACCCGGCGCCTCCGCCGGGTGTTGGGTTCAATTCTAGATGGCGTACAGAGGGGGGCGGGACGCACCCCATGAGGTGTGGTCTCGCCCCCCACTGTTCACGAGTGCCTGACGTCAGCTGACGCCGAGCTCCTTCGCGTTCTTCTTCAGGTCCTCAAGGCCACCGCACATGAAGAACGCCTGCTCCGGGAAGTGGTCGTACTCACCGTCGATGATCGCGTTGAACGCGGTGATCGACTCGTCCAGCGGCACGTCCGACCCGTCGACGCCGGTGAACTGCTTGGCGACGTGGGTGTTCTGGGACAGGAAGCGCTCCACGCGACGGGCACGGTGGACGACGAGCTTGTCCTCCTCGCCGAGCTCGTCGATACCGAGGATCGCGATGATGTCCTGCAGGTCCTTGTACTTCTGCAGGATGTTCTTCACGCGCATCGCGGCGTTGTAGTGGTCCGCCGCGATGTACCGCGGGTCGAGGATGCGGGACGTCGAGTCCAGCGGGTCCACGGCCGGGTAGATGCCCTTCTCGGAGATCGGACGGGAGAGAACCGTCGTCGCGTCGAGGTGGGCGAAGGTGGTGGCCGGAGCCGGGTCGGTCAGGTCGTCCGCGGGGACGTAGATCGCCTGCATCGAGGTGATCGAGTGACCACGGGTCGAGGTGATGCGCTCCTGGAGGAGACCCATCTCGTCGGCCAGGTTCGGCTGGTAGCCCACCGCGGAGGGCATACGGCCGAGCAGGGTCGACACCTCGGAACCGGCCTGGGTGAAGCGGAAGATGTTGTCGATGAAGAACAGCACGTCCTGCTTCTGCACATCGCGGAAGTACTCCGCCATGGTCAGACCGGCGAGGGCCACGCGCAGACGGGTGCCCGGGGGCTCGTCCATCTGGCCGAAGACCAGCGCGGTCTTGTCGATGACGCCGGACTCCGACATCTCCTCGATGAGGTCGTTGCCCTCACGGGTGCGCTCACCGACGCCGGCGAACACGGAGACACCGTCGTGGTTGTTGGCGACGCGGTAGATCATCTCCTGGATGAGCACCGTCTTGCCGACGCCGGCACCGCCGAACAGACCGATCTTTCCACCCTTGACGTACGGGGTGAGAAGGTCGATGACCTTGACGCCGGTCTCGAACATCTCGGTCTTCGACTCGAGCTCGTCGAAGTTCGGGGCCTTGCGGTGGATGCCCCAGCGCTCGCCCTCGTACGTCTCGTCGACGTTCAGGACCTCACCGAGGGTGTTGAACACCTTGCCCTTGGTGAAGTCGCCGACGGGGACGGTGATGGAGGCACCGGTGTCGGTGACCGGGGCCTGGCGCACCAGACCGTCGGTGGGCTGCATGGAGATGGTGCGGACCAGGCCGTCACCCAGGTGCTGGGCGACCTCCAGGGTCAGCGTCTTCAGCTCGCCGGCGTTGGCCGGGTCGGCCACCTCGACGTGCAGCGCGTTGTAGATCTCCGGCATCGCGTCGACGGGGAACTCCACGTCGACGACCGGGCCGATGACCCGGGCGACGCGGCCCGTGGCAACGGCCGTCTCAGAAGTCGTCGTCATTACTTGTCACTCCCCGCGGTCGCGTCGGAAAGGGCTGCGGAGCCGCCGACGATCTCGCTGATTTCCTGGGTGATTTCGGCCTGGCGGGCCGCGTTGGCAAGGCGGGAGAGCGTGTTGATCAGCTCGCCCGCGTTGTCGGTCGCCGACTTCATCGCGCGGCGGGTGGCGGCGTGCTTGGAAGCAGCCGACTGCAGCAGCGCGTTGTAGATACGGCTCTCGACGTAGCGCGGCAGCAGGGCGTCGAGGACGTCCTCCGCCGACGGCTCGAAGTCGTACAGCGGAAGGATCTCGCCCTTCGGCGCCTCCTCCGCGACCTCTTCGAGGCTGAGCGGCAGCAGACGCGCGTCGAGCGCCTGCTGCGTCATCATCGAGACGAACTCGGTGTAGACGATGTGGAGCTCGTCCACCCCGCCGTCCGCCGTGTCCTTCTCGATGGCCTCGATCAGCGGGGCCGCGACCTTCTTGGCGTCCGCGTACGAGGGCTCGTCGGTGAAGCCCGTCCACTGGTCCGCGATCTTGCGCTCACGGAAGTTGTAGTGGGCGACACCACGGCGGCCGACGATGTACGTGTCGACCTGCTGGCCCTCGGCCTCGAGGCGTGCCGTCAGCTGCTCCGCCGCCTTGATGGCGTTGGAGTTGAAGGCACCGGCGAGACCGCGGTCGCTCGTCAGCAGCAGCACTGCGGAACGCGTGACCTGATCGGCCTGCGTGGTCAGCGGGTGCTTGGTGTTCGAACCAGTGCCCACCGCCGTGACCGCGCGGGTGAGCTCGGTCGCGTAGGGCGTGGAGGCCGCCACCTTGCGCTGCGCCTTGACGACGCGCGAGGCGGCGATCATCTCCATCGCCTTGGTGATCTTCTTGGTCGCGGTGACGGATCGGATGCGACGCTTGTAGACCCGGAGCTGAGCTCCCATGAGTCAGGTCCCTTCCTTACGTCACTTGGAGACGTTGACGGTCGCCGGAGCGTCCTCGCCGAGCAGCTTGCCGTCCGCGGTCTCGAACTGCTTCTTGAAGTCGGCGATCGCGTCGGCGACAGCGGTCAGCGTGTCGTCCGAGAGCTTGCCGCCCTCCTTGATGGAGGTCATGAGGCCCTGCTCCTTGCGGTGCAGGTACTCCAGCAGCTCCTTCTCGAAGCGGCGGATGTCGGCGACCGGCACGTCGTCCATCTTGCCGGTGGTGCCGGCCCAGACGGAGACGACCTGGTCCTCGGTGGACATCGGCTCGTACTGGTTCTGCTTCAGCAGCTCGACCATGCGCTGGCCGCGCTCCAGCTGCGACTTCGACGCGGCGTCCAGGTCGGAACCGAAGGCGGCGAACGCCTCCAGCTCACGGAACTGGGCGAGGTCCACGCGCAGACGGCCGGAGACCTGCTTCATCGCCTTGTGCTGGGCGGAACCACCGACTCGGGAGACGGAGATACCGACGTTCAGCGCGGGGCGCTGACCGGCGTTGAAGAGGTCCGACTCCAGGAAGCACTGGCCGTCGGTGATGGAGATGACGTTGGTCGGGATGAACGCCGAGACGTCGTTGGCCTTCGTCTCGACGATCGGCAGACCGGTCATCGAGCCCGCGCCCATCTCGTCGGAGAGCTTGGCGCAGCGCTCCAGCAGACGGGAGTGCAGGTAGAAGACGTCACCCGGGTAGGCCTCACGGCCCGGCGGACGGCGCAGCAGCAGGGACACGGCGCGGTAGGCGTCGGCCTGCTTCGAGAGGTCGTCGAAGATGATGAGGACGTGCTTGCCCTCGTACATCCACTGCTGACCGATGGCCGAACCGGTGTACGGCGCCAGGTACTTGAAGCCGGCCGGGTCGGACGCCGGGGCGGCGACGATGGTCGTGTACTCGAGCGCGCCGTTCTCCTCCAGCGCGCGGCGGACCGACGCGATGGTCGAGCCCTTCTGGCCGATGGCGACGTAGACGCAGCGGACCTGCTTCTTCGGGTCGCCCGAGCGCCAGTTGTCGCGCTGGTTGATGATCGTGTCGACGGCCAGGGCGGTCTTGCCGGTCTGGCGGTCACCGATGATCAGCTGACGCTGACCACGGCCGATCGGGGTCATCGCGTCGACGGCCTTGTAGCCGGTCTCCATCGGCTCGTGCACCGACTTACGGGCCATGACGCCCGGGGCCTGCAGCTCCAGGGCACGACGACCGCTGGTCTCGATCTCGCCGAGGCCGTCGATCGGGTTGCCGAGCGGGTCGACGACGCGGCCGAGGTAGCCCTCGCCCACCGCGACCGACAGGACCTCGCCGGTACGGGTGACCGGCTGACCCTCCTCGATGCCGCTGAACTCACCGAGGACGATGGCGCCGATCTCGCGCTCTTCCAGGTTGAGCGCGAGGCCGAGGGTGCCGTCCTCGAACTTCAGCAGTTCGTTGGCCATGGCCGAGGGAAGGCCCTCGACCTTCGCGATGCCGTCGCCGGCAAGGGTGACCGTACCGACCTCCTCGCGCGAGGCCGCGTCCGGCTTGTACGACTGGACGAAGTTCTCCAGCGCGTCCCGGATCTCCTCCGGCCGGATCGTGAGCTCCGCCATCTGGGTTCCCTGCTCTCCTTGTTGGGCCCGAAGTTTCACTTGGGGGGATGGGGACTCCCCCCTGAACGAGGTGAATCCTCTGCACGGCCCAACCGGGCCGTAGGTACACGTACGTACTGCTTATGAAGTTTGCTTAGCTCGCCAGGCGGCGGGCGGCGTCCTCGAGTCGGTCCGCGATCGATCCGTTGATGATCTCGTCGCCGACCTGCACCCGGATCCCGCCGAGAACCTCGGGGTCCACGTCGAGGTTGAGGTGCATCTGACGGCCGTAGAGCTTCGCCAGGGCGGCGCCGAGGCGCTGCTTCTGGGTGTCGCTCAGCGGGACCGCCGAGGTGACGACGGCGACCATGCGGTTCCGGCGCTCGGCGGCGAGCTTGGACAGGGACTCGAGTCCCGACTCCAGGCTACGTCCCCGGGGCGCGGTCACAAGGCGCGTCACCAGACGCTCGGTGGTGCCACGGGCACGGCCGCCGAGCAGGCTGCGCAGCAGCTCACCCTTGGCCTGGCTGCCTGCGGCGCGGTCGGTCAGCGCGGACCGGAGCCCGGTGTTGGAGGAGACGATCCGGCCGAACCGGAACAGCTCGTCCTCGACGTCGTCGAGATCTCCGGACCGCTGCGCGGCGGTGAGGTCGGCGAGGTTCGCCAGCTCCTCCAGCGCGTCCACCAGGTGGCGGGACTGCGTCCAGCGGGAGCGCACCATGCCGGACACCAGGTCGACGGTCGTCCCGCCGACCTGGCCGCCGAGGATGCGTCCGGCCAGCTCGGCCTTGGCCTCGCCGGCCTGCGCCGGGTCGGTGAGGACCCGACGCAGCGACACCTCGCGGTCGAGCAGCGCGGTGACGGCGGCCAGCTCGTCGCCGAGCCGGGCCGCGTCCACGGACGTGGAGTCCGTCAGCGCGTCGAGACGCTCACGGGCCGCCGCTGTGGCCTCGCGGCTCGCTCCGTGTGCGGTCATCGAGTCGCCTCGGCCTTCTCCTCGAGGTCGTCGAGGAAGCGGTCGATCACACGGCTCTGCCGGGCGTGGTCCTCAAGGGACTCCCCGACGAGCTTGCCGGCCAGGTCGGTGGCGAGCTTGCCGACGTCCTGGCGCAGCGCCGAAGCGGCGGCCTTGCGGTCGGCGTCGAGCTGCGAGTGACCGGCGGCGATGATCTCCTCGCGCTGCCGCTGGCCCTCGGCACGCATCTCGGCGATGAGCGCGGCGCCCTGCTCCTGCGCCTCCTGGCGCAGACGCGCGGCCTCGTGCCGGGCCTCGGCGAGCTGAGCCTTGTACTGCTCAAGAACGCTCTGGGCCTCGACCTTCATACGGTCGGCCTCTTCGATACCGCCCTCGATCGCGTCGCGGCGCTCTTCCAGAACCTTGTTGATGTTCGGGAGCGCCTTCTTCCAGAAGAAGAAGAACACGATGGCGAAGGCGATGGCGCCCACGAGCAGCTCGGGGCCCGGCGGGACGAGCGGGTTCTGCTCTTCCCCGGCCGCCAGCTGTACCAGGTTGGCGATCACATCAGTGCCTTTCGTCGAAAGGATTGCTCGTCAGGGTTCGTCAGTTGTAGACGAACGGCATGACGATGCCGATGAGGGCGAGCGCCTCACAGAAGGCGAAGCCGAGGATCTGGTTGGCACGGATCAGACCGGCGGCCTCGGGCTGGCGGGCCAGAGCCTGGGTGCCGTTGCCGAAGATGATGCCGACGCCGACGCCGGGGCCGATGGCGGCGAGGCCGTAGCCGATGGAACCGATGTTGCCTTCGACAGCGGCGAGGGTCTCAAGGGCAGCCATGCTGATTCTTCCTTCTCTTTCATGGACCGGCGGGGGTTGGCCACCGGACGTTCTGGGGGCTGGTGGAGCGCGTGGCTCAGTGGTGCTCGGCGAGCGCGCCCTGGATGTACGAGCAGGCGAGGAGCACGAAGACGTACGCCTGGACGGCCTGCACGAAGAGCTCGAAGAGGATCATGACGATGGTCATGATGAAGGAGACACCGGCCGCCGGGATCATCCAGCTGTTCAGCAGGTACCAGGAGGCGACGGTGAACATGACCAGCATCAGGTGGCCGGCGAACATGTTGGCGAACAGTCGCACCGCGTGCGTGAACGGGCGGACCAGCAGGTTCGAGAAGAACTCGATGACCACCACGAGCGGCAGCACCGGGCCGAGCGACTTGTCGTAGCCGGTGACGTTCTTGAAGAAGCCGACGAAGCCGTGCTTCTTGAAGGTGAGCGAGACCCAGACCACGTAGACGACCAGGGCGAGGACCATCGGGTAGGCGATGATCGACGACACCGGGAACTGGGCCAGCGGGATCACGGACCAGATGTTCATGATCCAGATGAAGAAGAAGAGCGAGACCATCAGCGGGACGTACTTCTCGCCCTCCTTCCGGCCCAGCGTCTCGTAGACGATGCCGCGGCGTACGAAGTCGTAGCCCGCCTCACCGATCATCTGCAGCTTGCCCGGGACCACCTTGGCCTTGCCAAAGGCCAGGGTGAAGAAGGTGATCACCAGGAGGGTGGTGACGAGGGCGAGCAGCATCACCTTGTTGAACTCGAACCCCCCGACCGTGGCGATCGGCTTGAAGAGGAACGAGTGCAGGCCCGGAGCCGGGAAGCCACAGCCGTTGTCGGACATGATCCGACAGCTCCAGTCAAAGGCGAGCTGGGTCTGGTCAGCACTCACCACGGGCTCCTTCGGCGTGACGCATGGGTACGGCAACCTCGTTGTGTCGGCGCGGCGCGCAGCCGCGGGTCGGCACCGGACAGGTGTTACGGATGTGGGGGCGGCTGGAGGGCATCGAGCCTCGCGATTGAGCAGGCGTCAGCTCAGATGCCCGCGCCCGCGATGCCGCAGTTGGCACCGGACGATAGCAGGACTTCGCACACGCCCTTATCCCGGCCCTACTCCTCACGACGAGTGCCCCGATTTTTCGGGCTTGTTGCCCGTCGATGAATCGGGTTCGACGTAGAGGATCTTGGCCTTCATATGGGCACGCGTCTGCGCGGCGATCCACACGAGAGTGGTGCCGACGAGCGTGAACGCGAAGGCCCTGGGGTGGAACAGGGTGGTGTTCTTGAACGCGGACAGAAAGATGAACAGAAGCAGGATCTGCGCCGCGTAAAGCATCAAGCCCATCATCTGGAACAGATGAGGAAGCGATTTGGCAGTGCGCTGCAGAACGTAGAGCCCGATTCCCATGAAGAGGATCGTGATCACCGCCGCGACGATGGCGCCGACGGCCCCCTTGCCCCCGACGACCACACCGCTGACGACGGCGCCGATCGCGCCGGCGGCAGCCGTGGGCACGGCAGCCTGAAGGAGGGTCCGGACGTCATTGGACGGCATGGCGGCAACTCCGCTTGCTAAGGGGGCAGGGTGTCGTCATGGACGAGCGTAGTCCCCGGGGGCGAGCGGAAACCTCGCGCCAATGGACCGTCGCACTGCGGTCCTTCGACTCTGTCCCGGGTTCTCGTGAACCGTATCACAAACTATTTGATGAGGTCTTTACCTGAATGCTGTGCCAGCCGTCACACATGAGAGTGAACCTGCCCGTCTGTGCAAAAACAGTGCCGACTTGTCTGGTATAACGCCGGTTTGCACTCCCAGGGTCTTGCATGCCATCGGCAAAGTGTTAGTCAGATTCTTACCTTCCCGTCAGCGCCGCAGCCGGCCCTTGCGCCCGCAGACGGACGGCCGGAGGCCGTGTGCGAGGTACCGCACACGGCCTCCGGCCGGTTCTCCGAGCAGGGCGACGACGACCGCCGCCAGGGGCCGCTTCTCAGTGGCGGGCGCCTGCGGGACTGCGTTCCGCTTCGTGCGTGCGGGCGCCGATCGCCGTCGCGCCGTTGAGGGAGGGCGTCCAGTCCGGGACGGGCTCCGCCACGACGGCCGGGACGGGGCGGCGGCGGTAGCGGGGCGGGACGAAGCGCTGCGCCCAGCGCGGGGCGCGCGGGGTGAAGCGGGGCAGCAGGAGCAGGAAGAGACCGACCCCGCTGAGCATGGCGATGGCAAGGACGATCCACATCGACGCCGAGTTCACGGTGTACGCCAGGGCGCCGAAGGCGATCACCGCCGACCAGAAGTACATGATCAGGACGGCCCGGCTGTGCGAGTGCCCGACCTCCAGCAGCCGGTGGTGCAGATGCCCGCGGTCGGCGGCGAACGGGGACTGGCCGCGCCAGGTGCGGCGCACGATCGCGAGGATCAGGTCCGCCGCCGGGATCGCGATGATGGTGAGCGGCATCAGCAGCGGGATGTAGACCGGGACCATCGCGTAGACCGTGCTGCGCTCGGAGCCGTACAGGCCCATCACGTCCGGGTCGACCTGCCCCGTGATCGAGATGGCGCCGGCGGCCAGCACCAGGCCGATCAGCATCGAGCCGGAGTCGCCCATGAAGATCCGCGCGGGGTGCATGTTGTGCGGCAGGAAGCCCAGGCACATGCCCATCAGCACGGCCGCGAACAGCGTGGCGGGGGCCGCGGCCTCGATGCCGTAGCTGTACCAGAGGCGGTAGGCGTACATGAAGAACGCGCCGGAGGCGATGCAGACCATGCCGGCCGCGAGACCGTCGAGACCGTCGACGAAGTTGACCGCGTTGATGGTGATGACGACCAGGGCGACCGTGAGCAGCGTGCCCTGCCACTGGGTCAGCGCGACGATGCCGACACTCGGGATGGGCAGCCACAGGATCGTCAGACCCTGCATGACCATCACACCGGCGGCGATCATCTGGCCGCCGAGCTTGATCAGGGCGTCGATCTCGAACTTGTCGTCCAGGACACCGATGAGCCAGATCAGCGCGGCCCCGGAGAGCAGCGCGCGCGGCTCGTTGGACTCCGCGAAGACCTCGCTGAGGTTGGTCAGGTGGTCGGCGACCAGCAGACCGGCGCAGAGGCCGAAGAACATCGCGATGCCGCCGAGGCGGGGCGTGGGTTCTCGGTGGACGTCGCGCGCACGGATCTCCGGCATGGCTCCGGCCACGATCGCGAACTTCCGTACCGGCCCTGTCAGCAGATACGTCACCGCGGCCGTGATGCAGAGCGTCAGGAGGTATTCACGCACGGGCTTCCCCACAGGTCTCGCTGGCCATCTCAGCCCCACACCCTAGCGATGCGCGCATATGGTTGGGGACTTCCGGGTAGCGACGATGGTTGCACGTGATGCTGTGTGCAGTGGTGCGTCTACCCCACCTCAGCGCGGATACGGCGGAAATCTTTCGGCCAGGTCCCGTACATCTTCACGCGTCCGCTTGCCGTCGCCGCCGTCCCGCAGCACCCCCGCGAACAGCACGGCGAGGCGTGCCATCTCCGCCTCCCCCATGCCCTGCGTGGTCAGCGCGGCCGTGCCGAGCCGCAGGCCACGGGCGTCGCCGTGCGGGAGCGCGCAGCAGTCCAGGACGATCCCCGCGGCCGCGAGCCGTCCTCGCGCGGTACGGCCGTCGACGCCGAGTGGCGCGGGGTCGACGGTCAGGAGGTGGGTGTCGGTGCCGCCGGTGACGACGACCAGGCCCTCCTCGGCCAGCCCCCGCGCGAGCACGCGCGCGTTCGCGACCACCTGATGGGCGTACGCGGTGAACGCCGGTGTCGCCGCCTCCCCGAAGGCGACGGCCTTCGCGGCGATGGTGTGCATCTGGGCGCCGCCCTGGGTGAACGGGAACACCGCACGGTCCACCCGCTCGGCCAGCTCGCTCCCGCACAGCAGCATCCCGCCGCGCGGCCCGCGCAGCACCTTGTGCGTGGTGGCGCAGACGATGTCCGCGTACGGCACCGGGTTGGGCGCCGCTCCCCCGGCCACCAGCCCGATCGGATGGGCCGCGTCGGCGATGAGGAACGCACCCACCTCGTCGGCGACCTCGCGGAAGAAGGCGTAGTCGATGTGCCGGGGGTACGAGATCGAGCCGCACACGAGAGCTTTGGGGCGGTGCGTACGGGCGAGGGTCCGCACCTGGTCGTGGTCGATGAGGCCGGACTCGGCCTCCACCCCGTACCCGACGAAGTCGAACCAGCGGCCGGAGAAGTTCGCGGGCGACCCGTGGGTGAGGTGACCGCCGAAGTGCAGCCCCATCGCCAACACGGTGTCACCGGGGCGCAGGAGGGCGGCGTACGCGGCCAGCACGGCCGAAGACCCCGAATGGGACTGCACGTTGGCGTGCTCGGCGCCGAACAGCGCCTTGGCCCGCTCCACGGCCAGCCGTTCGGCGACATCGACCATCTCGCAGCCGCCGTGGTAGCGGGCCCCCGGATAGCCCTCCGCGTACTTGTTCGCGAGCGGCGACCCCAGCGCGGCCAGCACCGCGGGCGAGGTGAAGTTCTCGGCGGCGACGAGCTGCAACGTCGTTGACTGCCGATCGAGTTCGCCGAGCAGGATGTCGGCCAGTTCGGGGTCCTGCCGCCGCAGGACATCGGCCTCTAGGACAGGGGTGACCGACATGATGGACTCCGGGGCGTCGACGGTGACGTAGGACCAATGTAGGCCCGCGGGTCCGGACGCGCCCGGTGTCACGACCTCGCCGGCACCCCCGTGAGCGCCGTCACGACCGGGGCCGATCCCCGACGCACCTCTCGCGACGCTCGGCCCCGGCGGGCCTCCCGGCTTCGAGATGCCGCACCGGACTCCGTCCGGCGGATCGTCCCACCCGGGGTCACGCCCGCGCGGGCACCCCCGTCAGCGCCGTCACGACCGGGTCCAGCGCCTGGTGTATCTCGTCGCCCACCGACTGGAAGAACGGCAGCGGGGCCCCGTACGGGTCATAGACCTCGTCCGCTTCGGCGGTCGGGGCCAGGAGCCACCCGCGTAGAGCGGCCGCCGCGCGGACCAGCGCACGCGCGCGTACGACCATGCCCTCCTCCAGGGGAGGGAGGGTGGTCGGGTCGATGGCCCGCACGAGGCGGGTGAACTCCTTCAGGGTGAAGGTGCGCAGCCCGGCGGAGTGCCCCATGGAGATGACCTGGGCGCGGTGGTCGCGGGTGGCGGTGAGCACGAGGTCGGCCCGGATGACGTGCTCGTCCAGCAGCTCACGCCCGGTGAAGCCGGAGGCGTCCGCGCCGAAGTCGGCGAGGACGGCCTCGGCGTTGGCCTCCATGGGCGCCCCCTCGTGCCCCCAGGTCCCCGCGCTCTCGACGATCAGACCGCCCCACAGCGGGTCCCCGAGCCGGTCCGCCAGGGCATGGCGGGTCAGCCGCTCGGTGATCGGCGAGCGGCACACGTTGCCGGTGCTGACGTGGAGGATGCGAAAGGTGTCACGCGGGAGACCTGTGAAGGTCCGCGTCTCTTCCCCGTCCCATATGCCACGCCCCGCGTCAGGAGCCGTCAATTCGCCACCTCGAGGTCGGGTACGACCTTGCGCAGCTCCTCCGCCGAAAGGGCGCCGGCCCGCAGCAGGACCGGCACCTTGCCCGTGACGTCGACGATGGAGGACGGCTCGTTGCCGGGGGTCGGCCCGCCGTCGAGGTAGACCGAGACGGAGTCCCCGAGCATCGCCTCGGCGGCGTCGCAGTTCTCCGGCGCCGGGTGCCCGGTCAGGTTGGCCGAGGAGACGGCCATGGGGCCGACCTCGGTCAGCAGCTCGATGGCGACCGGGTGCAGCGGCATCCGCACGGCGACCGTGCCACGGGTGTCGCCGAGGTCCCACTGCAGCGACGGCTGGTGCTTGGCGACGAGGGTCAGCGCCCCCGGCCAGAACGCGTCGACGAGCTCCCAGGCCATCTCGGAGAAGTCCGTGACGAGGCCGTGCAGGGTGTTCGGGGAGCCGATGAGGACGGGCGTGGGCATGTTGCGGCCCCGGCCCTTGGCCTCCAGGAGGTCTGCCACGGCCTCGGAGGTGAACGCGTCCGCGCCGATGCCGTACACGGTGTCCGTCGGCAGCACCACGAGCTCCCCCCGGCGAATGGCGGACGCGGCCTCGCGCAGACCGGTGGCGCGGTCGGTCGCGTCGTTGGTGTCGTATCGCCGTGCCATCTAGCGGGCCTCCTCGTACACGTACTGCTGGGGGGTTGTGATCGGGCGCGTGCTCGTGTTCGTGCTCATCAGGGCAGCGCCTTGCGGGCGGTCGCGAACCGCGGCCGGTTGTTGAGGTCCGGGTGGTCGGCCGCGTCGGCCCAGCCCCGCTCCTCGGTGAAGATCCAGGGCACCTGGCCGCCCTGGGTGTCGGCGTGCTCGATGACGACGACACCGCCGGGTCGCAGGAGCCTATGTGCCGTGCGTTCGAGGCCTCGGATCAGATCCAGGCCGTCCTCCCCTGAGAACAGGGCGAGTTCGGGATCGTAGTCGCGGGCCTCGGGTGCCACGTACTCCCACTCCGTGAGCGGGATGTACGGCGGGTTGGAGACGACCAGGTCGACCTGGCCGTCGAGGTCGCGGAAGGCGTCCAGGGCGTTGCCCTGGCGCAGGTCGACGCGGGAGCCCGCCATGTTCTTGCGGGTCCACGTCAGGGCGTCCTCGGACAGCTCCACGGCGTGCACACGCGAACGCGGCACCTCCTGGGCGAGCGCGAGCGCGATCGCGCCGGAACCGGTGCACAGGTCGACGATGAGCGGCTCGACGACGTCCATCGCGCGGACGGCGTCTATGGCCCACCCGACCACCGACTCGGTCTCCGGCCGGGGCACGAACACCCCTGGCCCGACCTGCAGTTCGAGGTAGCGGAAGTACGCCCGCCCGGTGATGTGCTGGAGCGGCTCGCGCTGCTCGCGGCGGGCGATGACCTCCCAGTACCGGGCATCGAAGTCGGAGTCCTGGACGGTGTGCAGCTCGCCCCGCTTGACGCCGTGCACGAACGCGGCGAGTTCCTCCGCGTCGTTGCGCGGGGAAGGCACGCCGGCGTCGGCCAGGCGCTGGGTGGCCTGGGCCACTTCCGCGAGCAGCAGGTTCACGCAAGTCCTCCGGGTCGTACTCGTCGTACCTCGTACGTGCCTTACGCGGCTGCCAGCTTCGCGGCCGAGTCCGCGTCGACGCAGGCCTGGATCACCGCGTCGAGTTCGCCGTCCAGGACCTGGTCCAGGTTGTACGCCTTGAAGCCGACGCGGTGGTCCGAGATGCGGTTCTCCGGGAAGTTGTACGTACGGATCTTCTCGGAGCGGTCGACGGTACGGACCTGGCTGCGGCGGGCGTCGGCGGCTTCCTTCTCCGCCTCCTCCTGCGCCGCGGCGAGCAGCCTGGAGCGCAGGATACGCATCGCCTGCTCCTTGTTCTGCAGCTGGCTCTTCTCGTTCTGGCAGGAGGCGACGACTCCGGTGGGAATGTGCGTGATGCGCACGGCGGAGTCGGTGGTGTTGACGGACTGCCCACCGGGGCCGGAGGAGCGGTAGACGTCGATCCGCAGGTCGTTCATGTTGATCTCGACGTCGACCTCCTCGGCCTCGGGCGTGACGAGCACACCGGCGGCGGAGGTGTGGATACGGCCCTGGGACTCGGTCGCGGGCACGCGCTGTACGCGGTGCACGCCGCCCTCGTACTTCAGCCGGGCCCAGACGCCCTGGCCGGGCTCGGTGGCGCCCTGGCCGCCCTTGGTCTTCACGGCGACCTGGACGTCCTTGTAACCGCCCAGCTCGGACTCGGTGGAGTCGATGATCTCGGTCTTCCAGCCGACGCGCTCCGCGTACCGCAGGTACATGCGCAGCAGGTCCCCGGCGAACAGGGCGGACTCGTCGCCACCGGCGCCGGCCTTGATCTCCAGGATCACGTCCTTGTCGTCGGACGGGTCCCGGGGCACGAGCAGCAGCCGCAGCTTCTCCGTGAGCTCCTCGCGCTGCTTCTCCAGCTCCTTGACCTCGGCGGCGAAGTCCGGGTCGTCCGCGGCGAATTCGCGGGCGGTCTCGATGTCGTCGCCGGTCTGCTTCCAGGAACGGTACGTGCCGACGATCGGAGTCAGCTCCGCGTAGCGCTTGTTCAGCTTGCGCGCGTTGGCCTGGTCCGCGTGGACCGACGGGTCGGCGAGCTTCTTCTCCAGGTCGGCGTGTTCCCCGACCAGTTCCTCGACCGCCTCGAACATCTCCGGCTCCCTGTACGACGTGATGAGTGGGCCGCGCCCATGGGCCGCGCCCGTGGGCTGCACCGCAAAGCGCCGGTCCCGACGCCCCCGAGGGGGCACCGCGGACCGGCGCTGGGGGCTCGCTACTTCTTGGCAGCGGCAGCCTTGCCGAAGCGGGCCTCGAAGCGGGCCACGCGGCCACCGGTGTCGAGGATCTTCTGCTTGCCCGTGTAGAACGGGTGGCACTCGGAGCAGACCTCGGCACGGATGGTGCCGCTCTCGATCGTGCTACGGGTGGTGAACGACGCGCCACAGGTGCAGCTGACCTGCGTCTCGACGTACTCGGGGTGGATGTCGCGCTTCAAGGTGTCTCCTAGTTTCGGGAGGGCGCCGGGTCGCGTCCGCGGGGTGCGGGCGCGTGAACCGGAGCCGACGTACCAGTCTGCCAGGACTGGCGCCATCTCCCAAAACCAGGGGGTGCCGCCAGGTATTCCCGGCACCCCGAGCACAGTCTGCACGCCGCTTCCCCGCCCTACCCAGCCGCGGGTCGGCACGCGCCAGGGGGTGCCTCGTCGGCGCCGTACGCGACCGCAGGGCCGTCGTGGCTTGTCGCGCAGTTCCCCGCGCCCCCCAAAGCAGAAGCCGACAGGAGGCGCCCTCAGGAGGAAGCCACAACCCCGTCGGCCGAACCCGTCGCCGTGCCCTTCGTCGCCGACTTCGGGATGGCCCTGTCGGCCTTGAGCGCGGCCCAGACCTGCTTGGCCTTGGCCTCGTCCACCAGGACACGATTGGCGTCGGCGGGGTCGTACTGGACCGGCATCGTGACCATGGTCATGTCCTTGGAGTCGATGCCCTTGAGGCCGCCCGCGAAGGACGCGAGGTCCTTGACGGAGTCGAGATCGGAGTCGGTGGTGACCGCGCCGGTCGCGGTGTCGGCGAGGTCGTAGAGCTTCTTCGGACTGCTGAAGATGCCGACGGACCTGACCTGCTCGATGAGGGCCTTGATGAACGCCTGCTGGAGCTGGATACGGCCGAGGTCCGAGCCGTCCCCCACCCCGTGCCGCGTCCGGACGAGCCCCAGCGCCTGCTTGCCCGTGAGGGTGTGCTCCCCGGCCTTCAGATCCAGATGGCTGTCGGGGTCCTTGATGTCCTTGGTCGTCGTGATGTCGACCCCGCCGAGGACATTGATCAGCTTCTCGAAGCCCGCGAAGTCGACCTCGATGAAGTGGTCCATGCGGATACCGGTCATCGACTCGACGGTCTTCACCGCACACGCCGCACCACCGGTGGTGTACGCGGAGTTGAACATCGCCATGTTCGCCGCCGGGTACGTCTTGCCGTTCGCGTCCGTGCACTCGGGCCGCTCGACCAGGGTGTCCCGGGGTATGGAGACCACGCTGGCCCGCTGGTGGCCCTCGTAGACGTGCACGAGCATCGCCGTGTCGGACCGGGCGCTGCCGTCGTCCGTACCGCCGCCGAGCTTCTTGTTGCTGCCGGAGCGGGTGTCGGAGCCGAGGACGAGGATGTCCTGCGAGCCGTTGTCGACGTCGAGGGGCCGGTCGGTGCCGAGGGCCTGGTTGATGTCGACGCTCTTGATGTTGCCGTTGAGCTTGAAGTACAGGTAGCCGATTCCGGTGCCGCCCAGCACCAGGACGCCCGCGGCGGTCCAGACGACCGCGAGCGCCGCTCTGCTGTGCCCGTCGCGTGACTTGCGGCGGCGGCCCTTGGCCGCGCGGTGGCGCGGGCCCGTGGTGCCGGACGGTCCCGGGGTGGCGGGTTCCGGCGTGCTCTCGGCGGACATCTGCTCCTCGTTCTCTTTCCTGGTCGGTTACCCCCTGCGCTCAGGCCCAGGCCTGCCGGGTCGGATGTGGCCATACCGCTTCATGGTCACTCCGATCGGTCAGACGGAGTAATCCGGGAAAGGGTTGCACAACGAACGGTGCCCATCGCGTAAAGAGCGATGGGCACCGTGTGTGACGGATGAGCCTGGCGGGACCAGGCTCACCTGGGGTTTCAGCCGAGCAGGTCGTACTGGGCGTAGCTGGTGCCGACGGAGACCCGTGTGCTGAAGATCTCGCTCGTGGCCTTGCCGGTGCCCTTGTAGAGGTACAGCGTGCCGGCCGGCGTACGGGCCAGGAGGTCCGCCCTGCCGTCGCCGCTCACATCACCGGGAGTGATGAGCGTGTTGTAGGCGCTCCAGTCCGAGCGGACCTTGATCCGGGTGGCGAAGGCGCCCGTGCCGGACTTGCCGGTGCCCTTGTAGAGGTAGACGTTCGAGCCGGTCTTGGTGCGCGCGACCAGGTCGGCCTTGCCGTCACCGGTGAAGTCGCCGTGACCGAGCACCGCGTTGTACGTGTTCCAGCCCGTGCCGACCTTGACGCGGGTCGCGAAGGAGCCGTTGCCCTTGCCCGGGTAGATCCACAGGGCGCCCGCCGAGTCGACCGAGAGCAGGTCGGGCAGGGCGTCGCCGGTGACGTCGCCGGGGGTGAGGATCCGGGTGCGGGTCTTCCAGTTGTCGAAGATCTGCGTGGTCGTCCAGGTCTTGGACGAGGGCACGTACCGCCGCCAGAAGACGTCACCGTCGGAGGAACGGCGCAGCACGTAGTCCTGGTGTCCGTCCCGGTTCAGGTCGGTCTGCTGGACCAGGTTGTAGCCCTTCCAGCTGCCCTCGGCGGTCAGGGCCTTGCGGTCGCCGAGCGCGGAACCCGTGGAGGCGCGGACGTAGCCCGTGCCGGTCTCCTTGTTACGCAGGAAGACGTCGGCCTTGCCGTCCCTGGTGATGGCGGTGTCGTCGATCCGCGGGTACGTCGCGCCGACGTACTTGCTGACCTTGGCGAAGACGGGGTAGGCGCCCTTCGCCACGCAGTCCGTGACGCCCCACGAAACGACGCCGATGACCTTGTTGTTGACTACGAGCGGGCCGCCGGAGTCACCGTTGCAGGTGGCGGTGGTCGTGGCGTCGGTGCCGCCGGCCGGCGGACCCGCGCAGACCATGTGCCCCTTGACGAAGTAGCTGCCCCAGGTGTTCCCGCAGGTCGTGTCGCTCACGACGGGCAGCGTGGCCGTCTTCAGCGTCTGCGAGACGTCCTGGCTGGTGGAGCTGGTGCGGCCCCAGCCGTAGACCTTCGCCTTGGTGCCGGCCTTGTACGACGTGGTGTCGTCCGACGTCGTCATCTTGATCGGCGTGGCCTTGACCGGCGACGCCAGCGTGAGGACGGCGACGTCGTTGTCGATCGTGTCCTCGTTCCACGAGGAGTGGTTCCACTGGCGCGAGAGCGCCGTGACGGTGCCGCCGTGGTAGTCCGTGCTCACGTAGTTGCCGTCCTCGTCGAGGACGGACGTCGGCAGCTGGTTCGTGCCGGTGACGATGGCGCCGTGCTTGACCCAGTCGTAGTAGTCCTTGTCGACGCAGTGCGCGGCGGTGAGGATCTTCGTCGGTGAGACGACCGTGCCGCCGCAGAAGAAGCCGAGGTCCTGGGTGTCGTCGTAGTACCAGAGCTGGGCCATCCACGGCGCCGAGGCGATCGTGGTCGTGGAGCCGCCGATGATCTGGGCGGACTGCTCCAGGCCGCTGTCCGAACTCGCGCTCGACGACGGCTGCCTCGTGACGTCACCGGCGGTGTCGTCCGCCGCCATCGCCTTGGCGACCCGCACATCCAGCTCGTCGGATATGGACGAGGTGTCGGCGGTGGCCCCGCTCGCGGACGACATCAGCAGCGTCCCGGCTATCGCGGCGGCAACGGCTCCGGACAAAGGTCTAGCCACTCAATTCCCCCCTGGGAGTGCATTGGTTGATCAGATCGTGCAGAAGCTGATCGCAGAAGACCGTGATCGTACACGTGTCGCATACAGAAAAGTGGGGCCACCCTCGCAAAGAGGGTGGCCCCAGCGCTTTCAGAGGTACGAGGCCTAGTCGCCGTTACCCGGCGTCGGCGTCGTCTTCTGGATCTGCATCAGGAACTCGGCATTCGACTTCGTCTGCTTCATCTTGTCGAGAAGCAGCTCGACCGCCTGCTGCTGGTCGAGGGCGTGCAGCACCCGGCGCAGCTTCCAGACGATGGCGAGCTCGTCGGGGGCGAGCAGGATCTCTTCCTTACGCGTACCGGACGCGTCCACGTCCACCGCGGGGAAGATCCTCTTGTCCGCGAGCTTCCGGTCGAGCTTCAGCTCGGCGTTGCCCGTGCCCTTGAACTCCTCGAAGATCACCTCGTCCATGCGGGACCCGGTGTCCACCAGCGCGGTGGCGAGGATGGTCAGCGAGCCGCCGTCCTCGATGTTCCGGGCCGCACCGAAGAAGCGCTTCGGCGGGTACAGCGCGGTCGAGTCGACACCACCGGACAGGATGCGGCCGGAGGCCGGGGCGGCGAGGTTGTACGCACGGCCCAGACGCGTGATCGAGTCGAGCAGTACGACCACGTCGTGGCCCAGCTCGACGAGCCGCTTGGCGCGCTCGATGGCGAGCTCGGCGACCGTCGTGTGGTCCTCGGCCGGGCGGTCGAAGGTCGAGGAGATGACCTCGCCCTTCACCGACCGCTGCATGTCGGTGACCTCTTCCGGACGCTCGTCGACGAGGACGACCATCAGGTGGCACTCGGGGTTGTTGTGCGTGATCGCGTTGGCGATCGCCTGCATGATCATGGTCTTACCGGTCTTCGGCGGGGCCACGATCAGACCGCGCTGGCCCTTACCGATGGGCGAGACGAGGTCGATGATGCGGGTGGTGAGCACGCCCGGGTCCGTCTCCAGACGGAGGCGGTCCTGCGGGTACAGCGGCGTCAGCTTGTTGAACTCCGGGCGGCCACGGCCGTGTTCGGGCGCCATGCCGTTGACGGAGTCCAGGCGGACCAGCGCGTTGAACTTCTCGCGGCGCTCGCCCTCCTTGGGCTGACGCACGGCACCGGTGACGTGGTCGCCCTTGCGCAGGCCGTTCTTGCGGACCTGGGCGAGGGAGACGTACACGTCGTTCGGGCCGGGCAGGTAGCCGGAGGTGCGGATGAAGGCGTAGTTGTCGAGGATGTCCAGGATGCCCGCGACGGGGATCAGGACGTCGTCGTCGGCGAGCTGCGGCTCGGCGGCGCCGATCTCGTCGCGGCCACGACGGCCGCGGCGGTCCCGGTAGCGGCCGCGACGGCCACGGCGGCCGCCCTCGAAGTCGTCGTCGTCCTGCGGGCCGTTGTCACGCTGACGGTCCTGGCGGCCGCCGCCCTGCTGCTGGCCCTGCTGCGAGCCGCGGTCGCGCTGCTGCTGGCCACCGCCGCCCTGCTGCTCGTCGCCCTTGCCACGGCGGCCACGCTCGCCGCGGTCGCCACGCTCACCGCGGTCACGGCCACGCTCGCGGCGGCCCTGGCGGCCTTCGGCGCCCTGGTCACCGGCGTCGGCCTTGACCTCGGCGGGAGCGGCCGGCGTCTCGGCCTTGGGCTCGCTCTTCGCCTCGGCGGCCACCGTCTCGGGGCTGCCCGCGTCGGCGGTGGCACGACGACGGCGGCGCTCGGTGGGCGCCTCGTCGCCACCGGCCGGCTGGCCGGGGATCTCGATCTGCTGCTGGGCCACGGCCTTCTCGGCCTTCTCGGCGGGCGCCGCGGCCTTCTTGGCGGTGGCCTTCTCGGCCGGGGCGGCGTCGTCGCCCGTACGCGCCTTCGAGGTGGCTCGGCGCTTCGGCTTGGTCTCGGTGGCTGCCTCGGCCTTCGCCGGGGCACCCCCTCCCGCCTGCGCCTCCTTGATGACCTCGATCAGCTGGCTCTTGCGCATACGCGCGGTGCCCCTGATACCGAGGCCGGATGCGACCTGCTGCAGCTCGGCCAGCACCATGCCCTCGAGGCCGGTGCCACGGCGCCGCCGGGAGCCGGCACCGCTGGCAGGCGCGGCGTCCGTGGCGGGCGCGGCAGCGGTGTCCTCGACACGTGCGCCCATCAGATCGGTGGTGTCGCTCACGAAGGGTCCTTCCCTGGAGCGGACGTCGGCCTTCTGGCTCGGCGACCGTTTGTGCTGTCCGGCTTCGGTCCTGTTCGGGTGGACCGTGCCGGGGCGGTGGTCCGCCAAAGGCGGCGGAGGAGAATTTCTGGTGATTCGGCGCTTTCCGGGCCGTGGCACTGAGTGTCTGTGTCACGCGGCTCGGCCACGCCGGTTCCGGAGCCTGCTCGGCAGACCGCTCAGTGCCTGCGTACGGCGTACAGCTTGACGTACGAAGCACAGTGCGGCTTGGGAGACTCCCGGAAGAATGGTTGTCCCGGACGGGGACGATAAGCACCTCGCCATGGCTGGGGCAGGTGCAGACTTGAGGTTAACACTACCGGATCCAACAAACATTCCCCCTCTCGAAATCCGGCAACCCGTACGCCCCTACTCGACGCCGCTGTCGGCGCCGGTTTCGGCGACGGTGGTGGTCAGCGGCAGGACGCACGCCCCTCGGGCGTCGAGGTCCAGCCGGTTGGCGGCCCATCCCGCACCCGCGAGATCGGCGACCTTGTCGGCACTGGCGTCGTCGGCCAGGGCCAGGACCGTGGGTCCGGCGCCGGAGATGACCGCCGGGACGCCGTCGGCCCGCAGTCGCTCGACCAGGGCCGCGCTCTCCGGCATGGCGGGCGCCCGGTACTCCTGGTGCAGCCGGTCCTCGGTGGCGGGCAGCAGCAGTTCGGGGCGCCTGGTCAGGGCTTCCACGAGGAGGGCCGCCCGACCCGCGTTGGTGGCTGCGTCGACGTGCGGGACGTTGCGCGGGAGCAGTCCGCGCGCCGTCTCCGTCAGCACCGGCTTTCCGGGAACGAAAACCACCGGAACGATGGAATCGGCGGGATCCATCCTGATCGCCCGCGCGGCGCCGCCCTCCATCCAGGAGAGCGTGAAGCCGCCGAGCAGACAGGCCGCGACGTTGTCGGGGTGGCCCTCGATCTCCGTGGCCAGTTCGAGCAGCGCGGCGTCGTCGAGCCGGTTGTCGCCGCCTATCGTCACGGCGCGGGCGGCGACGATGCCGGCGCAGATGGCGGCGGAGGAGGAGCCGAGACCGCGACCGTGCGGGATGCGGTTGGCGCAAACGATCTCAAGACCGCGGGGCTGTCCCCCCAGCAGATCGAAGGCGGTGCGCAGGGACCGTACGAGGAGGTGCTTCTCGTCACGCGGAAGGGTCTCGCTGCCCTCCCCCGCGATGTCGACGTGCAGGCCGGAGTCGGCCACCCGGACGACCACGTCGTCGTAGAGCCCCAGCGACAGGCCCAGGGCGTCGAAGCCCGGACCGAGGTTGGCGCTGGTGGCGGGGACGCGCACCCGTACGGCGGCGGCGCGGAACGCTGGACCGGCCATCGCTCGATGACTCTCCTTGAGCTGCGAGATTGACGATTGTCGAATGACATTCGATAGGTATGTGAGGACCCTGCGGCCGCTCAGGACGGCGCGGCGCCGCACCCCTTGCGGGGCATATGCAGCGGGCGGGTTCACTACAGCCTATCGAAGGAAGGTTCTGTGGCGACATAGGGCGCACAGGAGGCGCACGATGCGTGTCGTAAGCCCCCTGTGCACCCCCTGTCGGGTCCTGTCAGGGTTATCCCCCGAGAATCGGCGTCTACGCGCGACTCCCAGGTCTTTCGAACGGCTGGGCGAGAGGATACCGAGGACCGCGCGAGGACTACGCGAGACCGAGGCGCTCGGCCGCCGTCGCCGCGTCCACCGGGACCGTGACGGGCTGCGGGGCGCCCGCGACGGCCCAGTCGGGGTCCTTGAGGCCGTTGCCGGTGACCGTGCAGACGATGGTCTGGCCCGGGTCGACCTTGCCGTTCTCGGCGGCCTTCAGCAGACCGGCCACGGAGGCGGCGGAGGCGGGCTCCACGAAGACACCCTCCTGAGCGGCCAACAGCCGGTAGGCGCGCAGGATCTCACGGTCCGTCACCTCGTCGATGAAGCCGCCCGACTCGTCCCGCGCCGCCAGGGCGTACTGCCAGGACGCGGGGTTGCCGATCCGGATCGCGGTGGCGATCGTCGACGGGTCCTTGACGACCTCGCCGCGCACGATCGGCGCGGAACCGGAGGCCTGGAAGCCCCACATACGGGGCGTCCTGGCGGCGATGCCGTCGGCGGCGTACTCCTTGTAGCCCTTCCAGTAGGCCGTGATGTTGCCCGCGTTGCCGACCGGCAGGACATGGATGTCGGGGGCGTCGCCGAGCATGTCCACGATCTCGAACGCGGCGGTCTTCTGGCCCTCGATACGCACCGGGTTCACCGAATTGACCAGCGCCACCGGGTAGTTGTCGCTCAGTTCACGCGCGAGGGTGAGGCAGTCGTCGAAGTTGCCGTCGACCTGGAGGATCTTCGCACCGTGCACGAGGGCCTGGCCCATCTTGCCCAGCGCGATCTTCCCCTGCGGGACGAGCACGGCCGAGACCATGCCCGCGCGGACGGCGTAGGCGGCCGCGGAGGCAGAGGTGTTGCCCGTGGAGGCACAGATGACGGCCTTCGCGCCCTCTTCCTTCGCACGGGTGATGGCCATGGTCATACCGCGGTCCTTGAAGGACCCGGTCGGGTTGGCGCCCTCCACCTTGAGGTGGACCTCGCAGCCCGTGCGCTCGGAGAGCACCTGCGCGGGGACGAGGGGCGTGCCGCCCTCGCGGAGCGTCACGACCGGCGTGCTGTCGGAGACGGGCAGCCGGTCCCGGTACTCCTCGATGATTCCGCGCCACTGGTGGGTCATTGCTGGTTACTCTCCTTCAACCCGCATGATGCTGGCGACACCCCGCACGGTGTCGAGGTTGCGCAGCGCCTCGACGGTCCCGGTGAGGGAGGCGTCGGAGGCGCGGTGGGTGACGACGACGAGAGAGGCCTCGCCGTCCTTGCCCTGCTGGCGAACCGTATCGATCGACACACCGTGCTCCGCGAACACGGTCGCCACCTGGGCGAGAACTCCCGGTTTGTCGGCGACGTCGAGGCTGATGTGGTAGCGCGTGACGACCTCGCCCATCGGCGAGACCGGCAGGGCGGCATAGGCGGACTCGCCGGGCCCGGTGGCGCCCGCGAGCCGGTTGCGGCACACGGCCACGAGGTCACCGAGCACGGCTGAGGCGGTGGGGGCACCGCCCGCGCCCGGTCCGTAGAACATCAACTGCCCGGCGGCGTCCGACTCCACGAACACGGCGTTGTACGCGCCGCGCACGGAGGCGAGCGGGTGGGTCAGCGGGATCATCGCGGGGTGCACGCGCGCGGTGACGGAGCCGCCGTCCGCGGCCCGCTCGCAGATGGCGAGCAGCTTGATGGTGCAGCCCATGTTCTTGGCGGAGGCGAAGTCGGCCGCCGTGACCTCGGTCATGCCCTCGCGGTACACGTCGTCGAGCCGTACGCGCGAGTGGAACGCGATACCGGCGAGGATCGCGGCCTTGGCGGCGGCGTCGAAGCCCTCGACGTCGGCGGTCGGGTCGGCCTCCGCGTATCCGAGGGCGGTGGCCTCGTCGAGGGCCTCCTGATAACCCGCCCCGGTGGTGTCCATCTTGTCGAGGATGAAGTTGGTCGTCCCGTTGACGATGCCCATCACCCGGTTGATCTTGTCGCCGGCGAGGGACTCGCGCAGCGGCCGGATCAGCGGGATGGCACCGGCGACGGCGGCCTCGTAGTAGAGGTCCGCGTCGTGGTCCCCGGCGGCGGCGTGCAGCGCGGCGCCGTCCTGGGCGAGGAGGGCCTTGTTCGCGGAGACGACGGAGGCGCCGTACTCGAACGCGGTGGTGATGAGGGTGCGGGCGGGCTCGATACCGCCGATGACCTCGACGACGACGTCGATGTCCCCCCGTTTGACCAGGGCGGTCGCGTCGGTGGTGACGAGCGCCGGGTCGATGCCCGCACGCACCCGGGAAGGCCGCCGGACGGCGACGCCCGCGAGCTCGACAGGGGCGCCGATGCGTGCGGCAAGGTCGTCGGCGTGCGTCGTCATGATGCGCGCCACCTCTGAGCCGACAACCCCACAGCCCAGCAGCGCCACCTTCAGCGGACGCGTACGCATCATCCGACCTCGTTTCCTCAATACCGACATACCGAATACGGTGGAACCAGTCTCACTCACCGGACGGGAGTTTCTATCCCTCGTCCGGATCGTGAGACATCTATTTCATTTTCTCAGGGCCGTCGGACGGAGATCTTTCGGCCTGGATTTCCCTTGCCCGCGGATCAGCCGACGTCGAGCCGGAGAAGATCCTCCTCCGTCTCCCGGCGGACGATGACACGAGCCTCTCCCTCATTGACGGCGACGACCGGCGGGCGCAGCACATGGTTGTAGTTGCTGGCCATCGAACGGCAGTACGCGCCGGTGGCCGGTACGGCGATCAGGTCACCCGGTGCCAGGTCCGCCGGCAGGAACGCGTCCTTGACCACGATGTCCCCGCTCTCACAGTGCTTGCCGACCACGCGCGCGAGCATCGGCCCGGCGTCGGAGGTCCGGGAGACCAGCGAGACGCTGTACTCCGCGTCGTACAACGCGGTCCGGATGTTGTCGGACATGCCCCCGTCCACCGAGACGTACGTCCGCAGCCCGTCCAGCGGCTTGATGGTGCCGACCTCGTAGAGCGTGAAGGCGGTGGGCCCGACGATGGCACGGCCGGGCTCGACGGAGATACGCGGGGTGCGCAGCTTGGCGTTCTCGCACTCCCGGTTGACGATCTCGGTGAGCGCCTTGGCGATCTCGTGCGGCTCACGCGGGTCGTCGTCGCTGGTGTAGGCGATGCCGAGCCCGCCGCCGAGGTCGATCTCGGGCAGCTCGACACCGTGCTCGTCACGGATGTCCTTGAGCAGCCCGACGACGCGGTGGGCGGCGACCTCGAAGCCGGACGTGTCGAAGATCTGCGACCCGATGTGGGAGTGGATCCCGATGAGTTCGAGCCCGTCGAGCTTGAGGGCCCGCCGCACGGCCTCCGCGGCCTGCCCGCCGGCGAGCGGGATCCCGAACTTCTGGTCCTCGTGGGCGGTGGCGATGAACTCGTGCGTGTGCGCCTCGACGCCGACGGTGACGCGGATCTGCACCTTCTGCCGCTTGCCGAGGGACTGGGCGATGTGGGCGACCCGCACGATCTCCTGGAAGGAGTCGAGCACGATACGGCCGACACCGGCCTCGATCGCGCGGTGGATCTCGTCGGTGGACTTGTTGTTGCCGTGGAAGGCGATGCGGTCGGCGGGCATACCGGCGGAGAGGGCGGTGGCGAGTTCGCCGCCGGAGCAGACGTCGAGGTTGAGCCCCTCCTCGTGCAGCCAGCGGACGATCGCGCGGGAGAGGAACGCCTTGCCGGCGTAGAAGACGTCGGCGTCCTGCCCGAACGCCGTGCGCCAGGCGCGGGCCCGAGCCCGGAAGTCGGCCTCGTCGACGAAGTACGCCGGCGTGCCGAACTCCTCCGCGAGCGCCTTCACATCGATCCCACCGACACTGACGACTCCGTCGGCGGTACGGGTGACGGTCTGCGCCCACACCTTCGGGTCCAGCGTGTTGAGGTCGGCGGGCGGGGCGGCGTAGTGCCCCTCGGGAAGCACGTCGGCGTGACGGGGCCCGGCGGGGTGTGCGGAACGGCTCATGTCTGTACGGCTTTCTCTGGTCTCTCTGGTGCTTTGCGCGCGGGGGGCTCGGCTTGGGGCTTGGGGCTTGGACTTCGGCTTGGGCTTTGGGCTTTGGGCTTCGGCTTTGGGCTCGGGCTTCGGCTTTGGGCTTGGGCTTCGCGGGCTCGCTCAGAGGTATTCGGGTGCGTCGATGCCGAGCAGGGACAGGCCGCCGGCCAGCACCGTCCCGGCGGCTTCGGCAAGTGCCAGCCGGGCCCGGTGGGCGGCCGAGGGTTTCTCGTCGCCGCGCGGCAGCACCGTGTGCTGGAAGGCGAGCAGGGCGTCGGCGACGACGACCAGGTGCCGGGCGAGACGATCGGGAGCGCGGTGCGTGGCCGCTCGGGCGAGGGCGGAGGGGTATTCGGTGAGGGCGGTGACCAGGGGGGTCGTCACGTCGGGGGTGGTGGCAGCCTGTGAGAGGGCGGCGGGGGTGTGAGGGGCTGCCAGGTTTCCTGGGGGTGTGAACGTGGCCGGACTTCCCAGGGCATCAGGGGTGTCCAAGTTGCCCGGTGTGCTGGTGAAGCCGAGGGCCGCGGCGTTGCGGGTGAGCGCGCGGGCTCGGGCGTGGGCGTAACGAACCCGGAAGAGGGGGTTGCCGGCGCGCTGCACCAGGAGGTCCGCGGTGATCCGGGGGCGGTCGTGGGCGGCCGGATGCAGGAGGGCCCAGCGGAGGGCGTCGGGGCCGAGGGGGGTGGGGTCTTCCGGGGCGGGGACCGGGCGGAGGTCGATGGGGGCGCCGGGGTTGCCGAAGGTATCGGGGTTGTCGATGTTGTCGAGGCGGTGGGGTCGCCCGGGGCTGGGGCGGACCGGCCGATCGGGGTTGCTCGGGCCACCTGACCGATCGGACCTGGTGGGCTCGCCGTCGAGTTGCCTGGGGCGGCCGGGCCTGCCGAGGTCACTGGGCTGGTCGGACTTGCTCGCCTTCCCGATCTCGTCGACCTTGCCGGTCTCGTCGACCTTGCCGATCTCGTCGAGGTCGGCGAGCTTGTGGGGGTTCCGGTGTCTGGCGTGGTCGACCTCGACGCGACCGCCCTGGCTGGCGACGATCCGTACGAGCGCGTCGGCGACGACCTCGGCGCGGATGTCGTACGGAATCCGCAACCGCACGACCTGCCCGGCGAGGGCATCGCTGTGACCGTACGGAAGGGGGGCGGGGCCTTGGCCGCCCCCGGCGCCCTGAGCTGCTTGGATCCGGCGAACGAGGGCGGCGACGGCGGCCCGGTCGAGGTGGATGTTGAGAAACCCCGGCCCGGTGATCTCGACAGCGGCGACGCCCTCGGTCCGGCTGAGGTGGGGCCGCAGGATCTCGGCGACCTGCAGCGGGGGCCGCCCCGCAGGCCGGGCCAGCTGCAAGGCGATGTTCGTCGCGTAGTCCCCGCTGCCGCCGGGCCCCGGCGGAGTGACCACGGCCCGTGCGGGCACCGCCACGCTCAGCTCTCCCTCGTCCACAGCACGACGCACCGCGCGCAGCACGGTGCGGGAGAGCTCGACGGGGGTCACGGGACAAGCGTATGGGAGGAGGGGGGTGGGTATGCGAGCCGGTTTACTGGAGGTCCGGGATGTGGACGGCGGGGGTCGACCGGAGGGCGGGGAGGTCAGCGTCCGGGCGGCGCGGGGTAGGCCGAGGAGGCGGTGACCGGCGTCAGACCGGGGTGACGATGCGGGGCAGGGCTGGGCTGGGCTTGGGTGGGGCGGGGCAGGCTGGGATGTGCGGGCCCTGTCCTGGGTTCGGAACTCCGTAGCTCCGAACCCTGCAGCCCAAACTCTGGCGCTTGGCGCTTGGCGCTTGGCGCTTGGCTCCGGCCGAGGCGAGGCCTGGGCGCAGGTGGTTCCCGGGCGGCCCTCTTTTCATTCGGCTCGACTCGTTCTGAGCGTTGCTCCAGGGGGCCAGACTTCGAGGTCAGCCTCCGGCGTGGCCCGCCCGCTCGGGACGGTCAGCACACTCGGCGTGCTCGCTCCCGAAGGGCGCGGCCTCGCCCCCGGAGGCTCCTCGCTCCACCAACTGCCGTACCAGGGCAACGAGTTCGTTCGGCTCGAAAGGCTTGGCAAGGAACGCGTCGACGCCGACGTCGAGCCCGGCCTCCACCTCGTACTGGTTGCAGGCGCTGATCATGGCCAGCGGAAGGCACCGTGTCCGGGGGTCGCCGCGGAGCCGGGCGGCGGTGCGGAGCCCGTCCAGCCGAGGCATCACGACGTCGAGGGTGATGAGGTCGGGCCGCACCTGATGAACAACGTCCAGGCACTCGGCACCATCGGCCGCGGTCACCACCTCGAAGCCCTCCAGCTCGAGGTTGACCCTGATCAGCTGCCGGATGACCTTGTTGTCGTCCACAACAAGCACCCGGCCGGACGCGCCTGGCACAACTCGAGAGTAGGTCCGCACCCACCGCCGCGTCCGGGTTTTCCCCACTTCCGCCCCCTGCGGGCGGTCTCCCCCACCTCAACCCCGCCCCCGGCCCCGCAAAACCCGTTCATGATCTCCCTCGCAGAGCTGGTAGTGTTCTACCCGTCGCCGCCACACAAGGCGCCCGACACGCCCCCGTAGCTCAGGGGATAGAGCAACGGCCTCCGGAGCCGTGTGCGCAGGTTCGAATCCTGCCGGGGGCACTCCGGGAAAACCTCCTGACCTGCAGAAATACAGGTCGGGAGTTTTTGCGTGCATGCCAAAACGCACACGGTCTTTTGGTTGCTCGTTTTCGGCCCCGCAGCGCCGCGAACAACCTGGCCAGCCCTCTCGGTTGACAGATTTCCGCAGGTCAAAGCCACTTCGTGAGACACTCGGTAGCCATACTGACGACAAATTTCCGTCCCTGGCACGGATCTGGAGAACAACGTGGCCTTCGCGCCGAGAACCGCTTGACCTGCTTGAATGTGGCTAACGCCACACGGAAACGTAAGCGGTCTGGTGGGTCGTTGCTCTTTACGCCCGGCGGCATGAATCTGCCGACTCCGAGACCCGCATGACACTCAGGACCATGGTGGCCTGAAATAGCCGTATGCCCGAAAAGCGGTGTTTATTTTGTCGGACTCCCGCTGGCTGAGCTCATCCCGGTCCTTCAACCCACACAGCGTCGCGACTGTCTGCCGTCAGGACATGCCACGCCCGTTTCTCTCAAGGACCTGTGCCACCAGGGTCCCGTCGCAGGGCGTGCTCGGCCTCGGCCAGTTCGGCCAGACGCATCTGCCAGCAGCTGTCCAGGGTGCGGGCGACCAGGCGGTTTTCTGGCTCATAGGCATCATGAGCGCTCGGCGCGCTCGGCCTGAGAGCGGGGGCGCCCGACGGCCAGTTCGGCGGCGCGCAGGGAACGCTGGGTGAGGCGGGCTACTTCGCCGGCCGCGGCCAGGGGGCGCGTGGTCTCGGCGACGGGGCACACCACGCTACTTGCGTCATTCACAGCCTGTGGGTGAGCCTCGGCTGATGCCCGGCGTTCCGCAGTCGGGACGCCGGGCATCATCAGGATGGCGCGATCAGGCGGGGCGGATGTTCTCCGCCTGCGGGCCCTTCTGGCCCTGGGTGACGTCGAACTCGACCTTCTGGCCTTCCTGCAGCTCGCGGTAGCCCTGGGCGGCGATGTTGGAGTAGTGGGCGAAGACGTCGGGGCCGCCGCCCTCCTGCTCGATGAAGCCGAAGCCCTTCTCGCTGTTGAACCACTTGACAGTGCCCTTGGCCATGACCGTCTCCTTCGAGGGGAAACCGGGCCCGCGCCCTGCGTGCCCGGGAGGTGATCGCCCTGGTCCGGAGAGGCGCTGAAACGCAAGAACGCCCGTGATGGCGATCACGGGCGAACGGGACTTCGGAACCACGACTGCTGATCACAACGCTATATCGGCCTGACGGCAGCCGCTAGCGAAAACGCGCCAGGGCCAGCGTCCCGCATATCGCCTCGCGAAGGATGCCGCCGGATCCACGAGCGACGCGGGAGCCCGCTGTGAGGGGTACCCGCAGGGCCCCAACGGCATCCGCACAAGTGACAGCGTGCCCGGCACACGCGATGCCGGGCACCGGACCTGCCGTACGGGAAGCCGGGTCAGCTTGCGGAATCGACCTCGGCGGGCACCGCCTGCGCCGTGGCAGCCCAGGAGCCGGCAACCCGCCCCTGGCCCCGCCCGTCGCGACCGGCTGCCGGATTGCCCCGGTGTGCTAGACAGGAAGCAACCAAAGGGGCATTTTGCAGCAGCTCACGCTCGGAATCATGTCGCAGACCCGCAAGGAAAACGAGCATCGTCTGCCCGTTCACCCCGCTCATTTCGACCGCATCGACGCCGGTCTCCGCAAGCGCATCTACCTCCAGGAAAACTACGGAGAGCATTTCGGCGTCCCGGACAGCGGGCTCGCCCCGCTCGTCGCGGGCTTCCGCACGCGCGAGGAACTCATCGCCGACTGCGATGTCATCCTGCTGGCCAAACCGCTCCACGAGGACCTGGCGGAACTGCGCGAGGGTCAGGTCTTGTGGGGCTGGCCGCACTGTGTCCAGGACGAGAGGCTCGCCCAGACCGCCATCGACCGGCGGCTGACTTTGATCGCCTTCGAAGCGATGAACCACTGGACCCGCAGCGGCGCCTTCAACTTGCACGTCTTCCACAAGAACAACGAGCTGGCCGGGTACTCCTCGGTCCTTCACGCCATGCAACTGACCGGTGTGACAGGCGACTACGGGCGGCGGCAGCGCGCGGTTGTCATCGGCTTCGGCGCGACCGCCCGCGGCGCGGTGACCGCGCTCAGCGCCCTGGGTGTGCACGACGTCGACGTGCTCACCGCGCGTGGCGTCACCGCAGTCAGCTCCCCCATCCACTCCGCGCGGATCGTCCACTTCGACCACGACAAAGCCAACGGCACCCTCGACCCGCGACGCAGTGTCGCCCTCACCGAGGACGGCCCGCTAGCCGCTGGCCGAGTTCCTCGCCGGGCACGACATCATCGTCAACTGCGTGCTGCAGGACACCGACGCGCCGCTGATGTTCCTGATAGACGAGGACCTGCCCAAGCTGGCCCCCGGCACCCTGGTCATCGACGTGTCCTGCGACGAGGGCATGGGCTTCGACTGGGCCCGGCCCACCACCTTCACCGACCCGATGTTCACCGTCGGCGACCACGTCAGGTACTACGCGGTGGACCACAGCCCCTCCTACCTGTGGAACTCCGCGACCTGGGAGAACAGCGAGGCCCTCCTGCCGTATCTGGACGTCGCGCTTCAAGGCCCCGACGGCTGGGACACCGACGACACGATCCGGCACGCCATCGAGATCCGCCGTGGCGTCGTCCAAAACCCCAAGGTGCTCGCCTTCCAGCACCGCACCGCAAAGTACCCGCACGCCCACGAGGAGACCCAGACCCGGGCGGCGTGGCGGCCGTAGCGGCAGGGCATCCGACGTCCACTCGTCCCCCGACCGCCGTCCCGAGCCGCCGCGCGGCGCCGCCCCGCATGGCGGGCGATTTTTTCACCAGCCGCCACAACGCCGGCAGGTAGGCCGAACAGCATGCCGACTACACCGGCACCGACATCGGTCCAGCCCGCGCCGAGGCGCTGGGCAGATCCGTCTTCGGCTCACTGCTGGCAGAAGCGGAACCCGACTGAGCACCAAGAACTGCTCTGCAAGGGCCGCACCTAGCTTTGTTGGTGGAACCTGGGTTCTGGCACACATTCCGTGAGGGCGATCAGCGGCGTTCCGCCACGGTGATGTTGCGCCATCTGGGACCGTGGTGCGGTGTGATGACCTCGTAGCGGTGCTGTTTCCGCACCTCAGAGCGGTCCTGGTGGAGCGGGTGTTCACGGAGTGCGGTGTGGTGCACATCGTGGCGAGAACTTCCGATGGCCCTGCTTCGTGCCCGGACTGTGAGCTTCCGTCGAGTCATGTGCACAGCTGCTACGAACGTCGACTGGCCGACACTCCGGTCGGTGGCCAACCGGTGTTGATCGAACTGACCGTGCGACGGCTGTACTGCGATACCACCCTGTGCGGGCGCCGTACGTTCGTCGAGCAGGTCGCGGGGCTGACGTTCCGGTACGGGAGACGGACTCCTGCTTCGCGCCGTCTCCTGGCGGTCGTTGCAGTTGCCCTCGCCGGCCAGGCTGGGGCCCGTCTTGCTGATGCCCTGCAGACGAGGGTGAGCCGGACAACCCTCCTACGGGCGATCATGGCCATGCCTGACCCCCTCTGGGCCGTCCCCAAGGTGCTGGGCGTCGACGACTTCGCCACCCGCCGCGGACACCACTACGGCACCGTCCTCATCGACTGCGAGACCGGCCAACCTCTCGACCTGCTGCCCGGCCGCGACGCCTCGACCCTGGCCAGCTGGCTACGCGATCACCCGGGCGCCGAGATCATCTGCCGTGACCGGGCTGGTTCCTACGCCGATGGCGCTCGCACCGGCGCCCCGAACGCGGTCCAGGTGGCCGACCGGTTCCACCTCTGGCAGAACCTCGGCACCGCCGTCGAAGCCACCATCCGACATCACAGCAACTGCCTCAAGATGGCTGTCACCAGCCCTGATGCCCCGGGATCGAAAGCGACAGTACCGATGCGACGAGGGCGATGTCGCCGATCGAAGCCCGCATCCGAGAGAGGCACGCGACCATCCATGCCTTGTTAGCCCAGGGACACGGCATCCGGGAGATCGCCAGAGAATTACATATGGGCGGCAACACCGTCCGCCGCAACGCCCGCGCAGCAGCCCCTGAACAGCTACTGAGCGCACGGCACCAGCCCCGCCCCAGCCAGCTCGACCCCTACAAAGCTCACCTGGACAAACGCTGGGCGGAAGGACACACCAACGCCATCCAGCTGCATACCGAGCTCCAAGCCCTCGGTTACCGCGGGAGCTACCAGATCATCAGCGACTATCTGCGGCCCAGGCGCCGGCACCGCATACGCGTCGTCCCACCCGCACCACCGGGAATCCGACGGGTCACCGGCTGGACGATGCGACAGCCCGAGCGCCTGAGCGACGAGGAACGTGTGCAGTTTGCCGAGATCCTTGCCAATTGCCCGGAGTTGAAGGCCCTTCACACGCACGTCCGCGGTTTCGCGGAGATCCTGCAAACCCGCTCCGGCCAGCACCTCAAGGACTGGATTTCCGCCACCTGCACCGCGGACCTGCCTCGGCTGCACGCGTTCGCCACCGGCCTGGAGAAGGACTGGGACGCTGTCGTCCAGGGCCTGAGTACCCGATGGAACTCCGGCCCTGTCGAGGGCCGCGTCAACCACATCAAGATGATCAAACGCCAGATGTTCGGACGAGCCAAGCTTCCCCTGCTCCGCAAACGTGTCCTCCTCACCGCGGCACAAGGCGGCCACGGCCACCAGGCGGGTGTTGCTCTTGATAGAACTGCTTCATGAGTTCGATCGACGACCAGATCGCGCAGGTCGAGCACCACTTCGGAGTCCACTTTCCCCAGGACTACCGTGACTTCCTGGGCACTACAGGGAGTCTGAGTCAGTTCGTTCCTCCCGCTGACGACTTCCTGGTGATCGACGCGCTGGCCGAGCTCATCGGCATCAATGAGGCTGGCGAGTTCCAGAAGCGCTTCCCCGGCGCCGTCGTCATCGGTGGGGACGGAAGCCGCGAACTGCTTGCCTATGACTTTCGCCAGGACACCCCGCCTCTGGTGACACTCGATGTCTCCGCGGAGAACTGGTCATCCGCCATCTACCAGGCATCGTCCCTCTCCGCCCTGCTCGAGCAGTTCCCCCAAACCGGATGGAAGTGGGACGACACCGATTCCCTGCACTCCTGACCACCACCCTTACGGAATGTGTGCCAGAACCGGAACCTGACACCACTTGTCGCTCGGGGCCGAGAACGCCTCGTTTCGACGACGGGCGATGTCTGTGAGTTCTGGCAACGCCCGGGGGCTTGCGGTGGGAGCATTGACGTGCTTGAGGGATAAGGCTGCGATGGCGCCACCGAAGTCCAAGGTCGACTTGTACGCGGCGCTCCGCCGTGATGCCCGGTCCGGCATGTCGTACCGGGCCTTGATGCGTGAGCATGGAGTCGGATTCCGGACGGTCAAGGCTGCGTTGGAGTCGGTCCGGCCGGAACCGTGGAAGAAGCCGCGGCCGCGTGTGACCCGCCTGGATGCCTACAAGCCGTTGATCGACGCGATGCTCCGGGCGGATCTGGATGCTCTGCGCAAGCAGCGTCGCACGGTCAAGCGGATCTTCGACCGGCTGCTGGACGAGCACGCGGCGGAGGCGGTGACCTATCCGATGGTGCGGGCCTATGTCGGCCGACCGGTGCCCCAGATCGCCGTTGAGGCCGGTCGCGGGGTGGTGCACGCGTTCATTCCGCAGTCCCACCGGCCCGGGGGTGGCCGAGGTGGGATATTCATGCCGTTGAAGTTATATAACTTAGTGAGTATATTGAGGTTGTGTCTCTGCCCTTCGATGTCTTGGCCGACCCCACGCGGCGGCGGATGCTCGGGCTGCTCCTCGGGCGCCCCCGTCTCGTGGGGGAGATCGCCCACGAGCTGGAGATGAGCCAGCCGCGGGTGTCCAAGCATCTGCGGGTGCTGCGTGACGCCAAGCTCGTCACAGTGCGGGCGGAAGCGCAGCGCCGCTGGTACGAGCTCCGCCCGGAGCCGTTGGCTGATCTCGACGCCTGGCTCGCGCCGTATCGCCGGCTGTGGACGGAACGCCTGGAAGTGCTGGAACAACACTTGGAAACGATGTCCGACGTCCCCGAGGAACAGCCGCGTCAGGCGGCCGAGAGGCAGTGAAGTGATGAGCACGACCACCACCATCATTGACGGTCGGCCTGCCCTGCAGTTCGAACGTCACCTGAAGCACAGCCGGGAGAAGGTCTGGCTGGCCGTCACAGATCCCCGGCATCTGAGCCAGTGGTATCCGTTTCGGGTGACACAGCTGGAGCCGAGGGCCGGCGGTCGGATTTCCTTCGACGACGGCGAGGGCACGGTCTATACGGCCACCATCACCCACTTCGACCCGCCGCGGCTGTTTGCCTTCGACGAGCACGACCCTGACGGCAAGGAGCGGGAGTTCGACGATCACCTCAGGATCGAGCTGCGCGACGAGGGGGCTGGCTGCCTCCTAGTGTTCACGCACATCATGGCCGATCCCTCGACCGCCGACAGCGCCTCCGGAGGCTGGCAGACGTGCCTGGACGAGCTCGAGGCGCAGCTCGAGACGGCTGGGTGACCGCCCGAGCCGGTGGGCCAGCCGCTGTCCGGCCGGTCACTGGCGAAACCAGATGGGGACGGCTGCTGCGGTGACGGTGCCGACGTGCGCTCATGGGCTCCTAAGGCAGGGACAGCAGGGGTGACGGCGGTTCCAGCGTTGTCAGTTCTCCTCATCGATATTTCCGGGCCGTTTGATCGCTCAGCGCTGCCAGGAACCGTCGACAAACGTTGTCCGCTCCCGCTTACAAAACCACGCACCTCCACGGCGGCCGATTTCCTGGGACGAGCGTCTGGCATGGGCACAGGGGCGTGAGCCCGTCTGATGGGGTCAGCCGAGCGCCTGGAGGAGGTCGTTGCACGCCTGCTCGCACGAGCGGCAGGCTTCGGCGCACAGGCGGCAGTGCTCGTGCATGTCGGCGTGTGCGGAGCATTCGTCGGCGCAGGCTGTGCATGCGGTGGCGCACGCGGTGAGTATCGCGCGGGTGATGTTGGCGTCATAGCCGGTGTGGCGGGACAGGACGGACGCCGCGGCGTTGCAGATGTCGGCGCAGTCCATGTCGGTGCGGATGCACTTGGTGAGATCGCCGACCATGCCCTCGGACAGGCAGGCGTCCGCGCACGCCGTACACGCCTGGGCGCAGGCGATGCATTCCTCGATGCACTTGGTGAGCTTCTCGCGGTCGACGTCACCGAGATCGGCCGGGTACGTGGCGAGCATGTCCTTGACCGTGGCCATCACAGATCGCCTCCTCTGGCTGCCACAGGCCGGCGGACCGGGCGGCCTGACTTCTTCGACGTGCGGCGCTGCACTTCCCGGATAGCCACCAGGAGGCGTGACAAACGCGCCTGGGGCGCCCCCTGATCAAGCGGGGCGCCCCACGTGCGTGCCGGTTCGGGCAGGTCAGTGGTAGGCGTGAACGACGGCGTGGCCCTTGCCGCGGCCGATCATCCACTTGTTGACCGGAGTGGTGATCAGGAAGGCGACACCGAAACCGCCCAGCAGGGCGGACCAGAACAGCCCGTCCGACAGATGGGCGTCCATCGCACCCGAGAGAGCGATGATCGCGTTGTCGACGAACTCCATCACCGCGATGGAGACGGTGTCAGCGGCCAGCGCGACCTTGATCGCGGACTTGAGGTCCAGGCCGACCCGGAGGACCGCGAACAGGGTGAAGGAGTAGCCGAAGAGGAACGCGAGGGTGATCGCCAGGACCATGGTGGGCACATTGCCCCACAGCAGGGCGGTGCCGATCACCATGCCGAGGATCTCGCCGATGGCACAGCCGGTCAGGCAGTGCAGCGTCGCCTTTGCCGCCGTCCCCCAGGACGCCCCTGCGTGCCCGCCGTGGTGCGCCCCCTGATCGGCGGGAGCGGGGTGGGCCCCGTGGGCGGCGTGGTCGTGCTCCGTGCCGGCGTGATGAGCGCTGTGGTCCATGACCTTTCATCCCCAATCCCGTCCAGTGTGACCCGTTCCCGGGCTCCACACCACAAACCATATACCCCCCGGGGGTATGGCTCAAGCGTTGCGCGGAACATCGGTCAGCGGGATCCGGGACTCTCACACCCCAAGACCGGGAGGCCCCGTAGCCGGTCCGCGGGGCGCCGCCGGCTTGGCCGGTCGGAGCGGAGCACGCTGCCCCGCAGGGGCGGGCGCTGTTTGGCGCCCGTCCCTGCTTCCCAGGACCGGTGGTGGGTCAGGCCACGACGGGCCGCGGCTCGGGTGTCGGGGTCGCCAGACGGCCGGTGCGGTGCAGGCCGTACAGGGCGGCCGCGCAGGCGAGGCCGAGCGCGACCAGGGAGATCCACGGCAACCCAGGCATGCCCGCCTCGCGGGCGGCGTCGAGCGCGGCGCCGGTGAGCAGGTTGCCGAGCGTGATGCCCACCCCGCAGATGGTGTTGTACAGCCCGTAGTGCGTGGCCACCAGGCGGTCACCGGCGAGGCGGACGATGGTGTCCATCTCGAAGGGGTAGGCGATCATCGTGCCGATCGCCAGCAGCAGCGCGGCGAGGGTCGGCGGGACCGCCGCGAGCAGCCACAGTCCGACGCCGGCTTCCGGTACGGGTACGGCGGTGGCCAGCAGCAGGGGTACGAACGCCAGGCCCATGGCCGCGAGCCCTCGGGTCAGTGCCTGGCCGGGCTCGTAGCGGGCCTTGCACCAGGCGGTCACCTTGGTCTGGCCGAGGATCGTGCTGAGTCCGGAGACCGCGAAGAGCGTCGCGACCGCCGCCGTGCCGAACTCGCCGTCGCCGCCGAGCCGGCGCACCTCCAGCGGCAGGGACAGGTAGACCTGGAAGGTGAGGACGTACGAGCCGATCATGGCTCCGGAGAAGAGCAGGAACGGCCGGTTGGCGAGGATGCCGCGCCACTGGGCGAGCACGCTCTCCCGGACCCGGCTCTCCTTCTTCTCGGTGTCCTCGGCCCGCCGGGCGGGCAGGGCGCGGATCTGCACAATGCTGAGCAGGGCGAAGATTCCGGCCGCAACCAGGCAGGTGATGCGGAAGTCCACCCCGGTCAGCACCATGCCCACCAGCGGGCCCAGCAGGATCCCGGCCTGGTAGAAGACGTTGAACAGCGCGAACGCCTCGACCCTGCGCTCCCCCGCGTCCGCGGCGAGATACGCCCTCACCGCCGGATTGAACAGCGCCCCGGCCAGCCCGGTCGCCGCGGAAGCGGCGATCAGCGCAGCGAGCGAGTCGACCAGCCCGAGCGTCGCGAAACCGACCGTGCGCAGCACACACCCGGCCACGATCATCGGCTTATAGCCGAACCGGTCGGCGAGCGTTCCGCCGACGAGGAACATGCCCTGCTGGCTGAAGTTCCGTACTCCCAGGATGAGTCCGACCAGCCAGCCGGCCAGTCCGAGCGTTCCGGACAGGTGGGCGGCCAGGTACGGCATCAGCATGTAGAAGCCGAGGTTGATGGTGAACTGGTTCACCATCAACAACTGGACACTGCGTTCGTACGTGCGTACCTGCGCAAGGGTGCCCTTCACCGGCCCTCCCCCTCCGCCGCGTCGGCCTCGGCGTCGTCCGACAGGTCGGTCAGGGCGAGCGGATCGACCACGGCGGTGCACCTTGTCCAGCGGGTGACCTCCTTCTCATCCACGCGGCCGATCACCTCCGGCTCGGGCGCGGGCGGGGAGTCGAGCAGGCCGTGGGCAGCGCAGTAGTCGTCGTCGAAGACCGTCCCGAGGTAGCGCTGCGGGCCGTCGGGGAAGATCGCCGCGATCCGGGTGTCCGCAGGCAGGGTGCGGGCGAGCCATCCGGCGGCCAGGGCGACCGCGCCCACGCTCCACCCGCCGGTGGCGTAGTGGGATGCGGCCAGCTGCCGGCAGGTCCACACCGCCTCGGCCGGGGCGACCCAGTGGACCTCGGAGAAGTTGTCGTAGGCGACGTTGCGGGGGTAGATGCTCGAACCCAGGCCCCGCATCAGCCGGGGCCGGGCCGGCTGGCCGAAGATGGTGGAGCCGACGGTGTCGACCCCGACCACCTTGAGCTCGGGGTAGAGCTGCTTGAGGACGCGGGAGACGCCGGCGGAGTGGCCGCCGGTGCCCACGCTGCACACCAGGACGTCGATGTGGCCCAGTTCGGTGGCCAGTTCCAGGGCGAGCGGGGTGTAGGCGGTGGTGTTGTCCGGGTTGTTGTACTGGTCCGGGCACCACGAGCCGGGGTGCTGCGCCATCAGCTGCTGGACGCGTTCGCGGCGCGCCTGCTGCCAGCCGCCAGTGGGGTGGGGTTCAGAGACCACGTTGACCTGGGCGCCGTAGGCGGTCAGCAGCCGGGTCATGGACATCTCCAGGCCGGGGTCGGTGACCAGGGTGACCGGGTGGCCGTAGACCATCCCGGCCAGGGCCAGGCCCAGGCCGAGGGTGCCGCTGGTGGACTCGATGATCCGGGCGCCGGGCAGCAGGTCGCCGCGGGCGCGGGCCCGCTCAACCATGTGCAGGCCGGGCCGGTCCTTGATCCCTCCGGGGTTGAAGCCCTCCAGCTTCGCCCAGAAGCCGCGGTCCGCGGGCGTCAGCGGCTCGGACACCCGCAGCAGCGGTGTGTTGCCCACCAGACCCGCCAGGGCGGATCGGTCCGGTGTGACGGTCGTGTTCGTCGGTGACTGCATCTCTTTCGCTCTCGCTCGATGAATGCGCGGTGCGTGCTCATCTCGCGCCACGGCTCCAAGGCGGAAGGTCGGTCTGGGCCTGTGGAGCCGTCGCGCGGCAGCCGGTTGGTGCAGACGGCTGCGGGCGGGAGGTCTAGATGCGCCACCGGGAGGTGCGGGCGAGTGCTATCCGTCCCGCGCGTGTCCTTCGCCGCTGGTACGGCTGACGAGACACGGGCCGCAATCCGAGAACCGCCAAGGAGCCGGCGAGCGCCAGCGTTCCTGCGTCGGCAGGCGGTTGCTCCGCTGCCTGGGTCGTCGTACGTACGACTCCGTCCGGCGCACACTCCTCGCTCTCGTGGTGCCGGTGGGGTCCGTGCGGCCCCGCATCGCCCACCGCCGATGCGGTGGCGGCGGCAGCCGGCCGGTGATTGTCTTCGGTCGGCCCGTGCGCGAAGGCGCACAGGCCGACCACCAGGAGCAGGCCGCAACGGATCAGAAAGACGAGCTGTCGGAGCCGATGTGAGGATCGGGCCCGCTGGGCATACGCGGGCGTACGGGAGTGTGTCGGCACAGGTCCTCCGTGCGTCCACCGCCTCTGTGTGCCACGGCGGCAGCCATGGCACACAGAAGAACGGCAGGCATGGGTGGGGGGGCAGGACGGCGTCGACGATGCAGACCGGGGATCCACGTCGGCGGGCACGGGATCCGGTCCTTGTCGCGCCGGGACTTCGGCGAACGCTCCACTGACCCGTGGCGAACGGGCGGGCCGGAGCGACCGGACGGGAGGAGCCAGCCGAGTCCTAGACCTGCTGAACCACGGATGATCTGACGGCTGCTGACGGCGAGACAGTAACCGCCGAGTCGCTGAGGCCACGCTTCACCGCGGCGCGCCCGGAAGCAGCCGATTCGCTAACCGAGGCAGCAAAGCATGGCGGTGTGAGGACCGGGCCCAGATGCGGTTGGGCGGACACGCACTGCTCGCCCGGATGCGACGAGCCGTGATCATCATGTCCGCCGCCCGCTGCGACAAGACGGGACAGCGCCTGTGTGTCCGTGGCGTCGTGGGCATCGTCGGGCGACATGGTGGCAGGCGCCACTGCGCTGGTCACCATATGTCCATGGATGCTCTCGGCGTTCACTGCGTGCGTGAACACGACGCCGAACAGCAGCACGGCCAGGCCCAGTACGCGCAGCGGACCCGCAGACGCACGGGCCCGCACGATGCGCGGGAGCGGCCAAGCCGTAATCATGCCGTGATCCTAGCGGCCCGTTGGGCTTGATCCACCAACTCCCCTGAAACAGCGCGTTAACGCGCCAGGCAAATGACCTGTTTGCTTCGGCGAGGGAGTGATGGCGGCCGACCGCGGCAGGCCACTGATCCGCCCAGGGAACGATCTACTATGTGGCTGCGTAGTGCGGCGATAAGGGAGCGACCATGCGGCGGCTGGGGGAACTTGAGGCGGAGATCATGGACCGCCTGTGGCGCTGGAAGCGCCCCGCGACGGTCCGGGAGATCGTCGACGACATCAACAAGCAGCGGCCGCTCGCCTACACCACCGTGAACACGGTGGCCACGATCCTCTACAACAAGGGCTGGCTGCTGCGCGGGAAGCAGGGCCGCGCCTGGGTGTACTCGCCCATCCGCACGCGTGAGCAGTACTCGGCCGCCCTGATGGAGGAGGCGCTCGGTGCCAGCGAGGACCGCCCCGCGGCCCTCGCCCACTTCGTGCAGCAGATGAGCCCCGCAGAAGTCGGCGCCCTGCGCGAGGCGCTGGCCACCGCCGAGCGGCAGGACGGTCCGTGAACGCGGCTCCGGTCCTGCTCGGTTACGCCGGGGCGGTCGGGTTCCTCGCCCCGCGGCTGCTGCTGCGCAGCGCCTGGCCGTATCGCGCACCGGCTCTTGCCGTGGCTTCCTGGCTGGCGTTGTCCGCGTCGTTCACCGTGACGGTCGCGCTGGCCGTGTACCAGCTCGCCGCCCCGACCGAGCACCTGCATGCCGACCTGATCGGCCTGCTGCACTCGTGCGGCCTGACGACCAGCACGGGCGGCCCCGATCCCACGGTGGCCGCGCGGCTGGCGGTGGTCCTGCCCGCTGTCGTGGTGCTTGTCGTCCTCGGCTCCTTCGTCTTCGAAGCGCTGCGGGGCCGGCGCACCCGGTCCCGTCACCGGAAGGTCCTGGATCTGGTGGGCCGCCGCTCTGCGCGGCTCGGCGCCACTGTCCTCGACCACGAGCTGCCCGCCGCTTACTGCCTTCCCGGGCACCGGCCGCGCGTCGTCGTCAGCGCCGGTGCCCTGCGGCTGCTGTCCGCCGGGCAGCTCGACGCCGTACTCGCACACGAACGCGCGCACATCGCCGGCCGTCACCACCTGGCCCTCGCCGCCACCGAGGCGTTCTCGAGGATCTTCGGCCCGCTTCCGCTGGCCCGGCACGGCAGGCAGCAGACGGCCGTACTCCTGGAAATGATCGCCGACGACCGGGCCCTGCGCCGGCAGCCCCGCGAGGTGCTCGCCGCCGCGGTGTACGGCATGGCGGCCGGAGCGGCACCCGCGGGCGCGTTCGCGGTGGGCGGCCCGAGTGCGCTGCTCCGTCTGCGCCGGCTGCTCACGCCGCAGCGGCGGCCACACGCCACACTGCGGGCCTCTGTAGCCGTGGCGACAGCGGCGGTGCCACTGATCCCGCTGCTCCTGGGCTGCGTGCACGTCATCACCTAATCAGGGCAAACCCTCCCGATTTTTCGGACAAGATTGCGATGCGAACTACGAAGCTACTAAGTTGCTCGCGAACTTGATCGACGCCACGGCACCGACCGAGGACGGCTCCCGCCGCCCGCCGCAGGTGAACAGAGGAGCTGTCGCAGGATGGGAACCCACCGCCGACCGAAGCCGCCGAGCCGCTCCCGGCTCGCCGTCCTGGCCGCAACGGCGGGGACCGTCTCCCTCCTGCCGACCCAGAGCCAGGCCGCGCCGAAACCATCCATCGACGAGGTGCGCCAGCAGGTCGCGGAACTCTACGAGGAGGCGGAGGCTCCGACCGAGGAGTACAACACCACCCTCGAGAAGAAGGCCAAGCTCCAGAAGGAAGCCAAGCGCGCCCAGGAGCAAGTAGCCCGGCAGCAGCAGGAGATCAACGAACTGCGCGACCAGATGGGCCCGATGGCCGCCGCCCAGTACCGCAACGGCGGCCTGGACCCCAGCGTGCAGCTGTTCCTCTCCTCCGACCCGGACGACTATCTCGACAAAGCGGAGAGGGCCGACCGCCTGAGCTCACGCCAGGTCTCCATGCTGAGCAGCCTGCAGGCTAAGCAGCGCGAACTCGCCCAGACCCGCACCGAGGCAGCCAGGAAACTGAGCGAGGCCGAGAAGGCCAGCAAGCGGCTCAGCGACAAGAAAGAGGAGATCCAGGGCAAACTCCGCGAGGCCCGAAAGCTCCTCAACAGCCTCACCGTGGACCAGCGCGCCCAGCTGGAGGCCAAGGAGGCCGCCGCCGACAAGGCCGCCGGCACCAGCGACAGCGCGGCCACGTACAACGGCCCCGCCAGCGGGCGCGCCCGTACCGCCATCGAGTTCGCCTACGCCCAGCTCGGCAAGCCGTACGGGTGGGGCTCGACCGGGCCGGACTCCTACGACTGCTCCGGGCTGACCGGCGCGGCCTGGCGCGCGGCCGGCGTCTCGCTGCCGCGCACCGTCCAGGAGCAGTACTCCGCGGGACGCAAGGTCGCGAAGTCGGACCTGCAGCCCGGCGACATCATCTACTGGTACAACAGCAGCCAGCACAACGGCATCTACATAGGCGACGGCAAGGCCATCCACGCGCCGCGCACCGGCAAGAACATCGAGATCACCCCCCTCAGTTACATGCCGTACTTCGCGGCCACACGCCCCTGAGCCGTGAGGCTGGGAAGGGCAGCCAGCCTCACGGCTCCCCTGCGCACGGCTCCCGTAGGGCCAACGTGCGCAGCAGACCGGGCTGCAGGCCGGGATTACGCCTTGCCCTAGCCGCCCCGACGGCGGGCGACTACGCACACCCTCCGCCGGCCTCCTCCAGGACAACGACGGCTTGCTCTCCGGCGCGCCCGCCATCGGGCTCGGCAGGCGGCTTTGGCGCTCATAAGCCAGTAGTCGTGAGATGCGGCCGCACGGGTCGCGCGAGCGAGAAGGTCCCGGCGCGAAACTCCGCGGGACCCGTGAGCACTCTCCCGCCCCGATACGTACTAAGGGTCCTAGCAGTTGAAGACCTTGCAGTGACGCGGGGGGGGGCGAACGGGAAGGGTGGAGATGGGAACTCTGGCTCTGAGCTGGTCCATTGCGGCGGTCGCCGCCCTCGTCGCCGCCGTCAGCGCGGTCAGCGTGATGACCACCAGCGGCGAGGCTCGGTTCGCGGCGGGCGGTGACCTGCTGATGGGCCTGTCCATGGCTGCGATGGCCCTGCCCGCGACGGTGGCCTGGTACGCGGAGTACGGCATGTGGTGGGCTGCGGCATTCGCCCTCCTGGGGCTCGGCGCCGTCGTGCTGGCCACCAGGCACACGCGCGAGCGCGGCTGGACATACGGCCGCCACTGGGTGCACCTCATTGTCGGCAGCGTGGGCATGGTGATCATGACGCTGGCGATGACGAGCACGTCCTCCGGTCCGGTACTCGCCCTCGGCCACGGGCACGCCATGGCCGGAATGCCGGGGATGGACCACGCAGAAGGCATGGAACACGCGGCAGACACGCAGCACACCGCCGGAACGCAGCACGCGGCCGGCATGGGGCACACGGGCGGCGTGGAGTCCATGCCGGGGATGAGCATGCCGGGCAGTGCCCATGCCGCCACCGCCGGGGCCGACACCTCGTCGTCCGCGATCTGGCGCTGGGTGATCGCCGCGCTCGCCGTCTACTTCCTGCTGTCGATCGCCGCGTCCGTGTGGCAGCGCGTCCGCGGGGCGAAGCGGAACAGCCTCGCCGATGGCCGCGAGAGCGGCCGGCGCCGCAACTGGGCCCGCTGGCTGCTCACCATGCCGGACACGGTCGTCGTGTACCTGGCGTCACTGACGCTCTCCGCGTGGGACAGGACCCGCACCGCGGAGCGGGGTCGCCACGGTGGCCGACGCCGCCGGATCGGCGCCGCGCCGGAGGCGGCGCTCGCCGCCCACATCGGCATGGGCGGAACCATGTCCGCCATGCTGCTGATGATGACCATGTGACGGTCAGGACACCCAGGACAGCCCTGGCCCGCCCACGGCACCCCTGCCGCGCTCACCAGTTCACCAGGGCAGGACGGCCCCCTTCACCGACCGCCACCAACCCCTCCCCCATCCAGGCCCCTCTCCGCAGCGACAGACGGCAGCACGGCGGCCTCATCGTCGTGCGCGAAACCCATTGACGCCCGCCGGTCCGCATGACCGCCCCCCTCAGTTGGCACGCCTGAACCGCTGAACCGCGCGGATCACAGCGAGGCTCATGCCTGCATGCCCACCCGTGTGGGCAGCACCACACGACAGGAATACCCCTGGGGGGTATATTGTTGACTCACGTGAGAGGGGCGGGGATCGAGCCTCTCCCGGAACGCCTACGCATCGACACCTGAGGAAGAAGTCATGACCGACCAGAAGACCTCCGGCTCCTGCTGCTCCACCGACGGCTCCTGCAACTCCGGTGCGGCATCCGACGCCCAGGGCGCGGGCGTCACCACCGTCTACAAGGTGTCCGGCATGACCTGCGGCCACTGCGAGGGCGCGGTCTCGCAGGAGATATCCGCGCTGGACGGCGTGAGCGCGGTCACGGCCGTCGCCAAGACCGGCGAGGTGACCGTCGCCTCCGCGGCCCCGCTCGACGAGGAGGCCGTGCGCGCCGCCGTCGACGAGGCGGGCTACGAGCTCGTCGGCACCGCCTGAGCCCGCCCCGGGGCCCAGCCCCAGGCACGCGATGTCCTCTCCGCCGGGACGTATCGCTCCGCTGATACGGACGCCGTACGTCCCGGCCCACCCCAGGAGAATCCCCATGACCAGCACGGCTCCCGAGACAACCGGAACGGATCCGCAGAGGGCGGTTCCCGGCCGGGCTTCCGCGCCCGCCGCCGAGGTCGAGCTTTCCATCGGCGGCATGACCTGCGCCTCGTGCGCGGCCCGCATCGAGAAGAAGCTCAACCGCATGGACGGCGTCACGGCGACCGTCAACTTCGCCACCGAGAAGGCGAAGATCTTCTATCCGGACGGGATCGAGGTCGCCGACCTCATCGCCACGGTGGAGAAGACCGGCTATACGGCCGAGGAGCCGCCGCCTCCCGCTCCCCCGGCCGGTGACGAAGGCGAAGCCAAGGCGGCTTCGCCCGCCGCGCACGGGGAGTTGGTCTCCCTGCGGCAGCGTCTGTTCGTGTCGGTGGCGCTCTCGGTCCCGGTCGTGCTGATGGCGATGGTCCCGGCCCTGCAGTTCGACAACTGGCAGTGGCTGTCGCTGACGCTGGCCGCTCCGGTCGTGGTCTGGGGCGCCTTCCCCTTCCACAGGGCCGCCTGGACCAACGCCCGGCATGGGGCCGCGACCATGGACACGCTGGTGTCCCTCGGCACGCTCGCCGCGCTCGGCTGGTCACTGTGGGCACTGTTCTTCGGGCACGCCGGGATGCCGGGCATGCGGCACGGCTTCGAGTTCACCATCTCCCGCTCGGACGGCTCCTCCTCCATCTACCTGGAGGCCGCGGCCGGCGTGACCACGTTCATCCTCGCCGGGCGCTACCTGGAGGCACGCGCCAAGCGGAAGTCGGGCGCGGCTCTGCGGGCGCTGCTGGAGCTCGGCGCCAAGGACGTCTCCGTGCTGCGCGGCGGCAAAGAAGTACGCATCCCGGTCGGGCAGTTGGCGGTCGGTGACCGCTTCGTCGTACGGCCTGGGGAGAAGGTCGCCACCGACGGCACCGTCGTCGAAGGCAGCTCCGCCGTGGACGCCTCCATGCTGACCGGCGAGTCGGTGCCGGTGGACGTGACCGTCGGCGACGCCGTCACCGGCGCCACCGTGAACGCCGGCGGACGGCTGGTCGTCGAGGCGACCCGGGTCGGCTCGGACACCCAGCTCGCGCGGATGGCGAGGCTGGTGGAGGACGCGCAGAACGGCAAGGCCGAGGTGCAGCGCCTCGCCGACCGGATCTCCGGCGTCTTCGTCCCCGTGGTCCTGCTGATCGCCGCGGCCACCCTCGGCGGCTGGCTCGGCGTCACCGGCGACGCGACCGCCGCCTTCACCGCCGCCGTCGCTGTACTGATCATCGCCTGCCCGTGCGCGCTGGGACTTGCCACCCCGACCGCGCTGATGGTCGGCACCGGACGCGGCGCCCAGCTCGGCATCCTCATCAAGGGCCCGGAGGTCCTGGAGTCCACCCGCCGCGTGGACACCGTCGTCCTGGACAAGACGGGGACCGTGACCACGGGCCGGATGCAGCTGCAGGACGTCTTCACCGCGCCGAGGGTCGACGAGGCGGAACTGCTGCGTCTGGCGGGCGCGTTGGAGCACGCCTCCGAGCACCCGATCGCCCAGGCCATCGCAGCTGGTGCGATCGAGCGGGTGGAGACGCTCCCTGTCCCGGAGAACTTCGAGAACGTCGCCGGACTCGGCGTGCAGGGCGTGGTCGATGGCCACGCGGTGCTCGTCGGCCGTGAGAAGCTCCTCGGTGAGTGGGTGATCGAGTTGCCCCGCGAGCTGGCCGAGGCCAAGGCCGCGGCGGAGGCCGAGGGGCGTACGGCGGTGGCTGTCGCCTGGGACGGCGAGGCACGCGGTGTTCTCACCGTCGCCGACGCGGTCAAGGACACCAGCGCCGAAGCGGTCGCCGAGCTGCGGCGGCTGGGTCTGAAGCCGGTCCTGCTGACCGGCGACAACCAGCTCGTCGCCGAGTCGGTGGCGCGGGCGGTCGGCATCGACGAGGTGATCGCCGAGGTGCTGCCCCAGGACAAGGTGGACGTGGTCAAGCGGCTGCAGGTTGAAGGCCGTACGGTCGCGATGGTCGGCGACGGTGTCAACGACGCGGCCGCCCTGGCCACCGCCGATCTGGGCCTGGCCATGGGCACCGGCACGGACGCGGCGATCGAGGCGGGCGATCTGACCCTCGTCCGCGGGGACCTGCGGGTGGCGGCCGACGCGATCCGCCTGTCCCGCAAGACGCTGGCCACCATCAAAAGCAACCTCTTCTGGGCCTTCGGCTACAACGTCGCCGCCCTGCCGCTCGCCGCCGCCGGCATGCTCAACCCGATGATCGCCGGAGCCGCGATGGCGTTCTCCTCGGTCTTCGTCGTGACCAACAGCCTGCGCCTGCGGTCCTTCAAGTAGCCGGGACCCCGGGTGAGGAACCTCAGATGACCGCGCAACACCGTTGACGAGAAGTGCCCGGCCGGCAGACCGGGCACCTCACGTACCCGAGGGAGGTCGAAAGGTGGGCGAGATGTCCGAGTTACCCAGCGGGACGGAGCACGTCACCCACGAGGTGGACGGGGAGAACATCGAAGGTTTCGCCGCGGACGGGTACGACGCCGTACGTGAGGTCTTCCAGCGGCTGGTGGACGACGGGCTGGAGACGGGGGCGGGCCTGTCGGTCTGGCGCGACGGCCGGGAAGTCGTCCGGCTGAACGCGGGGTGGGCCGATGCCGCACGGAGCCGTCCGTGGCGCAGCGACATCCTGGTCATGCCGTACTCCCTGTCGAAGGCGTTCGTCACGATCGCAGCCCTGGTGGCAGTGCGCGAGGGCGCGCTGACGCTGGACAAGCCGATCGCCACGCAGTGGAAGGCATACGGGGTCCGGGGCAAAGAGCGGACCACCCTGCGTCAGGTGCTCACCCACCGGGCGGGCCAGCCCCGCTTCCCGGCAGAGGCCGCGGGTCTCGACCTGCTGGACGACGCCGGGCTGCGGGACAGCCTGGCGCAGGCGGCACCGGAGTACGTTCCCGGAACGTCGCTCGGAGAGCACGCGCTGACCTACGGCCACCTGGTCGACGGCATCCTGCGCGCAGCGGCCGGAACCACCTTGGGGGCGATGTTCAACGACGTCGTACGGCCCGCACTCGATCTCGACGCCTTCTTCGGCGTACCGGACCACGCACTCGACCGCGTCGCCGACCTCGAGTACGCGAACCCCGACTGGCCGCAGCAGCTGCACGCCGCACCGTGGCTGCGGATTCCCGACGGCGCCCTGGACACGGCGCGGATGAACTCCCGGGCCGTGCGGCAGTCGGTGTTCGGCGCGGTCAACCTGCACACGACTGCCACCGCGATGGCCCAGTTCTTCTCCCACCTCACCTGCGAGGACGGGCCCGTACGCCAACTGCTGGGACCGCAGCTGCACACCGAACTCCTCACCTCCCAAGTCACCGACTACGACGAGGTCTTCGGCACCCGCATCACCTGGACGCTGGGCTTCGTCCGCGACAAGGGAAAGATCGCCAAAGGCGGCATCGGCGGCTCCGCAGCCTGGTGGTCGCTCCGCCACCGCCACGCCTGCGCCTACCTGACGCGCCGCCTGGACGACCACTCCCGGGCCGCCCAGATCGCCGCCGCCCTGGGTGACGACCTGACCGTGGTCGGCGAGGACTGAGCAGAAGCCCGCGGCGCTGCCCGCCGGGGCAGCGCCGCCGTGTCCAGGGGCATGACCCTGCCGAGCCACTTCCGGTCGCACGATGGGTGTCTCGTCGTACGGCTGGGGTGCCGTACGCCGGCCCGGCCGTACGGCAGCCATCCGCAGGTCATCGTGGCGGGAACGATGAGTGCGTCGCCGGGACCCACCTCCGCACGCTCGACGGGCTCCACTCACGCGGTCCATGCGGCCACCGCCGACGGCTGAACTGCCGATCAGCACGGTCCATCCCGTGGTTTACCCGTTGCAGTGGGCGCCGCCCCCTAGGCAAGTGGTTGTACGTTCGAACCTCTTGGTTGTATGGTCGAACCATGTCGAGGGATCGCAGGGCTGATGACCCGATCGTTCTCCAGAAGGCCCTAGGGAGTTTCATCCGCGCCTTCGGACTGCACCAGCCGGAAACCACACCCTGCGGCCAGCCGATCTCCGTCTCCGAGGCACACGCCCTGGGCGAGCTGGCCGAGGAAGGCGAACTGCGGCAGGTCGAACTGACCCGGCGGCTGCGGCTGGAGAAGAGCACCGTGAGCCGACTGGTCCGACAACTGTCCACCCGCGGCTGGATCGAACGCGTCCCCGCACCGGACGACGGACGGGGCGTCGTTCTGCGCCTCACCCCCTCAGGCCGGCGAGCCGCCCAGAACCTGGCAGAAGCACGACGGGAGCGCTTCTCCCGACTCCTTGAATCGATCCCGGCCCACGAACGGGAGGGCGTACTGCACGCCCTCGACGTCATGAAGGAGGCACTGGATGAGGAACGTTAAACGCCGGGCCCTGGGGGCGGCTGCGGCCGTGGCCGTCACCGGCGCGGCGGTGGCTGCGGCCCTGGCGTTCGGCGGATCGCAGCAGGATCCGGGCGACCGGCAGACAGATCGGCAGAAGGTGGTGGCCCAGCGAGGGCAGAGCGTCATGCCCTTCGATCTCGAACAGACCACGCACCGCTTCACCCCCACAGCGACGGGCGGAACCCAGGACGTCGTGGCCGACCAGCGCGGCGACGCCGAGCAGGTGGACCTGATACGCGCGCACCTGCGAAAGGAAGCCCAGGCGTTCAGCCGTGGGGACTTCTCAGACCCGGCCCGGATCCACGGCGCGGACATGCCCGGCCTCGCCGAACTACAAGAGGGCTATGACCGTTTCGAGGTGCGGTACGAGGAACGGGCGGACGGGGCCACCTTGACGTACACCGCAGATGATTCCGCGCTGGTCGACGCCCTGCACAGCTGGTTCGAGGCCCAGCTCGGCGACCACGGCGCACACGCCGAGCCAGGCCACTGAACTGACGGGCCCCAGCCGAAGGCTCCTGCAGCACCCTCAGGAGGGCAGGCCCGCGCGATGCCTTCCACCCTCGCATTGCCTGATCCGCCGCGCGCCCGCCGTCACGGCCACAGCCACCTCCGCGGTGGCCCTGGCCGCCTGCGACGTGAACGACCGCCTCTCCGTCAGTCGGGGCGGCCGCTGCAGCGGCGGCCCCGGTACACACCCCAGCAGTCGGCCCGTCGGCCACCGGGCTCCGTGATCGCCGCTTTGGGACGAGCCGGACCGACGCGGATGAGCGGATGGCTGTGGCTCGACGGCAGTCTCCGCGCGCGTTGGGTAGTGTCGGAGGGGCAGATCAGCAAGGGCCAGGGACGGGACTTCAAAATGCAGGCGAGCCGGTACGTACGCGCGGGAGGCGCCCTCGGGCACCTGCTGCTCGTCGTCGTGCTCGCGTTCGGCGTCTTCGCCATGCACACCCTGGGGCATCCCGACCACTCCTCCGGCTCCGCCATGAGCACCGCCTCCCACTCTGCGCCGATGGACGCGGCTGCCGCGGTCCACGACCCCATGAGCGCTCCCGCCGTCACAGGCACGGAGACGGCCGGCCATGCGGCGGATCCGTCGGACTCGTCGTCCACACACGAGCCCGGCATGGCAATGGACATGCTGTCGCTGTGCCTGGCGGTCCTCTTCGGCGCTTGGGTGCTCGCCACGCTCCTGAAGTCCGCGCTCGCCCGCCACCAGGAGTGGCTGGCGCGGCTGCTCGCCCAGGTCGCCGCCGTACTGCGGCCCAATCCCCCGCCGCGCAGACCCGATCTCACCCAGTTGTCGGTCCTGCGGCTGTAGGCCGAACCGCACTCGCGGGCGCGCACACGCGCGATCCCGCGACTTCGCGTACGCCCAAGCAGCCAGCAGAACAGCAACAGAACCGACATACGAGGTGACATCCACCATGACTGCCTTCACGCGCGCCCTGCGCCGCAAGCCCGCCCGCCGCCTCACCGCCGTGGGCCTCGTCACCGCCGGCGCCCTGTTCCTCGCCGCCTGCGGCGGCGACGACATGAGCGGCATGGACCACGGCAGCGACAGCAGCTCGGCATCCGCGACGGCGACCGACCAGGCCGGGGATGCCGGTAAGTCCGGGGACTTCAACGACGCGGACGTCAGCTTCGCGCAGATGATGATCCCCCACCACGAGCAGGCCCTGGACATGGCGAAGCTGGCCGACGGCCGCGCCTCCGACGCGGAGATCAAGGACCTCGCCACCAAGATCGAGAAGGCCCAGGACCCCGAGATCAAGACCATGAAGGGCTGGCTGGAGTCCTGGAAGCAGCCGACCGCGGCGGAGTCCATGCCCGGGATGGACCACGGGGGCCACGGCAGCGGCGACGGCATGATGTCCGAGGCGGACATGGACGAGCTCAAGGCCATGAAGGGCACCGAGTTCGACAAGGCGTTCGCCGAGATGATGATCGAGCACCACAACGGCGCGATCACCATGGCCAAGGACGAGCAGAAGAACGGCAAGAACGCCGACGCCAAGAAGATGGCCGGCGACATCATCAAGGGCCAGTCCGCCGAGGTCGAGCAACTCCAGAGCATCCTCGACCGGCTCTGAGCCCCGTCGACGCGCCGCACGGTCGGTCCGCGTCTCGCACCGCCCGGGCCCACACCGCAGGCCCGGGCGGTCGCCCCCTCCTTTCCGCCACGCGCCCGGTCGCCGCCCCTGAGCGCCCGCACAACTCCCTCCGAGGACCCATGAACCCGCGCCTTGCCGCCGCGGCAGCCACCGCCGCCGCACTCACCCTCACCCTGACCGCCTGCGCCGGCGGCGACGCCAGCACGGACGCCTCCGCATCTGCTCCCGGATCCGGCGTCACCGTGAGCCACATCCACGGACTCGGCCTGGACCCTGCCGACCAGCGCCTGTACGTCGCGACACACGAGGGCATCTACACCCCCGGCGCCAAGGGCAACCCCGCCCTGGTCGGCGACAGCAAGGACGACTTCATGGGCTTCACCGTGGCCGGTGCCAAGACGTTCTACGCCAGCGGCCACCCCAGCACCGGCGCGGCCGGCCCGGGCAACAAGGGACTGATCAAGAGTAGGGACGCCGGCAAGACGTGGACGTCGCTGTCGCTCTCCGGAGAGTCCGACTTCCACGCCCTCGAATACGCCCACGGCACCGTCTACGGATACGACTCCACCAGCGGCCTGCTCCGCACCAGCCAGGACGGCAGGACCTGGAAGGACGGGGCGAAGCTCCAGGCACTCGACATCGCGGTCAGCCCTGAGGACCCCGGCCTCCTCCTGGCCACCACCAGCGAGGGAATCGCCCGCAGCACCGACGGCGGCAAGACCTTCGCCGGGGGCGAGCAGCCGGTGATGGCCTTCCTCTCCTGGCCGGCGAAGGATGCGCTGTACGGCATCGACACCGATGGCGCATTGCACCGCAGCACGGACGGCGGGACCACATGGAAGCATCTGGCCGCAGTGCCAGGCGGTCAGCCCCAGGCGCTCACTGCCGTCGGGGCCAAGCACGTCCTGGCCGCCACCCAGACCGGGGTCTACGAATCGGAGGACGGCGGCAAGACGTCCACCAAGCGCCTCGCCGTCAAGATGAGCGCCGGGCACTGATCGGCGCGCCCCCAGCCGTACTACGCCCGGTCCAGTCCCGACTCCTCTACGCCAAGGCGAACAGCGGGCAGGGAACTGGCTGCCGGACGCGGACGCCGCCCCCGATCACCGCCACCGGCACCGGCACCGGCACCGGCACCGGCACCGGCACCGGCACCGGGGACTACAGCTCGCGCCTTGCGAGGGCGCAAGTGAACCGCAGCGAACTGCCTGGAGGGCAGAACGTCATGAGTCGGTGATGCCCAGCGTGATGGTGGCCCCGTCGAGGAAGCCGATCTCGACCCGCAGCGGGCCAGCGGTGCCCGGCACGGTGTGCAGGACGCGGGGCTGTCCGCCGCACCAGCGTTGAATGTCGCCGGCCGGGCCGGCCACGTCGATGCGGGTGACGCCACGGGGCTGGCGTCGGTGTGGGGCGCTGAGGGCGGGGAGGCCCTCCGGCCAGTGGATGAGCGAGGGCAGCCAGGGGCGGCCGATGGTCGCGGGGAAGCCGGCGAGCGTGTACGGCGGGAAGCCGGGGCCTTCCGAGGGTGCCTCACTCACCGGCGCGTCATTGGCTGCGGCGAGGTCGCGCAGGCGGGAGGCATCCTCGATCAGCACCAGCCAGGCCATCGGGACCAGGGGCTCCGAGGGGTGCGCGGCAAGAGCTTTCCTGTCGAGCTCGAGCAGCGGCGGGCCGCCGGGTGCGGGAGGTTCGCCGTTCGGGTAGTGGATCTCCAGCAGGCCCTGCCCCAGCGGTACGACGAGGTTGGACAGCCCCAGGCCGGGGATGGTTCGCCCACGGGCGATGCCCAGTCCGGTCTGGCTGAGCACCTGCTCGGCGTCGGCTTTGCTCCGGGCGGCCAGGACTACGTGGTCGATCTCCATCCGTCCCCCCTTCTCGAGAACGTGATGTGCACCCGGCGTGACCGTAACCCTTAGTGGAAGTGATTTTCAAGACTGGCTCTCGTTGGTCCGTCCGGCCTAGGGCTGCGGGGACCAAGGCGGAGACAGCCTCTTCCTCGGCTTCCATCCGCTTCTGTTCGGCACTTTCAGCGGTTCTTCGAGGCGCGATTGCGGCCGAAGGCGAACCCGCCCAGGACGGCGATCTTCACCAGGACGACCGCCAGGACGCCGCCGACGGCCCAGCCCGTCCACCGCCAGTTCGCCAAAAGCATCCCGCCGAGCCCCAGGTGTACGGCGAGTACCAGCGCGATGACGGCCGCCAGCGCTGCCGCCCTGCGGTACTTGCGGCGCGGCACGACTCCCCCGCCGGACACCTCGACCGTACCGACGACCTCAGCGGAACCCGCAGCAGCCTCGGTTCGCCGCCAGCTCACACCCAGCCCCTCGCGTCGGCCGAACCTCTCGACATGCCCGGCGACAAGGCCCTGAAGGCGCCTCAGATCCTCCTCGTCGGCGGCTTCGACACGCAACGTCAGGACGCCCGCGGCGGTTCCCAGAGTGATCCGGCCCCAGGGCAGGCCGACTTCCCCCTCCGTGTCGGACCATTCGACCTGCGCCTGCTCCGCCACGGTCCACATGTCGCGCAGCGCCTGCGCGTCACCGCCCTGGTGGGCGTGCGGGCGGTGGCCGAGGTGGCGGCCCTTTGTCGGAGAAGTGCTTGCAGAGCTGGACGAGGTAGCGGCTGGGGCGCTCGGTCTCGACACGGGCTTCGGCGATCGGCATGGAGTTCCTTCAGATGCGGGTGAGAGCCACCAGCCACGCCCGGACGCCGTCCGGGTCGGTGGTGATGTCGATGATGGAGGGTTCGATCGAGTCGACGTGCCATCCGTCGGCGAAGGCTGCTTCGATCTCGGCCCGGGTCAGCTTGTGCACGCGCCCCCACTCGCCCTGCTGCCGGTCGCTGAAGCCGGGCATGAAGCAGCGGCCGCCCGGCGGCACGACCGACCGCAGGGATTCGACGTAGGCGACGCGGTCGTCGCCGTCGAAGAGGTGGAAGAGCCCGCAGCCGAGCACGGTGTCGAACACCTCGCCGAGCTCGGCCAGTTGTCGGGCGTCGTGCCGCAGGAAGCGCACCGCACGGCCTCGGGTGCGCGCCTTGTCCTCGGCCGTGCGCAGGGCGTTCGCGGCCAGGTCCACGCCGGTGGCGTCGAGGCCGAGCTCGGCCGCCATGAGGGCGTGCTCGCCGGTGCCGCAGCCGGCGTCCAGGACTCGGCCCCGCAGAGCACCGTCCTCGGCGAGGGCCAGGAACGCCGGCTGGGGACGGCCGATGTCCCACGGCGGCCGGGTGACATAGCCCCGATACCCGGGGGGCGAGTCGGGTCGGCCATGGTCGTCCCTCCCGTCGAGCGTGATCGTCCGGGCCTCTGTGACGACTCCAGCTTTATCGAGACACATTGTCACTTCCAATCCAGAGTGTCACAGCTTTGCCGGACCGTATGCTTGGGCCGTGCCCAAGCTGTGGACCGAGACGATCGACGCGCACCGCGCCGCCGTACGCGACGCGGTCCTTCAGACCACCGCGGCACTGGTCGCCGAACACGGGCTGACATCGGTGACGATGTCGCGGATCGCCAAGGACTCCGGGATCGGCCGCGCGACGCTGTACAAGTACTTTCCGGACGTCGAGTCGATCCTGCTCGCCTGGCACGAGCGCCAGATCGGCCACCACCTCGACCACCTCGCCGAAGTCCGGGACCGGACCGAGGGCGCCAGTGAGCGGCTCGAGGCCGTGCTGCGGGCGTTCGCCCTCGTCTCCCACGAGTCCCGCAGGCACCACGACGGCGACCTCGCGGCGTTCCTGCACCGCGACCAGCAGGTCACCGAGGCCCAGCGGCGACTCCACGGCATGGTCAGCGACCTGCTGGCCGAGGCCGTACCAACCGGCAGGGTCCGGGACGACATCGCACCCGACGAGCTCGCCGGCTACTGCCTGCACGCCCTGACCGCGGCCGGTGGCCTGCCGTCCAAGGCCGCGGTCCACCGGCTCGTCACGGTCACCCTGGCCGGGCTGCGGCCCGACCCCACCGGACCCGCGGAACACGGCTCCTCACACCCGCCGCACCACCACGAGCACCACTCCGCCCACGGCCATCACCCGGCCAGTTCATGAGCAGGGTCGCCGTACTCGGCTGACCCCACCGGGCACCGGCCTCGCGCACGATCAGTGGCCGTGGCCGTCCTCCGCGTGCCCGGCCTCCTCGGACGCGGGCGGGACGCTGGTCTGCGACGCACCGGACGTCGGAGTCCGGCCTCCGGATTCCTCGCCATGCCCTGTCCCGGCTTCCTCCGGCGCTTCCGCCTCCCCGGTCGTCTCCTCGCCGTGGCTGTGCCCGCCGCTGCCCGACTCGGCGGCCATGCCGTCGGCGATACCGCGCAGGCCGACGAAGGCCAGGGCGGCAGTCACCAGGATTAGCACGCCCGCCGGGCCGACGATGCTGCGCCACCGCGCCGGCTGGTACCGCAGGACGTACGCGATGAAGGACAGGGCCAGCCCGAACGGGATCAGCATCGCGGCCCGGGCGGGAAAGTCCTCGAAGTGCTGCAGCCCGCCGCTGAGCATGCCGATGCCGAACGACAGCGCGAGCGAGGCGGCCACGATGCCCAGCACCCTGGTCGCGCCGGGGCGCTGCTTGCTGAGTACGAACTCGTTCAGGACGGTGGCGAAGAGGAAGACAGCCGCGCCGACGACGGCGATGAGTGTGTAGCGGGCGGGGTCCAGGGGGTGGTGGACGATGGCGCCGCTGATCAGGCCGGCACCGACGAACGTGGTGGCGTAGCCGAGGTAGTCACCGAGCAGGGGTGTGCGCTTGGGTGCGCGTCGGCGGCCGCGCCGCCGGTCCGCGCGGCGCGGGGACATATCCGGCTCGGCCGGAAGCGGGGCGCGTCGCGCGGGCGCGGGGTGCGGCTCGCAGGGCTGCGGGGCCCGTCGGGACGCGGGCATGGCGGTGCGGTCGGCGAGGTCATGCTGGGACACGGAGGACGCCTTTCAGCGCAGGGCCGGTGCGCGGGTGCGTCGAGCCGGCCCGTGGGAGCGTGGACGGTGACTGGGAAGAGAGCGCCGGGCAAACCCGCTCGGCACTCATGGCGCGACCCCGTGGGTGCGCGCGTCAGTTCACCGTCGGCCTAGATCCGCAGCACCGACAGCCGCGCCCGTGCCGGGCCTCCGCCGGGATCCTGTGCCACTTCGGCCCCGCCCGCGAGGTGTGCCATACCGGTCCACGTCGATGTGCACGAAGGCGGGAGCAGCCACAAGCCGCTCGGGATCAGCGCGAGGCAGTCGGACGCAGGCGTCCCCTCGGTTTGGGCACGGTGCTGCGCGTCGTCGTGCTCCAGGACTGCGGCTGAGGCGTCCGGGTTCTGCGGGAGAGCGGCATCGTCGGCGAGGGCGGCGTGCACCTGAGGGGAGTGCGCCACCGCGTCGGACGCCGACACGCCGCCGTGCGCCCCGGCGTGGCTCAGGGTGTGCAGTACGCCGACGCCGAGCAGCAGGGTGAGCAGTACGAGCCGCAGGGCTACGCCGCTCGCCTTCATACCGCCGCTCACCCGTCCCGCCAGCCTGTCCGGCGCCTGTGCAGGCGCTGATCGTCACTCTTGGCGGCATCACCCTACCCATGGCACGGCGCTCCGGGATGCCGGGGCCGTACACGCACGCGCGATCGCACCATCGATACAAGGTGGATTGATAGAGACGTGCTGTATCGATAAATCTGGCCGCCTCAGCAGTACCCGACATGCACGCCGAAGACAGGACACCACCGGCATGACCGACTCACCGTCCGACCCGGGCACCGGCACGACATCCGACCACGGGCCCGCTCCCGCCGCTCCCCGCTGGGTGAAGGTGTCCGGCGCTGTCGCGGTAGCGCTGATCGTCCTGTTTGTCGTGCTGCACCTCACCGGCAGCGGGTTCGGCCCGGGCATGCACTCGGGCAGCGGTCACTGATGGCGATGCCGCCCCGCCTGCGCAAACTCGCGCTCACCGCGCACATCGCGGCCTCGGCGGGCTGGCTCGGCTCGGTCGCGGCCTTCCTGGCGCTCGCCGTGGCCGGCCTCGCCGGCCGCCCCGGAGTCACACAGGGCACAGGGCGCCTATGTGGCCATGGAGATCACCGGCTGGTACGTGATCGTCCCGCTGGCGTTCGCGTCACTGCTGACGGGGCTGGTTCAGTCCCTGGGCACCACGTGGGGGCTGTTCCGCCACTACTGGGTGCTGGCGAAGCTGGCCCTGACCGTACTCGCCACCTTCCTACTGCTGCTGCACATGCAGGTGGCCGGCCATGTGGCGGACGCGGTCACGGCGACGGTCGCGACCGGGACCGGCCTGGGCGGGATGCGGATCCAGCTCGTGGCCGATGCCGGTGCCGCCGTGCTCGTCCTGCTGGTGACCACGGGACTGTCGGTGTACAAGCCCCGGGGCGTGACCCGGTACGGATGGCGCCGACAGCAGGAGCAGCGAGCCTAGGCAGCGGTCGCGGCCCTTCGACTCAGGGGCAGGCCCGGGTCCGGGCCTGACCTGCCGCATCACCCGCGGGGGTCTGCCGCCTGCCGTGGGCCGTAGTGCCCCAGGAACATGTCCACTCCGCCGACGATGAGGCGGCCGGTGAGGTCGTCGTCGATGCGGGTTCCGTAGGTGCTGAAGACCATGTGGGGGAAGACCAGCAGCGCGTACAGCTGGATGATCGCGGCCTGGAGATCTGGGATGACCAGCCGCCCCTGGTCTGCGAGCGCGCGCAGGGCGCCGGCGACGGCCGGGTGATGGCCCTCCGGGCCGTGCCCCTGCCAGGCGCGGCCGAGTTCGGGGAAGCGGTGCTGCTCGGCGGCGACGAGGTTGCGCAGGGCGATGACGTCCTCGTTGGTCCTGACGGCGTGGACCCAGGCGCGAGCAGCCTCGATGAGTGCAGTCCGCAGGTCGTCGGCCTCGGCCAGCCCTTCGAGCGCGGCCGATGAGGCGTGGCCGAGGGGTTCGTCGAGTGCGCTGGTGATGACCGCGGTGAACAGCGCTTCCTTGCTGCCGAAGTGGTTGTAGACGGTCACCTTGGACACGCCCGCCTCAGCGGCGATGGCATCCATCCCGACACCGAACCCGTCCCTCAGGAACAGCTCGCGCGCCGCCCGGACGATCGCCTGCCGCTTCTGTTCGGCGCGGGGGCCGCTGGGGGGTGTCTTCACGCTGTCCACGCTCATGAGTCGATCCTAGCAATTGACTGAACTGAACAGTTGAGTTCATATGTACTGAGCCGTACAGTTCAGTTGTAGGCGGAAGCAGCCTGGGTCCGCCCCTGCCCCGGGAGAAAATCTCGTGCCCTCCACCTCGCATCTGGCCACCACCCCACCGGCTTCCGGCGCTCCGCCCGGCACCGCCAACCGGTGGCTCACCCTTGCCGTGCTCAGCGTGAGCCTGCTGCTGGTGGGCCTCGACACCACCGTGCTGAACGTCGCCCTGCCCACCCTGGTGAGCGAACTGGGCGCATCCACAAGCCAGTTGCAGTGGATCGTCGACAGCTACCTGCTGATGTCCGGCAGCCTGGTGCTGTTCTGCGGGAGCCTCGCCGACCGGCTGGGCCGCAAGTGGGTGTTCCTGACCGGGCTGGCCCTGTTCACGGCCGCCTCCGTGGCCGCCGCGTACGCGGACTCGGTCACCGCGCTGATCGTGGCGCGCGGAGCGATGGGCGTCGGTGAGGCACTGATCATGCCCGCCACGCTCGCGATCATCGGGCACGTCTTCCCGCGCGGCGCCGAGCGCACCAAGGCGATAGGCATCTGGTCGGCGGCGGTAGGCGTCGGCACCGTGATCGGGCCGATGGTCGGCGGCTGGCTGCTCAGCGACTTCTGGTGGGGCTCGGTCTTCCTGATCAACCTGCCCATCGGGATCGCCGGCCTGGCCGCGGCGGCCTTCCTGGTCCCGAACTCGCGGGCGCGGGAAGCCCGGCGGCTGGACTGGGCCGGTGCCCTGCTGTCGGTGGCGGCCGTCGCGAGCGTGTTGTGGGCGGTGATCGAGGGACCGGATCGCGGCTGGACCAGTCCTGCCGTGCTGTCCGTCTTCGCGGCGGGTGCGCTGCTGCTCGGCGCGTTCATCGCTTGGCAGCGCAGGAGCTCCGCTCCGATGCTGCCTCTGCGGATCTTCCGGCACAGGGCCCTGGCAATCGGTGATGTGCTGATCCTGGCGGGCGCGTTCGCGCTCATCGGCACGCTCTTCGTCGTCGTGCAGTACCTGCAGTTCGTCCTCGGCTACAGCGCCGGGCAGACCGGGCTGCGGCTCGGCCCGGCAGCGCTCGCCCTGCTGGTCGCCGGGCCGCTGGCGGGCGTACTGGTGCCGCGTATCGGGCTGCGGACGGTGTCGTCGGCCGGGCTCGCGCTGCTGCTTGCCTCGGCCGCCGTTCTCGCCACCACCGGGGCGGGTGACGGATACGGGCGGGTGCTGGTGGCGATGCTCCTGCTCGGCGCGGGGGCCGGGTTCGTCATCACCTCCACCAGCGACGCGATCGTCGGTTCCCTGCCGGAAACGGATCTCGGCGTCGGCTCGGCCACCAACACCGCCGCGCTCCAACTCGGCGCTGCGACCGGCGTCGCGGTCACCGGCAGCCTGCTCTCCGACCGCTACCGCAGCGGCCTCGCCAGGGATCCGCACAGCGCCCCCGTCCCGGCCGACGTGCTCGCCTCCGCCCAGGAGTCCCTCGGCACGGCGCTCACAGTCGCCCGGCACCTGCCAGGGGACGCCGGGCCCGCTTTCGCCGACGCCGCCCGCCGGGCCTTCGTCGACGGCCTGGCCCCGGCCATGTCCACCGGAGTCGGCATCACCGCCCTCGGCATCGTCGTCGCCCTCGTCTTCGCCCCTTCCCGAACCGCCTCCGCCTCTCGCGACAAGGACTCGTCATGACCCATTCCGCCACGGGCGCGCACCACGCGCCGGAACACCACCAGGCGCAGGCCGATCCGCACCGCTGGGCGGCGCTCGCCCTCATCTGCGTCGCGCAGTTCATGCTGATCCTCGACGTCACGGTCGTGAACGTCGCCCTGCCCGACATGGCCGCCGACCTTGCCCTCGACCGGGCGACGCTGACCTGGGCCGTCACCGCGTACACCCTGTGCTTCGGCGGTCTGATGCTGCTCGGCGGCCGGCTGGCCGACGCCTTCGGCGCCCGCCGCACGCTCCTGGCCGGGCTCGCGGTCTTCACCGCCGCCTCGCTGGTCACCGGGCTCGCCGAGAACGCGCCCATGCTGCTCGGCGGCCGGGTGGCGCAGGGCGTCGGCGCCGCCCTGCTCTCCCCCGCCGCGCTCTCGATCGTCACCACCACCTTCCAGGGCACCGAGCGCAACAAGGCGCTCGGCGTGTGGGCCGCGATCGGCGGCACCGGCGCGGCCGCCGGAGTCCTGATCGGCGGCGCGCTGACCGAGGGGCCGGGCTGGCAGTGGGTCTTCTACGTCAACGTGCCGGTCGGCCTCGCCGTCCTCGCGGCCCTGCCCGCCCTCGTCCCCGCCCGCGCACCGCAGCCGGCCCGGCTCGACCTGCCCGGCGCGCTGCTGGTCACCGCGGGCACCGGCTCGCTCATCTACGGCCTGGTGGAGGCCGGGGACGCAGGCTGGGGCAACGCCGCCACCCTGCTGCCGCTGTTCGCCGCGGTGATGCTCTACGCGGGGTTCGCCGCGGTCGAACGCGCGAGCCGGGCCCCGCTGATGGACCTGCGGATGTTCACCCGGCGCCCGGTGCTCGCGGGTGCGTTCCTGATGCTGATGGCCACCGCGTTGCTGATCGCGTACTTCTTCCTCGGCTCGGTCTACCTCCAGCACATACGGCACTTCGGTCCGCTGAAGACCGGTCTGCTGTTCCTGCCGGTGGCCGTGGCGACGGGCCTCGGCGCCCACCTCGCCTCCCGGCTCGTCGGGCGGATCGGCAGCCGCGCCGTCGCCGTGGCCGGCATGGCCATGGCCGCTGCCGGATCCGTGCCACTGACCCAGCTGTCCGCCGGCGGGAGCGTGTACGCGGGTCTGCTGCCCGGCTTCGTCGTCGCCTTCCTCGGCCTCGGCGGGGTCTTCGTCACCGCCACCACCACCGCGCTGGGCATGGTGGAACACCATGAGGCGGGCCTCGCATCCGGAGTCGTCAACACCTTCCACGAGGTGGGCGGTTCGATCGGCGTGGCGGTCGTCTCCACCGTCGCCGCCTCCGGCATCGACTCCGGCGCCGTCGGTGGTTTCACGGACGCCTTCACCGTGTGCGCCGTCGCAGCGGCGACGAGTGCGGTGGTGGCGCTGGGCCTCGTACCGCGCGGCAAGCCACAGATGAGCGGCGGCCCGCACGTGCACTGAAGCATCATCACGCCGGCAGGGGAAGCGGGGATCAGGACTGGCTCCCGCTTCCCCAGGCATCGTCCGGCCCCTTGGCTGCATGGGCTTCATGGGTGGACTCCGCCGGGAGCGGTATACCCATGCGGGGTATATTGTGGCGACCCACGCTCACAGCAGATACGGAAGCGCGATGACGGTGCGGGAGTTCCCGTGGTTGCCCACCGGCGGAGTCATCCGCTGGGTACGCGGCATGTTCGTCACCCTGTGCGCCGTACTCGCCGTACTCGTGCACCATGACCTGTCCCACGTCCCGGTCGCCTCGGCTTCTGCCACTTCCGAGCGCGCCCCGGTCGCTTCGGCGTCCGCCATGGCCAGGCACGCGATGCATCATTCGGCGCCGATGTCCGCCCCGCACGCGCAGACGGACTCGGCCGGGGAGAACACGCTGACCGGTGGCCCGGACGGTGCGGCCTGCTCCTCGATGGTCATGCAGCACTGCTCGACGGCGAACGTCACCGCCGTACAGATCGCGGCGCCGTCCGAGTCTCCGATCCCGGCTGTCCCCATCCAGTACGCCACCGTGGCAGGCGTGGACCTCGCACGCTCCGTCAGTCGCGCGCCACCAGACCTGTCCCTTCTCTCCCAGCTGCGCATTTAGGCCGTGCCCAACGGCTCCCCGCGTCCCCGCGACGCAAGCGAGCCGTGTCCGGACACAGCCCGAACGCCCCTTTGCGCACTGAGAAGAGAACCTTTTCGTGAACAGCCTCAACCGTCGTTCCGTCCTGCTCGCCGGACTGGGCGCCGCAGGCACCGGCGTGCTCGCCGCCTGCAGCAGCAACAGCTCCAGCAGCCCCTCCCTCGTCAGCCCTTCCGGTTCCCAGGTCACCCGCACCGAGAAGAAGCGGGGCGGCACGGGCAAGGCGCACCGCCTCAACCTGACCGCCGCGCCCGCCGTCCTCGACCTGGGCGGCGGCACCACGGCCAGGTCCTGGGCCTTCAGCGGCCAGGCCCCCGGCAAGGAGATCCGCATCTCGGCCGGCGCCACCCTCGCCGCCGAACTGTCCAACCAACTGCCGGACAGGACCCCGACGTCCATCCACTGGCACGGCCTCGCGCTGCGCAGCGACATGGACGGCGTGCCGCCGGTCACCCAGACGGCTGTGCGGGCCGGAGCCAGCTTCACCTACCGGTTCATCGCCGACGCCCCCGGCACGTACTTCTTCCACCCGCACGTCGGCGTCCAGCTCGACCGCGGCCTGTACGCCCCGCTGATCGTCGAGGATCCCAAGGAGCCACTGTCGTACGACGACGAATGGGTCGTCGTCCTCGACGACTGGCTGGACGGCGTGACCGGCACGCCCGACGAGGCGTTCGCCGAAGTCAGGCAGGGCATGGGCGGCATGGACATGGGCGGCTCCGACGATTCATCCAGCTCCTCCTCGTCCGGCCACGGCATGGGGCACATGGGCGGGATGGACATGGGCGGCGAAGGCACGGACGGGGCGAGCCCCGCACCGTCCGCGTCCGGCTCCTCGGGCGACGGCATGTCGATGAAGTTCATGCTCATGGGCGCCGAAAGCGACCTTCTCGGCGGCGACGCCGGAGACGTGAAATACCCGTACCACCTGATCAACGGACGGGTGCCGGCAGACCCTGCCGTCTACACCGGCAAGCCGGGCCGACGCGTACGCCTGCGCATCATCAACGCGGGCGGCGACACCGCCTACCGGGTGGCGCTCGGCGGCCACAAGTTGACCATCACCCACACCGACGGCTTCCCCGTCGAACACCAGCAGGTCGACACCCTGCTCATCGGCATGGGCGAGCGGTACGACGTCCTGGTCACCCTCGGCGACGGCGTCTTCCCGCTCGTTGCCCTCGCCGAGGGCAAGAACGCGAGCGGCATGGCCCTGGTACGCACCGGCTCAGGCAGCGCGCCGAAGCCGACCGTACGGCCGAAGGAACTCGACGGCAGGATCCTGACCGCCGCCCAGCTGCGCGCGAGCGACGACGTGCGGTTCGACGCGAAGAAGGCGGACCGAGTCCACCGCATCGAACTGACCGGCGGCATGGACAAGTACAGCTGGGCCATCAACGGCAAGCGCTACGACATGGACGACCCGACGGCGAACCCGCTCCTGATCGAGGAGGGCCAGCGCGTCCGTCTCGACTTCGTCAACACCACCGACATGTGGCACCCCATGCACCTGCACGGCCACACCTACCAACTCGGCAGCTCCGGCCCGCGTAAGGACACCACCATCGTGCTGCCCAAGAAGACGGTGTCCGTCGTCTTCGACGCGGACAACCCCGGCCACTGGATGCTCCACTGCCACAACGCCTACCACGGCGAGGCCGGAATGATGGCCCTCGTGGCCTACCGGGCCTGAGCCTTCGCACCCATACGCCGGGGCGGAACCCGCGGGTCCCGCCCGGCCTTCGGGTTACCCGGCCTGGACGTATCGCGAAGCCGCGGACTGACGATCCGGGCTGAGGCAGAGCAGGCCCGGAGCCGGGGTGAAACGGCTCCGGGCCCGTTCTGCTTGATCACATTCAGCGGCCGGTGTACTGGAAGATATAGAGCCCGTAGTCGCGGTCGGAGGCGGCGACGTACTCCCTTCCGAAATGGTTGAAGGTGTCGACGCCCCAGAAGTTGCTGCCGTCCTCGTCGATGAAGCGGCCGACCTCCACCAACTTGTTGTGCTTGACCTTCGCGACGCGGAAGCCGCCCGCGTAGTACGAGAAGTACGCGAGGTCGGGCCGCACATGGGAGGCGGCAACCTCGTGGATGGACAGGTCACCGAAGCCGGAGGCGTACTCCGGGTCGTGCGCCTCGTCGATGGCGTAGGTGTCCAGCTCGGTCATCTTCCCGCGCTCGTTGCGGTACAGGTGCGCGTAGCCCCAGCCGTCGAAGGAGGAAGAGAAGGTGAGCCGGTCACCCTTGGTGCCGATGTCCGCCGGCAGGGAGGCCGGGCCTGTCCCGGCGAGGCAGTCGTCGTTGCTGTAGGGCTGGTCGAAAATGGCGAAGCCCTGGCCGCGCGGGGCGACGCCGAAGGTCGGCAGGGTGCCCTCGACGGCCATGCCGTCCTGGGTGTCACAGGCGTCGGTTCCGGCGCGGTTGAAGACGAGGACCGCGTCGTAGCCGCCCGCGGCCTCGACGTTGGCGACCTTCTCGGTGTAGGCGCACACGCCGCGTTCGACGACGGCGATGTCCACGACGGCAGGGTCGCCCGCAGGGACGGCCGGGCCGCCGTTGCAGGCCAGGCCGACGTAGGTGGTGCCGCCGGTGACGGTCCGGCCTTCATCCAGGGGGATGCCCTGCCCGGCGTTGACAGTGATGTCGTCGTCGGTGTTGCGGGCAGCGACCTGGTACGGGGCGAAGTCCTCGTCGGCGGCGATGACATAGCGGTTGTCGAGGGTGAACTCCGCCTGGTGGGCGTTGCCTTCGGGCGCCACGTCCAGTCCGCTCTCGGCAGCCTCGGGGTCGGGGTCGGTGAAGTCGGTGTCGCCGAGGTACTTGATGTTCTTCGGGTCGGTCACGTCGACGGCGATGTACCCGGCGTCCCAGTACGAGGCCAGCAGCACCTGACGCCCGCGGATCTTCTTGACCACCATGTCGTGGAGGAAGATCTCCCCCAGGTTCTCCGGCGCCGCCTGCACGATCTGCGGGAACGTCTCCGTCAGGTCGTACTCCGCGACCAGTCGCGGATTCGCCGGGTCGGTGATGTCCATAAAGTCAGTGTCGGCGGCTTCCTGGTTGTCGACGATCACGGCGTACGCCTTGTCGCCGGCGTCCCAGGCGAAGACGCTGTGGATGTCGTTGGCCTTCTCGGTCTGCTCACCGTCCAAGGTGAAGTCGCCGACGCCCTCGGCCAGCACCTTGGGCTTGGCGGGATCGGTGACGTCGTAGAGGTTCATGCCGCCGACACCGCCGTCGCCACAGACCTCGTTGTTGCTGACCAGAACGTCACCGGTGAAGGCGGGCGTGGACAGACGCACGGTCTGTATGCCCTCGCCGGGAGCGCTGCCGGCCGGTGCCGGGATGAAGCCGACGACCTTGGGCTTGCTGGGCTTGCGGATGTCGACGACGTGCACGCCGGTGTTGTCACAGCCCACTCCGCCCCAGGAGGCGAGATAGGCGTATCCCTTGTAGACACCGACATCGGCGATCTTGCCTTCGGTCACGTTCGGCAACTTCAGCTTGCTGACGAGACGGACGTTCTTGTCGGTGGCCGGGAGGTGCCCCTCCTCGCCGCCGTGCTGGTGATCGTGATCGTGAGCGGGGCCCGCGTTGTCGATGGCACTGTCGTCGGCGGGGACGGCGTCGTGTCCATACGCGGTGCCGGTGAGGCCGGTCACAGCAAGGACGATCGCAGTGACAAGGCTGGTGCCGGCCCGTCTGTGGCCTTTGTGCATGGTTCCCTCTACTGGGACTGGTCGGGTCCCCCGAGGCAGATGCCGGTCGAACTACCGGCACCGGCAAGCTACTTGACACTTCAAGAGAGTGGACCGCCTGCAATGTGGCCGTATCGCGGGGAAGTTGAGGGAACAGCGTGTGCGTGTGCTCCAGGTGAGCCGGAGGGCGCTGGCGACGTAGCCGGGCTGTCGAACGCGTGATTACGTACCGCTACCCGTGCTTGGCTGGAATTTCGCGCGTGTCCTCCGTGGAACCGGAGCGGCCGCTCCCGAGCAGGATGGCGATGAGGAGAGCTCCGAGCGCGAGGAGGGCGGAAGCGATGGTGAGTGCGAACGAGAAGCCTTCGGTCGCGGCGAGCAGCGCGCCGTCCGAGTCGGCCAAGGCGTCGCTGCGGCGTGTGCCCAGCGCGACCAGTACCGCCAACCCCACAGCACCGCCGACCTGTTGGACGGAGCTGAGGACGGCCGAGCCGAGACCGGCGTTCTCCTCGGTGGTGCCCGTGACCGCGGCGACCGTCAGGGCGGGCAGGCTCAGGCCGCATCCAAGGCTCGTGACGAGCATGCCGGGCAGCACGCCGGACGCGTAGCCGTCGTTCGGCGCCACGCCGGACAACAGGAGCAGGCCGGCTGAGCTGATGAGGAAGGACATGACGAGAGTCCGGCGCATCCCGAGTCTGATCACCGCGTGGGAGGAGAGCCACATGCCTGCGAGGATTCCGGCGCCGTAGGGCAGGTAGGCGACGCCGGCCTCGAGCGGATCGTAGCCGAGCACGGTTTGCAGGTGGATCATCAGCAGGAACGCCATCGCGTAGAAGGCGGCGGAGAACAGCAGAGTCATGCCGTTGGCTACCGCGCGGGTCCGGAAGGACAGGAACGACAACGGCACCAGCGGCTCGGCGGTGCGCGACTCGACCGCGAGGAACAAGGCGGTCAGGACGACGGCAAGGAGCAGGGGCCCCACGAAGGCCACGTCACCCCAACTCGACTCCCCGGCCTGGAGCAGACCGTAGACCAGGGACAAGACGGCGCCGGTGCCCAGTACCGCACCGGGTACGTCCAAGCGCGTCCGCTGTGTGGCCCGGCTCTCGCCGACGAGGCGCGGAAGCAGCAGCAAGGCCACAACGGCCACAGGCAGGTTGATCAGGAAGATCCAGCGCCAGGAGGCCAGGCCGGTCAGTGCACCGGAGATGACCAGGCCCATCGTGCCGCCCAGCCCCGCGATGCCGCCCCAGATGCTGAGGGCTTTGGCGCGCTCCTCGGCACCGGGGAACAGGAGTGTGATCAGTGACAGCGCGGCCGGGCCGGCCATGGCCGCGCCCGCGCCCTGGGCGAACCGCCCGGCCACGAGCTGCCAGGGTTCCTGGGCGAGCCCGCAGGCGAGGCTCGCCGCACCGAACAGTGCCACGCCGCTGAGAAAGACGCGTCGGCGGCCCAGCAGGTCGGCTACGCGGCCGAACAGCAACAACAGCCCGCCAAAAGCGAGGAAGTATGCGTTCACCACCCAGGCCAGGCCCGAGGCGCTGAAGCCGAGGTCGTCCCGCACGCTGGGGAGCGCGACACTCACCACGGTGTCATCGAGGACGAGCATGAACTGCACGAAGCACAGCACGATCAGCGCTGGCCGACGGCGGCCGACGGTTGTGGCGAGCGGGGATTGCGACGTCATGAAGGGCATCCCGTCCGCCTGGCCAGCACGTTCGTACGGCGATAGCGCCCCTTGTGCGAAGGGTTGATTGGCATGCGACGACGCTATGCACCAACCTCGCTGGCCACAGTCCGCTATGAGGCCACGTCATATCGCATTGGGGCCATAGGCTGGGACGTATGGTCGAGCGTGTCGCATGCGCAGCCCCACCTGGGGTGGGGGCGATCGTCGTCGGGCAGTTTCCTTTGTCGTCGGGGCAGTGGATCCCCCCGCACAGTCACCCGCAGCACCAGCTGGCCTGGACTCGACGCGGTGTGCTCGGCGTCGCCGTCGACGACGCCTATTGGGTTCTGCCGCCCACCCGGGCGCTGTGGCTGCCCGCGGGCGTCGTCCACCGGACCGGTGCGACCCGCGATGCGGTGCTGTGCAGTCTCTACCTCGAACCGGACCGGTGCGGTCTGAACTGGACGGAACCCACGCCGGTCGGTGTCGACGGGCTGCTGGCCCACCTGATCGCCTACCTCAGCCGCCAGGACCTCGCCGATGACGTGCGACTGCGCGCCGAGGCGGTCGTACTGGATCTGCTGCACCCTTTGCCGACCACGCCCATCGATGTGCCGCATCCCGTCGACGAACGCGTACGTGCCGTGGCTGACGCGCTGCTTGCCGATCCCGCCGACCCGCGGAGCCTGGAGGCGCACGCACGGGCCGTCGGAGTGAGCCGACGCACCCTGACACGGCTGTTCGTCCACGACACGGGCATGAGCTTCGACCGCTGGCGTACCCATATGCGGCTGCGGGCCGCTCTGCCCCTCCTCGCCGAAGGCCGGCCCGTGTCCCTCGTCGCACACGCCGTGGGATACACGACGCCGAGCGCCTTTCTCGCGGCGTTCCGCCGAACCGTCGGCACCTCCCCGGGGCGCTACCTCAACGGGGACGCCGTGCTTGAGGCGTCTGATACGAGCGCGCCAGCGGAAGTCGAGGAGGAGTCGAGGCCGTGCCACAGCGAAGGCGAGAAGGGAGCGCAGTTTGAGTCGTCGCGCGCACCGCAATGAGTCGGCCTCCCGGTCACGGATGCCGGCAACCCGGCATGGCCGTCGAGGCTGATTACCTGCGGTCAGTTCACGGAAGACCTTCTCCGTGCGGTCGCCGTCTACTGAGGCGTCCGCCAGCGGCAGTGGGTAGGTGTCGGCGGTACGCGATGATCATGGTGACCGTGGGTCAGTGCTGGTGATCGCCGCTGTCCGTCCCGCCAGCGGGCCCCGGCGGCTCTTCGCCGCTCTCTGCAGCGTGGACGGTGAAGGCCGCGGTGCGCACGGTGTCCTCGTGCTGGAAGTCCAGGAAGAGGCGGTATGCCCCGGCGCTGGGGGCGGTCGCGGTGAAGGAAATGTCCGGGCCGGGCCTGGTGGTGCCGTCGCCGGGCGCGCCGTGGGGATGGACGTGCAGGTAGGCCAGATCGCCGGAGCGCAGCGCCACGAGGTGGCCGTAGGCGCCGAGGTAGGGCTGCAGGTCGGTGACGGGACGGGCCTGCTTGGAGACCGTCAGCGTCAGCTCCTGGGCAGAGCCGGGGCGCAGTCGGCCGTCGAGGATGACGGTGCAGTCGTCGACTTCGGCGGTCCGGGACGGTGCGGGCAGGGCTTTGGGCCGGTAGGTGCCGGAGGCCGCAAGGTCGGCTCCGAGGGTGAGGTTCTTGCTGCCCTCGGCAGCCGGGGTGAAGTCGGCAAAGGCCCGGTAGTCGCCTGCCTCGGGCAGCGTGATGGTTGCGCTCCACGTGCCGTCCGCAGCGCGGGTGGGGTGCAGGTGCTGGTAGGTGGACAGGTCGCGGGAGGCGACGATGAGGTGCAGCTCCTTGCCGTGCTCTGTGCGGTAGGCAGTGACAGGCCGGCCTTCCTTGTCGCGGATGGCGAAGCGCAGCTCAGCGCGTCGGTCCGCTTCCAGGTGGGGGGTCTTCAGCTCAAGGGTGTAGCCGCCGTCGGATGATTGCAGCCCGCCGGCTGGAGGCGCTTCATGGGCGCTGGCCTGGTGACCGTCCGCATGCCCTTCCGACGGCTTGCGGGTGGGATGGCCGGCAGGGTCGACCACAGCCGCGATGACGGCGCCCAGGGCGTAAGCGGCGCCGAATACGACGGCGAAGGAGGCGGCGAACGTGGTGATCTTCGTTGCGGTGTTCATGGCATCTCCTGGGATGCGTCCCTAATTGGCAGTGTGGTGTGCGGCGACGGCTGTGTCGCGCCGACGGCTTCCCTGCCCATCGCTGGGTGCCCGATCGCCGCCGCGCGGGCGATCGGTTCGGCTTCAGCGCGGAGTCCGCCGCGACCGGGAATGGCGAGGGCCGCCTGGCGCCGGTGGCAGCCGGCCCTGAGGTGAGTCGTGTGTGGGAAGGACCCTTGCGCATCAGCAGCAGGGTGATGAGTCCGCCGGCGGCTGCTGGTGCCGTCGTCATGGCGTTCTGGCTTCGAGCCAGAAAGAGACCCGGTCGCCCAAGTCGGCCGGATCTCCGCAGTGCCGACGGGGCAGCGATTCGTCGATGGATACGAGGCACGGCGCCCGCTGGCGCGCGTGTTTCGCTCAGCTGTGGTGCCGGCCGTGCTCGCGCTGCGAAACTGGCGGTACTGATCGACGCCGACAACGCCAAGCCCTCGGCCCTGGAAGAACTGCTGGCGGAGGTCGCCAAGTACGGGACCGCCCACGTCAAGCGTGCCTACGGCGACTGGACCGGAACCCAGCTGAAGGGCTGGAAGGACCAGCTGCTCGCCCAGTCGATCCAGCCGATCCAGCAGTTCGCCTACACCACCGGGAAGAACGCCACCGACTCCGCCATGGTCATCGATGCCATGGACCTGCTGTACGCGGGGCGCTTCGACGGGTTCTGCATCGTCTCCAGCGACAGCGACTTCACCCGCCTCGCGGCCCGAATCCGCGAGTCCGGCCTGACCGTATACGGCTTCGGCGAACGCAAGACGCCGAAGCCGTTCGTCGCGGCATGCGACAAGTTCATCTACACCGAGAACCTCAAGAGCACCACCGCCCCGGCTGAGGCAAAACCAGCCGCGCGGGCCACGGCGGTCAAGCTGAAGGGCGACACCGCGCTGGTCAACCTCCTTCGCCAGGCAGTGGAGGCAGCCTCTGACGACGACGGCTGGGCCCCCCTCGCGAGCGTCGGCCACATCATCACCAAGCAGCGCTCCGACTTCGACTCCCGCACCTACGGTTACACCAAGCTCAGCGACCTCCTGGCCGCCACCACTCTGTTCGAGATGGACCGCCGCACTCCCGGCGGCGGGAAGACGACCGTCATCTACGCCCGCGACAAGCGCCACGCCGGCAACGGTCCCAAGCAGGCGGTGCCAGAGGACTGATCTTCCGGCACTGCTCAAACCCCTGTCGCGGCCCGCGGCCCCCCTAATCCACTCACTGGTCCACCAGTCACAGAACGTCGCAGATCCCCGGGTTCTGCCGGCGTCACGGTGTCGATTTGGGCTTGATGTCGCCGATATCATCGATGACATTTATGCCATATATAAAGAATACGATGAGCGCTGCCAGAAAGAGCAATATTTCACAGATCCACGGCACTCTGAGGCGCCACTGATAAATGTGTTCACCCTTGTGGGAGACGCCAGTGAGCACGTGCATCGCTATGAGGCCAGCAGCGACCGTCAGGAGAAAAAGGAGCCAGGAAACCCATAGTAGAGTTCTGTGCTCACTCTCCGCATTCAGCGCCCATTTATCGGAGCGTGTGGCTGCGCCGGGGATCGGTCCGCAGGCTGTCGCCCAGCCGAAACATGCTCTCGCATCTGCAGTCGTCCGGCGGTTTGCCTTACATGTAGTGGGCGTAGCGGGTGGCGACAGCCTGGTCGGGCGGGCAGAAGCGCAGGACGGACCTGACCTGCTTGGCGGTGCGCAGGGTGACGGGGAGCCGTCCGTCCAGACGGGTCTGGTTCCAGTTCATCTTGGTCAGGGCAAGGACTTCGACCGCCAGTTGGCGCGGGTCCCGGGCGGGAGTGACGGGTCTGATGCCGATCGGGCGCGGAATGTACATGCCGGGGTAGGTCCGGTAGAACTCGATGCTGCCGGTCGCGTACAGCGCGAGTTCGCGTTCGCCGAGGACGGCGAGGGTGCCGCGCAGGGGCGGTGCGTCGCCGGGGCGGAAAGTGGCGGCTCCTTCGCTGCTGGTGATCCAGCTCATCTCCAGCGTGTCGATGAACCGTTCGTCCGCGGCGTCCTGGAAGCCGCCTGTCTCCTCGCCGGTGAAGGCCGAGGTCTTGTGCAGCACGATGCGGGCGGGCGCGGTGTGGTGTTCGCGCCGGTAGGAGTCCAGTGCCTGGAGCAGGAGGGCATGTGCGTCGGCGCGCGCCAGGTGGGGCTGGCGGTCGGTGCGGCTGATCCGTGCCGGTCCTCCGCGCACGATCACTCCGTCCCCGCGTTCGTTGAAGACCTGGGCGACCGAGGTGTTCAGGGCGGTTCTGTCGCCGCTGCGGTAGAACGCGATGCCGACGTAGCACGTGGTCAGATCGGCGGGGTTGCGCAAGAGGCGCCAGGGGACGCCGCCGGCCTTGTAGTAGAGGGCGACGTGGAGGTTCCAGGCGCGGCTGGCCTCGTCCTGCCGGCTGTGGCCCTCGGGAGGGCGGGTCGCTTCGTCCCAGGTGCTGCGGCGGATGATCTGGATGGGCTGGCGCAGGTTCAGCAGCCGGGCTTTGAGCAGGTCGTGGAAGTTGGCGAACTGGGCCAGCGGGGGATCGTCAGGGGCGTCCTGCGAAGGATCACAGGATGCGTCCGGACGGCCTGATGATCGGCGGCTCGTCTCGACGAGCTGCTCGGGTCTGGCGACCAGGAGGACGTCGACCCGGTTCTCGTCGGCCAATGCCGTGATCTCTTCCGCGTAGATACTCACGGCCTTGGTCAGGGCCGCTGGCTGTTCGGCGGTCTCGATGGCGCGCAGGTCCCGGCTGCTGATCGCGCGTGTGTTGCGGTCGCTGAAGACCAGGGTGGTGTGCAGGCCGCGGTCGGTGTCGCATCCGGGGAATTCCGGGAAGAGATGCGGGTACTGCTCGTCCTTGGCCGCGATCGGCTCCCGGCAGCGCTCCAGCCACCGGCGCAGCCCGTCGAGTTGGTCCGTGGGACCGACCAGGCCGACGCGGATCGCTCGGGGAGCATCGGGCGCGCCGAGATCGGCGGGACCGTAGTTCGTGATGCCGAACCGAGGGTCGATGTGCCGGGCCGCGCCACCGAATTCCAGCTCGGGTTCGTCAAGGATCACGGAGTACATCACTGGCCTCGCCTCGCGCTGTTCGTTCCTCCCCGACGGGATGTCCGTCGCCCGGCGGACCTGGCCTTGTTTGCAGGGCTCCTTCGCCGAGGAGCGCCGGCGTCGCCGTCGCTGTCCCCGCCCTGGAGCAGGCTGAGAAGATCCTGGGTGTCCGTGTCCGCGGCGGCCAGCACGGTGTCCAGGCTTTCCTGTCCCCCGGCGGACGGGTCGTGGTCGTCCTCGGGTGCGGCGCCGGACGGAGCCGGTCCCCACCACCGGTCGTCGATTCCCCGGTCAACGGTCATGGTGGCGAGTTCGCCGAACTGTACGGGCCGTGGTTCGGTGAACAGGTCGGCGTGGTTCAGGTAGTTGGCCCACACGCGGGTCCAACCCCGGACAGCCGGGTGCCGGTCCAGGCGTTTGATCCCGGCGAGCAGCCGGTCCGCGTAAGGGTGCTCGGTGTGACCGTCGGTGGTGAAGCAGTAGTCCGGCTCCAGCTGGCAGTACCAGACTCCGCCCAGGCGCCGGAACCGTGTGCGCAGCGCGGCGTGGTGGTAGAAGCCGACGCGCTGCGGGTCGGACTTGGAGGCGTGCGGCCCGAACACGGTCCGGCCCCGTGATCCCGGTCCCTGCCGGCCTTACGTGGCCCCAGACGCGAGGTCGCCCGGAAGTGCATGTGTTTGCGGTCCTTGTGCCACCGCAGGTCCGGGTAAGAACCCTGAACGGTCCGGGAGAGCAGGTCAGCGAAGCGGTGCTGGGTGTCCAGATCATCGCTGTCCGCCCACTCGACGGTCTCGTGGCGCTCGGGGTCTCCGGCGCAGAGCACCCGCAGGGGCGAGTCCCGCAGGCTGTGGAACGACAGGACCAGTCCGTCCCGCAGAATCCAGCCGGACGCGCGCTGCCCCTGCGCGTCCAGTGCGGCGCCGGCCGCGCGGTAGTCGGTGAAGGCCGCAGGGGCCAGATGCACCGTCGGCGGCATCTCGGTGACGGGCAGCAGGTTCGTGGTGAGCACTTCGGTGATCGGCGCGGGCCGCAGGTACAGGCCCGCCGTCCGGGGCACGGCAAGATGAAGCAGTGCCTGGGCTGCGTCCCGGTCGAAGCGCTGGGTGTGCTTGTCGATGTGCACGACGCGCTTGGCACGGCTGACCGCGTCCGGGAACGCCGCCTTGACCTCCGTCCACCACGCCTCGTCGCTCTCGGGGTGGGAGAAGACCAGGATGACGGGCGAGTTGCCGGACAGCCAGTGATCAAGATCGCGCTGGTCGCAGACGTAGTGGAACGCGTCGTCCGTCTCACCGGAGAAGCGCCGGTCCTGGGCCTTGCTCTGGACCAGCAGGGTCAGATTAAGAACGGCCCCGCTGCCGGGTTCCACCAGGTCGATGTGCCCGTCGATGCCGTGATCGACCCGCCGGGGATGAAAGAGGTGGCCCATCTCCAGGCACCGGCGTTCGACCAGGGCGATGCCCTTCTCCCCGATGAACGTCTGGCGCGTCACGGTCTTGCGATCAGCCATCACCACACCCTCCCTGCTGGACACAGCACGGCTACGAGCCACCGGCCGAGCTGCTGCTCAGTCAGGCTACGCGGCACCACTGACAACCGGGTCCGAGCACATCCCGGGGCCCCACAGGGCCCAGCCGGCGGTGTGAGGGGCATCCAGCGCTTCGAGGTGAACCTGGCGGATTTCTCCCGCGCCCGCTTCAGCTCGGGCGCGGGGAGCTACGCCTCGAACTGCTCATCAGGCTCGGGTGGCCGGTCGTAGGCGCTCAGGAGTCCTTCGATGCGCTGGTTGTTGATGGACTGCCGGTCATACAGGCACTTCGCGTACCGGGACAGCAGGACCTCTACGCTGTTACCGGCCCGCTGGGCGACCTCAGCCGGGTCGGCCCCCGCGCACAGCCATGTAGACAGCGCCGAGTGCCGAAGGTCGTACGGCCGTTTCGCGAGCGGGGTGTTACCGAGGGCGGGTGGCAGGGCGAGGGCGCGGGGCTCGTGCCAGACCCGGTTGTAGGGGGTGTAAGTGATGATCCGGCCCTGCTCGGTGAAGAACAGCTGGCCGTCGTCTGCGGTCCCGAAGGTGGCGACGTGGTCCCTCCACATCGTCACCAGGTGCGGCGGCAACGGCACCACCCGTGTCTCTCCCGGCGGGCGGTTCTTCAGCCCGCGCTCGTCGTGGAACTTGCCGGTGTCGGTCCACCGTTTGCCCGCCTGCGGCAGCGTGCGGTGCAGGATCAGCCGCCCCCAGCCGGTGCGGGGCAGGCGGCAGTCCGGCAGCGCCACCGCGACCGCCTCCTCCGGGCGCAGGCCGGCGTAGTACATGCCGGCGAAGAACCCGACCAGCCGACGGCCCCGGGCTCGCCGATAGCTGCCCACGTAGGAGACGGCGTCCAGCAACTCCCGTGCCTGGTGAGGGTTGGCCACCACCCGCGGGTCCACCGAGACCGACGGCTTGGGGACCCGCCAGCGGATCTTCTCCAGCGGATGACTGCCCAACTCGCCCCGCTCCACGGCGTAGTGGAGCGCGTGCACCAGCACCTTGCGCTTACGGCCCATCGTCTCCACCGCCGCCTCGCCCCCATCGAGCTTGCGACGCAGCGACTCCAGCACATCACGCGCCAGAACCGGATCGTGCAGGTCGACCAACGGCCGGGACGCCTTCACCACCCACTGCAGCACCAGCCGGTCCTCCGCCGGCAGCTCCCGCTGCTCCGGCCCGGGCACAACGAATGCCCAGTGCCGCAGGGCGCGGCGCAGCAGCTGCCCCTTCGGCCGACCTGGCATGTCCCAGCACATCGCCATGGTGATCGCGGTGAGCGCCTCGCTGACCTCGTCCCGGGTCTTCGCTGCCCTGCCGGGCCAGTGCGCCCGCGCGTACTCGGTCGCGAAGGCGTACCAGCTCAGCTTGGACGGACCCCGGGGACCGGGCATAGGGCTGGCACCCTGAGCCAGGCCCGCGCGGATGGCCCGCACCAGCTCCGCACCGAACTCGCCCGCCATGTCCGCGACCGCGCTACCGCGGCCCTGAGGTGTCTCGCCGGGCGGCTGCGCCGGGGATTGGCCCTGTGTCTGTTCGGGGTCCGGTGTGGCACCATTTTGATGCTCATTCGGGTCCATGCCCGCCTCCTTTTGATCGGCGGGGCATGACTGCCCGAATTGCCCATTCGAACATCCCCCAGCACGGGTGCACTCGGATCACGTCGGGTTGACGGACGGAGATCACCAGATGATCGGGATGGCTTCTGATCGCGGGAGATTGGCCTGGCTATGTCGACGAGAACCGACGGCAACGCGGTGGAACCCGCCGGATCGGCGGAACCGAACTGATCACTGTCGCCGAGGGCCGGTGATCAGTATGTTCGTCTCACTGGAGGCTCGGGTGTGGGACGTCAAGGGGGATGCGGTGCTGGACGTACTGGTGACAACAGCCGCTGGTGCGCTTTCCGCAACAGTGGGCGTGCTGGTCGGCGGTATCGTCACACGTCGCGCTCAGGATCGTCACTGGATACGCGATCAACAACTCGCTGCCTATCAGGAACTGTTCAGCCACTACGCCAAATTCACCATGGAGCTCAGAAGAGCGCATGCCGACCGGCGCGGATGGGATTACGACTGGGGCGACTGGAGCGCGACCTTGATGCGCGTGAGCCTGATTGCTCCCACAGAGGTCGCGGTGCAGATCGATGATTTCGGCAGCGCCATCAATTCCTTTCTGGACCAGGTGGCACGAGGGGAACGCAACCCGCTGCACAACCCGCTGAGTTCCGAGGAGTTCGAGCAGGCCAGACAGGCACCCGCCCAGGCACAGGTGAGGCTCGTCAACGCCATACGACGCTCGCTGAGCAATGACGACAAGGGACTGCCCTTCGGGATCGGCGGGTAGGGCATAGCGCACTCCGCCGTATGCTCCGAGATGGACGGACCTGTGCGTCACCTCGGGTGCACTGGTCAATGCGCCGAGACCAGGACGGCCCACTGGTCGCCGTATGGCGTGTAGCACGCGATCCCCGGTTAGGGAAACCGGGGATTCTCCGCACGATTGGAGATCCACCGCCACGCCCTGTCCGCCACGCTGAAAGGCCGCACCCCAAACCAATCCCACAACTTCACACGACAGCCGTCTGCATTCATGACCAGGTGCGGCCACCCCTCGCGCATGCTCCGGGGGCCAGTCGACTCACCTGCGCTCTGCATACCCGAGGGCTTTGATGCATCCCAGCCCCCGCTCGAGCACGCCCAGGCGAAAAGGCTGAGCGGCGCTCTCTCGGCCTTGCTGCGCGCCGACCGGACCGAGCCAGCCCTCACCCGTCGAGTCTGCAGCCATCGGCAGAACCCACCCGGGCCCAGCGCAGCTTCAACGGCGCGAATCAGGACAGGGCACCTGCCCTGCGTATACGGGGTCGACGACGGCCTCCCGCGCGGCCCTGCCGGAGGTCGGTGCACCGGATCACACGCTCCAGGGCATCCAAGGCCGGAAGCCGTGGGGCACGCGTCAATCGCCGTTCACCCCAGCCCTCGCGTTCGGGACCGCCCTCACCGAGCCAAGCGCACACCGGCGCACTCCGCTTGCCCGCGCGCTCCCGACCGCCTCCCTGTTCGATTGAAGGGAGGCATTATGCCCCCTACCCTTGGTCAAGGAAGTCGTGATCTCCATCACACGGCATGGACCCACGATCACACCCGGACAACTAACCCAAGAAGGTTAAATAGGGCATTTCTTCTTCGTGGGCTATTTGTGGGACGACGGGCCTGACAAGGCGTCAGAGGGGCCGCCGACCAGGGGAAACGTGTGATAATCCAACGGCCTCCGGAGCCGTGTGCGCAGGTTCGAATCCTGCCGGGGGCACCCAGTATGAGGTGTCCAAAGACCCCGTCACCAGCGGAAACGCTGAGGCCGGGGTCTTCGCGTATGTGCAGGCGTGTGCCGCTCGGAGCGGGCGTATGTCGGGGGCTGTGGACGAGGCGGGCATGCCCGGGGCGGTGCCCCCCAGGACGGTCGGCTGGTAGAAGCAGCCGTCGTCGGGGAGCGGATTGCCTCCCGTCAGCAGGCGGGCGCCGGCCGCGACGGACTCCTCGACCTGCCTCTGGATCGCCGCCCGTAGGTCGTCCCGGGCGAGCGGGCCGACCTCGGTGTCCCGGTCGCTCGGGTCGCCGCCGCGCAGGGCTTCGACGTTGGCCACGAACGCGGCGGTGAAGGCGTCCGCCACGGGGGTGGTGACGATGAACCCCTTCGCGCAGACGCAGCTCTGGCCGGAGTTGGTGAAGCGCGCCTTCACTACGGCCGCTGCGGCCGCTGCGACATCGGCGTCGTCCAGGACGATGAAGGCGTCCGAGCCTCCCAGTCCAGTACGGACTTCTTCGCCGCGCGCCCGGCCACCGCGCCGACCGCGGCCCGGGCCCGGTTGCTGCCGGTCAGTGTGACGGCGGCGACGCGGTCGTCCTCGATGAGCCGCGCGGTGACCTCGGGCACGTCGTCGTCGGCGATGACCAGCGTGGTCACCAGATGTTCGGGGAAACCGGCCTCGACGAAGAGCTCCTGCAGGGCGATGGCGCTGCCGGTGACGTTGGCGGCGTGCTTGAGCAGGCCCCCGTTGCCCGCCACCAGGGACGGGACGGTGAAGCGCATGACCTGCCAGACGGGGAAGTTCCACGGCATGACGGCCAGGACCGGGCCGACCGGCTCGTAGGCGACCCAGGCTTCGGCTCCGTCGATGTCCACACGCTCGTCGGCCAGGATGCCAGGACGCGGGCCAAGTGACCGGTGCGGTCGGCCGGTTCTGTGACGGGGACCCGGGCCCAGGCGTGGGCGGCGGCGTGGGCTCGCTCTACAGCCGTATGGATCCGTTCGGTATCCCAGGCTTCGTACTCGGCGAGGGGCTGCCCCGTGGCGGGGTTGCCGTCCGGATGGTGGCGCTCATGAGGTGGGGGCCCCTCCCTTGTCGCTCTCGGAGAGGTGCTCGAAGGTCTCGCCGGTGGCGGTGATGGTGCGGGTGACGTCCCGGCCGCCGTAGACCCAGTAGATCCGCATGACGCCCTCGCCCCGGTTGAAGAACCGGTGCGGCATGCCGGCCGGCACCCAGGTGGCCTGACCGGGTTCCAGGTCGAAGAGCTCGCCGTCGATCTCGGCCGTCGCCTCGCCTTCGAGGATCAGGACCGACTCCTCGACGTTGTGGCTGTGCAGGGGCAGGCCGGTGCCGGGCTGGAAGACGGTCTGGCCGGTGGTGATGACGGCCTTCTCGGAGTTCCACCTGCCGACGTAGGGGATGGTGGAAACCCCGCCGCCGCGGTCGAAGCGTTCGACCTCGTCGGGACGGATGAGCAGGTTCGGCTCAGCGGGATCGGCGCACATGCGGCGGCTCCGTTCAGGGGTGGTGGAAGAGGCGGCGGGAGAGCGTGTTGACCTGGCTGCCGGGGACGACGTACTTCGCCGCCGCCTCACGCCAGACCTTGAAGTGGGGTGCGGAGCGGTGTGCCTCGACGGCTGCCTCGTCGTCGTAGATCTCGTGGAAAACGAAGTGGTGGTCGTCTTCCAGATCGCAGACGACGTCGAAGGAGCGGCAGCCGGGCTCGTCGGTGAAGGAGCGTTCGGCGTTCTCCTCGATGGCCTTGAGGAAGTCGTCACGGCACCCTGGGACGACCTGGAGGGACACGGTCAGCGTGATCAAGAGGGCAGCTCCTGCGGAGTACTGGGGGTGGGCAGGGGTACGGCGGTGGCTTCGGCGATACGGGTGAGGGAGGCCCAGGTGTCGTCGACGAGGGTGATGCCCTCGGTGTGCAGGCGCTCGGCGGTGCGGGCCTCCGGCTCCCCGGGGACGAAGATCTCGGCCGTGCCTGGAGCGGTGGGGGTGGCCTTGGTCCCCTCGATCAGGGTCTCCATCCGCCCCTCGAACTCGGCCGGGTCGGCCATCGATGCGATGTCGACGCAGATCAGCAGGTGACCGACGCCGCTGCGGCCCGTGGGGCGGTAGGGGCCGACGACCGCCGAGCCGAAGGCGCTACCGGTCAGCACGCCCGCCAGGACGTCGAACATGAAGGAGATGGCGTAGCCCTTGTGGCCGGCCATGGGCAGGATCAGCCCCTCGATGGCGCGGCGCGGGTCGGTGGTCGGCACGCCGTCGGTGTCGGCCGCCCAGCCGGCGGGGACTGGCTCGCCGCGCTCCTTGGCGTGGTGGATCTTCCCGCGCGCCACGGCGGTGTTGGCGATGTCCATCACGACCGTGCCGTAACGGCCGCCCGGCGCGGCGATCGACCACGGATTGGTGCCGATCCGCTTCGCCCGGCCGCCCCAAGGGGCCATCGCCGGACTGGCGTTGGTGGCCAGCAGCGCCACACAGCCTCGCTCGGCGGCCTTGCGGGTGAAGTACGCGGCCGTACCGAAGTGCCCGGAGTTACGGACTGCGACCGCGCTGATCCCGTGCCGACGGGCGCGCTCCACACCCCACGTCACCGCACGGTCGGTGAGCACCTGACCGAGGCCGTCGCACCCGTCCACGACCAGGACTGCGCCGTTGTCGGTCACGACCTCGGGGGCGGCGACGGCGGTGGTCGCGCCGCTCGCGAGACGACGGAGGTACCAGGGCAGTCGCAGCATCCCGTGCGACGGATGACCCCACAGCTCCGCGGTCACCAAGGTGTCCGCGAGCAGGCGGGCGTCCGCGCCAGGAACCCCGTGGACTTCTGTGGTGGCGGCGGCGAACCCGAGCAGGTCGGCGGCGCCGACGGTATGCGCCATGAGCGGCCGCCCCTCGCATCGACAAGCACTGTATCCATGCCTGTATACAGGAAGCTTCGTGCGGAAACCACTGGCACGGTGATCACAGCCGAAGTGCGGGCTACTCGTTGGCGACATCCAGTTGGACGTGCGCGCCGCTCGCGAGATCCCGCCCGGTCAGGCTGTCGATGAGCGCTTGGAGGGTCTGGGCGAGGTGGTGCCGGCAGGCCGCCTCCGCCGCCTGCGCGTCCCCCTGCACGATCGCCTTCAGCATCGCGCGGTGCTCCTCCAGCGAGGTCAGCATGCGTCGCGGACCGCTGTGCGACAGATGCCGCAGCCGTACGGTCTCGCTGCGCAGGTCACGGATCGTGCGGGCGAGGTAGGAGTTCCGACACGCGGCGATGACGGCCTGGTCGAAGCCCTCGGTCACCTCGTAGAACTCCTGGTAGGACCGCGCCTGCGCGGCGGCGTCCAGCGCACGGAAGGACTCGTCGAACTCCTCCAGCCGCTCCAGCAGTTCACGGAACGGCACCAGTACGCGTTCGTCGGCCGCCCCCGCCGTCGCGACCGACGCGGCCGCACGGGGCTCCAGCAGCATCCGGAAGTCGAACAGGGCCCGCACCCCGCCCAGCGAGATCGCGGCCACCCGGGCCACCTCCCCCGGCACGAAATCGACCAGCCCCTCCCGGGCCAGCCGCCGGATCGCCTCCCGCACCGGCGTCCGCGAGGCACCCAGCTCCTCGCCCAACTGGACCTCGCTCAGCTTGGCTCCCGGCCGCAGCCGCAGCGACTCGATGTCACCCTTCAGCCGCTCGTAGACCGCCTCACTCTTACCGGTTGCCCGAGCCATGGAACTCCTCGTCGATCCAGCCGCACACAAGCTTGTATACAGGCTAGCGGGGACATCCGCCCAAGAGTTCGCGCGGAAGAAGGGTGCCCCCACCTGACGGCGCTTGGCCCGTTCGACCTGGCACAGCGGGGGGAGGGCCGCCTTGATGCCACCGGCAACGGGGCCGTGGCCGGGCCTGCCTCGGCGGCTGCCCTGCGCGCGGCGGCCGGCGGCGAGTGCGGCTGAGCCCGGCCGTTGCACCGGTCCGTCCGGGGATTCCCGTCCCTCCGGGGATTCCCGCAGGGCCAGGTCACCAGCGGGCGGGTACCCGCCCGACCTCATCCGAGCGGGTCAGAGTTTCCGCCCACGCCAACCGGGAGGATGAGCGGTAGGATACGTAGCATGAGTGAGCCTACCGGCAAGTACTCGATCACTATGCCGCGAGACATCGCCGAAGCTGCCCGGGCCCGCAGCGGCCCCTCCGGCCTGTCCGCCTATGTGGCCGCAGCCGTCGCCCGCCAGATCGAGCGCGACAACCTCAACGAACTCATCACCGTCGCCGAGGCCGAGCACGGGCCCATCACCGACGAGGAGATCCAGGCGCTGCGCGACCAGCTCCACCAGGCCCGTGACAACCAGGCGGCGGGCGGAGCGAGCGCCGCGTGAGCCGCTCCCCCGCCGTCCCCGGCGGCACTCTCGTCCTGGACAGCGAGGGACTGGCCAAGGCCGTCCTCCGCGAGCGTAGTGTCACCGCCTGGCTCGCCCTTGCCCGAGCCGACGACCTGAGGGTGATCACGTCCGCGGCCACCCTGGTGGAAGTGGTCCACCCCCGGATCAACCGCCCGGCCCTGGAGTGGACCCTCTCGCGCCTCGTCGTCGAACCGGTCACCGAACCCATCGCCATCCACGCCGCCGCGCTCCTCGCCGACGCCGGCCTGCACGGCCACAAGTACGCCATCGACGCCATGCTCGGCGCCACAGCCCTCGCCGCCCCCGGTCCGGCTACGGTTCTCACCTCAGACCCCGAGGATCTAACCGCCCTGTGCGGCTCTCGCATCACCGTCATCAAAGTCTGACGCCGGCATCCGAGAGGGGTGCACCGGCGGCAGTAACTTCGGAGCGTCCGCCGCAAGGCCAAGGTCCCTGACCTGGGAAAACCTTGGGGAATACAACATCCTCCGGAGCCGTGTACGCAGGTTCGAATTTTGCCGGGGGCACTCGGATCAAGACCCTGACCTGCAGGAATGCAGACCAGGATTCAAGCTGATGCCGGCGGTGCAGCCGCTTCGCGACACCGGCATGACGGGTGTGGGCAGCATGGTCGAGTGAGTGGTCCGGGCCGCCGCTCGGTCTTCTTGATCTTCCCCACCGTCAGGGACGCGCTCGCGGAGTTCCGCGACAACGACCAGAGCGTGTGGTTCGCCGGCCGCAGCCTCGGTGGCGCACTGGCGATGCTCGCCGGGCTGTCGCCTGTACCTGGAGGAGCCGCGCCTGCAGGCCGACGGCATCCACACCTACGGGCAGCCCCGCACCTGCGACCGGCTTCCGACGGGACCTGTGGGGCAGTGGTGGAGTGAGGGAGAGGGCTCGCCGGGGTGGAGGGCCGTGCGTCAGGTGAGGCCGGTGCGGCGGGCCGGTGGGGTGAAGACGTAGAGGTCGAGAATGGGGGGCATGGGGGCTACGCCTGGGCCGCCGGACTGTACCCAGGTGGCTATGTCCTCGGTGGCCTCGGGGTCGTTGACCAGGCCCAGCCAGACGGGGCGGGCGCCGGCGGCGCGGCCTGCGGCGGAGGGTTGGACCACGATGACGTTGGCCTGGTCGCAGGCGTCCAGGCAGGTGGAGATGCGGGTCGGGACGAGGGCTTGGAGGCGGGTCGTCTGGGCCTCGTGATCCACGCCGGGGAGTTTGGGGGTGCCGCAGCAGCAGTCTCGGCAGACTGTCACTCGGCTGGGGGTGGAGAGCGGCAGGGTCGGAGCGGCTGGGGCCGGGTTCGTCCGGGCGGGGGTCACCGGGGTGTGGGGTGGGTGGGAGTGGGGTGCATCGGGTGGCCTCGTGGGGGTGGCGAACTGGGCTTTTCTGCGGGGAGTTTACTCGTCCCCTCCGCCCCTGCCCGGCCCGTCACCTGGGGCTCCGCCCCTTCGAACCCGGCCTTTCCGGCGCGTTGTGGCTTGTCGCGCAGTTCCTCGCGCCCCCAAGAAAGACGGGGCCACGGGCACGGGCGGATGTGCTGGCGGTGATCGGGGGCGGGTGGGCGGGGGTGACTTGTGTCTCATGTGAGGTGGGTGGACTTCGGGGGGTATTGCGGTAGAGCGGCTGCTCGGAGGGTGTGTCGTCGTTCTGGTGGTGGCAGGAGTTCGGTTGGTCAATACCGGGGAGTCATTTGGGGTGGGAACGGTCCTGGGGTTCCCTTCGTTCTTGACTTGCCCTGCCTCCGCCGGTGCGGTCCCCCGCCGTACCGGCGCGACGCGGAAGGACGACGTGCCCTTTGTTCCCGCTCCCGCTCGACGCGCCGCCCCCCTCGCGGCCCACCCCGTCCCCGGTCCCCGATCCCCTCTCCCTGATACCCAGCCCGGCCCCAGCCCCGGACCTCACCCACGTCCCGGGCCAGGCGTCGGCCGCCGACCGCATGGCTGTAGGCGGCCCCACCGCGGCCGCCGACTCGGCCTGCGACTCGGCCTGCGATCTCACGCCCGCCCTCGGCTCGCCCCCGGCCCCGGGCCCCGCCCCCGTCCTGGGCGCGCCGTCGGCTCCTGACCTCGTCGCGGTCTGCGACCGGGCGCCCGGGCCCGCCCCTGTCCCCGACCTGACCTCAGTACCGGACGCGGCCCCGGTCGCCGGTCCCGCCCTTGGCCTCACCTCCCCGCCGGGCACGGCCCCAGCGGCCGGTCCCGTCGCCGTCTCCGGTCCAGCACTCGGTCGCCCGCCGGTCCCGGACTCGGCTCCTGCCCCCGGCGACGTCGCCGTATGTGACGGGGACGTAGGCCAGGCGGCGGACCCGTGCTCCACTCGCGCCCTGGCTTTTGTTCCCGCCCGGGTCCAGCGGTTCCTCCCCTCCCGTTCCCCCGTGACCGCCCGGCGGTTCCGGCTCGCTCTCACCCTGTTGCCGTTGCTGCTGCTCGGCATCTGGGCGGCGGTCGACTGGCGGACGGTCCACGACGGTGCGGTGCGGCTCGCCTCGGGCGATCCCCTGTGGCTGCTGGCCGGGGTGTTCTTCACCGGCCTGTGCTCGGTGGCCTCCGCTTGCGTACGGCAGGGGGCGGTGCCGGAGCGGTTGCCGCCGGGGCAGCTGCTGGCGACGCAGTTCGCCGCCGGGGCCGCCGGGCACGCGCTTCCGGGCAACATCGGCGCCCACGCCGTCGTCCTGCGCTTCCTGCGGGGCCGTGGCATCCCGCTCTCCCGCGCCACCTCCTCGCTCGCCCTGTACTCGGCGGTCAAACCGGTCGCCAAGACGCTGGTGATCCTCGCCTTCGTCGTCGCCTTCCCGGGCACGCTCCGCCTGGCCGAGCTCCTCCCGGAAGGCGAGACCCTCGCCCTCGTCGGGGCGATCACCGCCGTCAGCGTCGCCGCCGTGGTCACGCTGATCACGACCGTACGGCCGTTGCGGCGTCCCCTCATCGGGGGGCTGCGCACCGCGCTCAACGACACGCGGGTCGTGCACAGCCGGCCCGTGCGCGCGGTCGCCCTGTGGGGTGGGGCCGCCGCGTTCCCCCTGTGCCAGGGGGCCGTCGTCGCCTCGGTCGGGTCGTCGCTCGGGCTGCCGCTTTCCTGGCCGCAGATGCTGTTCGCCTACCTCGTCGCCAGCACGGCCGCCGGTGCGGTGCCCGCACCGGGTGGGCTCGGGCCCATGGACGCGGCGCTCGTCTTCACCCTCGTCGCCTTCGGCGCGCCCGCGACGCTCGCCACCACGACGGTCATCGGCTACCGCGTCGTCACCGTCTGGCTCCCCCTCCTCCCGGGCACGCTCGTCCTGTCGGCGTTGGTGCGGGCGAAGGTCCTCTGAGCAGGGACGACGGCCGGGCGAGGGGCGGGCGGATCAGTCCGGCCAGGGGGCCTGACCGAGTCCGGCCAGGGGGCGGGCTGATCAGTCCGCGCCGCTCCGTGGCCGCGGCCGCGTGCAGGCAGCAGTTGAAGGGGGAACTAACTCCGCGGCAGGAGTTGTGTGCGGGGCTGGGTGGAAGGGGGCTGGGTCATGTCGTACTCGGTGGGGCGACGGGTGGTTGTCACGGGGCTGGGGGCCGTTACGCCGTTGGGGGTGGGCGTGGGGGCGCTGTGGCAGGGGTTGCTGGAAGGGCTGTGTGGGATACGGGAGTTGGACGGGGAGGAGTTCGCGGAGTTACCCGTGCGGGTGGCGGGGACGGTGCCCGTGGATCCCGCCAACCTGCTGCCCCGGCCCCGGGCGCGGCGTATGAACCGGGCCGCGCGGTTCGCCGTGCTGGCGGCGCGGGAGGCGTGGCGGGACGGGGGGTTCGCTGACGGGGGTACGGCGGAGAGCGGGATCGATCCGGAGCGGGTCGGAGTGTCCGCCGGGGCGATCCTCGGTGACGCGTCGGTTCTCGTGGCCGGGGACCGGCAGTTACGGGACCGGGGGCCGCGCGGTGTCTCCCCGCTCACCACGCCGCTGTGCGTGCCCTCGCAGGCGGCGTCGCAGATCTCGCTCGACCTCGGTATCACCGGGGAGGCGCGGACCGTGACCAGCGCGTGTGCCTCCGGGACCGAGGCGATCGGGCAGGCGGTGGACCGTATCCGGTACGGCCGGGTGGACGTGGCGCTCGCGGGCGGGGCCGAGGCGGTGGTGACTCCGGCGATCATGGCGTCGTTCGCGGCGATGCGGGCGCTGTCGCGGCACGGCCTGAACGGCGGTGGGCAGAGCCCGTCGCGTCCCTTCGCCAAGGACCGGGACGGGTTCGTCAACGGTGAGGGGGCCGGGTTCCTGCTGTTGGAGGCGGAGGAGCACGCGAGGGCCCGGGGTGCCCGGATCTACTGCGAGGCCGCGGGGTGGGGGCTGTCCGCCGACGCGCATCATCTGACGGCTCCGGATCCGTCGGGGGCGGGGGTGGCGCTCGCGTTGCGCCGGGCGCTGCGGGACGCGGCGGCGTCGCCTGCGGATGTCGTCCACGTCAACGCGCATGCCACCGCCACGGTCGACGGTGACCTCGCGGAGGCCAACGCGCTGGCCGGGGTGTTGTCGGGGCGTCGGGTGCCCGTCACGGCGGTCAAGGGCAGCCTCGGGCATCTTCAGGGGGCCGCCGGTGCGGTCGAGGCCCTCGTCACCGCGCTGACCCTCCACCACGGCGTCATCCCTCCGACCATCGGCTGCGCCGACCAGGACCACGCCATCGCCCTCGACCTCGTCACCGCCGCCCCTCGTGCTCTCCCCGCCGACGGCGACCTCGCCCTCAGCAACTCCTTCGGCTTCGGCGGTCACAACGCGGTTCTCGCGCTGCGTCGTGCGGCGTAGTCCCCCTCCCCCCAGGTCGGTCGTGGTCAGGTGTTCAGCCGGTCGCGGTCGGACGTCAGCCGTCGGGCGTCAGCCGTCGGACGTCAGCCGTCGGACGTCAGCCGTCGGACGTCAGCCGTCGGGCGTCAGCCGTCGGGCGGGCGGAGGCAGGCGTCAGCCGGCAGCCGTCCGGCGTCAGCCGTCAGCCGTCAGACGGCAGCCGTCACGCGTCACGCGTCACGCGTCACGCGGAGCGTTTGCGGGTGGCTGTCTTCTTCGCGGGGGTCTTCTTGGCCGTGGACTTGGTCTCCGCGGACTTCGCCGCCGTCGTTTTCCTGGCGGCTGATTTCTTGGCGGCGGTCTTTTTCGTGGGCTGGGTGGTCTTCGCTGTCGACTTCTTCGGGGACGCGGCCGTCTTCTTCGTCGTGGTGGTGGACTTCTTGCCGGCGGGTTGTTTCGGGGTGGGGCGGGAGGAGAGGGGGGTGATGTCGGCGACGTCCTCCCCTCGGGACTCCTTGGCTTCGCGGACGCTCTTCTCCAGGGCGGCCATGAGGTCGAGGACCTTGCCGCCCGGGGCCGGGGCGGGGGCGGTGGGCGGCTCCTCGCCGGAGGCCTTCGCGGCGATGAGTTCCTCGACCGCCTCGCGGTAGTCGTCGTGCAGGGATTCGAGGTCCACCTCGCCGAGGGTGTCCATCAGGGCGTCCGCGAGGTCGAGTTCCTTGTCGCGGACGGTGACGCTCGCGTCGGGGGCGACCCCCTCCGTCGTACGGATCTCGTCCGGCCAGAGAAGCCCGTGCATGGCCAGCACGTCGTCCACCACCCGCAGCATGCCGAGCCGCTCGCGGCCCCGCAACGCGAACTTGCAGATGGCGACCTTTCCGCTGCGCTTGAGCGCCTCGCGGAGGAGGGTGTACGGCTTGGCGGCGGGGACGCCGTTCGCCGCGAGGTAGTACGCGGCGTCCACCTGGAGCGGGTCGACGCTCTCGGCCGGTACGAAGCCCTCGATCTCGATCGTCTTGGCCGTCGGGATGGGCAGCGACGCGAGGTCCTCGTCCGTGATCGGGATCATCGTGCCGTCCGCGTCCTCGTACGCCTTGCCGATCTCCCCCTGCGTCACCTCGCGCTCCTCCAGCTCGCAGACCTTGCGGTAACGGATGCGGCCGCCGTCCTCCAGGTGGATCTGGCGGAAGGAGACGGAGTGGCTCTCGGTCGCGTTCACCAGCTTGATCGGGATGCTGACCAGGCCGAAGGAGATGGCGCCGTTCCAGATGGATCGCACGAGCAGCACGCACCTTTCGGGTCGTAGCCGTAGGGCATGTCTCCCCCGCCCCCGACCGCCCTTCCGGGCCCCGACCACCCCTCCGGGCTTCCCACACCGTAACTCCGACCGATCACGCCCGCCCGTCGACCGGCCACCGGTCGCCCAGGGCGACAGCAGTCCCTGTACGTCAGCAGTCCCTGTACGTCAGCAGTCGCCTGCACGACACCAGCCCCCGTACGGCCGGCAGCCGCCTCGTACGGCCGCTTCACCGGACCGGTCAGGATTCGAGAAGCGTGGGTGGGCGGGCCGCGCCTAGCGTGAAGGTCATGGGGCGACTCCCAGGGCTGGAGTCGCAGGCCAGGACCGTCGGAGTGCGGAGCCCGGGTCAGGAGCCAGCTCCGAAGGCTGGAGTCCGGGATCCATGTTCGGCTCGGAGGCTGGGGCCCGGGGGCGGCGCACAGCCCCTCGTCCACTCGGCCCCTACCACCAGACGCGTACCGCCGACCCGGCCCCGTACACACCCACCAGACCCGCACCACCAACCCACGCACCGAGCGACCGACCGGCCCCCCACCGCCACCGTCGACCAAGTGAACACTCGGCCTTCGCCGAGACCGCACAGCAGGCGCACAACCGCACGTACTGTTCCAGCAGATCGGATGTGGTCAGGCGACGCCGGCGGGGACCGCGGACGCGGCTCCGCCCGACAGATGGAGGAACGATGACCAAGGCCACGCGGACGAGCGCGCAGACTCCGGGGCCGCACGCCGCCGACAGTCATGATCTGATCCGGGTGCACGGGGCGCGGGAGAACAATCTCAAGGACGTCAGCATCGAACTCCCGAAACGCCGGCTGACGGTGTTCACCGGGGTGTCCGGCTCGGGGAAGAGCTCCCTGGTGTTCGACACGATCGCCGCGGAGTCGCAGAGACTGATCAACGAGACGTACAGCGCCTTCCTTCAGGGCTTCATGCCCAACCTGGCGCGGCCCGAGGTCGACGTGCTCGACGGGCTGACCACCGCGATCACCGTGGACCAGCAGCGGATGGGGTCCGACCCGCGCTCCACCGTCGGCACCGCCACCGACGCCAACGCGATGCTGCGCATCCTCTTCAGCCGACTCGGCGAGCCGCACATCGGCCCGCCCGGCGCGTTCTCCTTCAACGTCGCCTCGGTCTCGGCGAGCGGCGGTCTCACGGTCGACCGGGGTGCCGACAAGACAAAGACCCAGAAGGTGACCTTCAGCCGCACCGGCGGCATGTGCACGCACTGCGAGGGCCGGGGCTCGGTCTCCGACATCGACCTCACCCAGCTCTTCGACGATACGAAGTCGCTGTCCGAGGATCCGTTCACCATTCCCACCTACACCGGGGACGGGTGGGTCGTGCGGGTCATCGCCGAATCCGGGTTCTTCGACAAGGAGAAGCCGATCCGTGAGTACAGCAAGAAGGAACGGCACGACTTCCTCTACCGCGAGCCGACCAAGGTGAAGATCAACGGCGTCAACCTCACCTACGAGGGGCTGATCCCGAAGATCCAGAAGACCTTCCTCTCCAAGGACCGCGAGTCGATGCAGCCCCACATCCGGGCCTTCGTGGACCGCGCGGTCACCTTTACCGAGTGTCCCGAGTGCGACGGCACCCGGCTCAGCGAGCTGGTCCGCTCCTCCCGGATCGGCAAGGTCAACATCGCCGACGCCTGCGCGATGGAGATCCGCGACCTGGCGGAGTGGGTCCGCGGAATCGAGGAGCCCTCGGTGGCGCCGCTGCTGGCCAAGCTCCAGCACACCCTCGACTCGTTCGTGGAGATCGGCCTCGGCTATCTCTCGCTCGACCGCGCCTCGGGCACGCTCTCCGGCGGCGAGGCGCAGCGTACGAAGATGATCCGCCACCTCGGGTCGTCGCTCACCGACGTCACGTACGTCTTCGACGAGCCGACCATCGGACTGCACCCGCACGACATCCAGCGGATGAACAACCTGCTGCTGCGGCTGCGCGACAAGGGCAACACCGTGCTGGTGGTGGAACACAAGCCGGAGACGATCGCCATCGCCGACCACGTCGTGGACCTCGGCCCCGGCGCCGGTACGGCGGGCGGCACCGTCTGCTTCGAGGGCACCTTGGAGGGGCTGCGCAAGAGCGACACCGTCACCGGGCGTCATCTCGACGACCGGGCCGCCGTGAAGGAGACCGTGCGCAAGCCCACCGGCACGCTCGCCATCCGGGGCGCGACGGCGAACAACCTGCGCAACGTCGACGTCGACATCCCGCTCGGTGTGCTCACCGTGGTCACCGGTGTCGCCGGCTCCGGCAAGAGCTCGCTCGTGCACGGCTCGATCCCCACCGACGAGGGCGTGGTGGCGGTCGACCAGACCCCGATCCGGGGCTCCCGGCGCAGCAACCCGGCGACGTACACCGGTCTGGCCGACCCGATCCGCAAGGCCTTCGCCAAGGCCAACGGTGTGAAGCCGGCGCTGTTCAGCGCCAACTCCGAGGGTGCCTGCCCGACCTGCAACGGCGCCGGCGTCATCTACACCGATCTGGCGATCATGCAGAGCGTCGCCACCCCCTGCGAGGAGTGCGAGGGGAAGCGGTTCGAGGCGTCGGTGCTGGAGTACCGCTTCGGTGGGCGTGACATCAGCGAGGTGCTCGCGATGTCGGTGACCGAGGCCGAGGAGTTCTTCGGCTCGGGTGAGGCGCGGACCCCGGCGGCCCACAAGATCCTGGAGCGGATGGCGGACGTCGGGCTCGGCTACCTCAGCCTCGGCCAGCCGCTGACCACGCTGTCCGGCGGTGAGCGGCAGCGGCTGAAGCTCGCCGTCCGCATGGCGGAGAAGGGCGGCGTCTACGTCCTCGACGAGCCGACCACCGGCCTCCACCTCGCCGACGTCCAGCAGCTGCTCGGCCTGCTCGACCGGCTCGTCGACTCCGGCAAGTCGGTCATCGTCATCGAGCACCACCAGGCCGTCATGGCCCACGCCGACTGGATCATCGACCTCGGCCCCGGCGCCGGTCACGACGGTGGTCGCATCGTCTTCGAGGGCACCCCCGCCGACCTGGTCGCGTCCCGGTCCACGGTCACCGGCGAGCACCTGGCCGCGTACGTGGGCGCCTGACCTGTCGAGAGCTTTGCCCGCTTTAGAGCGAAATGCGAAATCGTGGGACTCTGACTCCCATGACACCGATCACCGAGGTGGAGGGCCGCAGGGTCGCTCTGTCCAATCTGGAGAAGGTCCTCCACCCGGCGACGGGCTTCACCAAGGGTGAGCTGCTGCACTACTACGCCACCACCGCCGACGCCCTCCTCCCCCACCTGCGTGACCGCCCGGTCTCCTTCCTCCGCTACCCGGACGGGCCGGGCGGCCAGGTCTTCTTCACCAAGAACGTGCCGCCGGGCACGCCCGACTGGGTCACCACCGCCGAGGTGCGGCGGATGGAGGGCCCGGCCCGGATGGTGCTGGTCCAAGACCTGGCGAGCCTGATGTGGGCGTCGAACCTGGTCGCCGAGTTCCACACGCCCCAGTGGACCGTCGACTCCTCCGACGAGGCCGACCGGCTGGTCTTCGATCTGGACCCGGGGGCGCCCGCCACGGTCGTCGAGTGCTGCCGGGTCGCCCGCTGGCTGCGGGAGCGGCTCGCGGCGGACGGGATCGAGGCGTACGCGAAGACGTCCGGGTCGAAGGGGCTGCATCTGCTGGCGGCGGTGCGCGGGGCGTCTTCCGAGCGGGTGACGGAGTACGCCAAGGAACTCGCCGTCGAGGCGGAGAAGGCCATGCCCCGCCGGGTCGTCCACCGCATGACCCGCAGCCTGCGCCCCGGCAAGGTCTTCGTCGACTGGAGCCAGAACGCCGCCCGCAAGACCACCGCCACGCCCTACACCCTGCGCGCCCGCCCCGAGCCCACCGTGTCCGCGCCGGTGACCTGGACGGAGGTCGAGGACTGCGCCTCCCCCGCCCAGCTGACCTTCCGCGCCCAGGACATCGCGCCCCGCCTCCAGGACTACGGTGACCTACTGGCCCCGCTCCTGGACCCGGACGCGGCGCACTCGCTGCCGTGATCCGCCCCACGCCCGGATCCCGCACCCGACCTACACACACCGGCCTGCACCGACCTGCCTACACCAACAGCCTGCACCGAACGACTCGCACCAAACGGCTCACACCCGGGCCCACGTCCGCCGGTCCCGCGCCAGCGCGTGCAGCCCCTCCACGTCCGCCGGCTTCAACACCCCGCCCGCGCGGGCGAGTTCGGAGAGATCCGTGTCACGCAGGACGCGGACCTCGCGCAGGGGCGTGGTGACGGCGACGCCGGAGGGTTCGGCGAGGGCGAGGACGGGGTGGACCTCGGCGGTGAGGGCGTAGGACGCGCGGTCCGCCTCGGCGCGGAGCCCGAGCAGCAGCGCGCGGGGCTCATGCCGGCCGACGGCGACCACGGGGTCGGTGACGACGACGCGCTGCCGGCGGGCGTGGAGGGAGCGGACGCAGTACAGGCCCCCGGGGCCGATGACGAGGTGGTGGATGCGGTCGCCGCCGGGCAGCGGCACGGAGTGCAGGGTGTGCCAGCCGGCGCCCTCCAGCCGGTCCAGCGCGTCGCCGACGGTCTGCTCGGCGGCCAGGGCGCGGCGGCGCGGGTCGGGGCGCAGCCGGCGCGGCGGCCCTGGGGCGCGGTCGAGGGCGATCAGCAGGGCCTCGCCGGGGCGGTTGGGGGCGAGGTCGTCGTCCGGGTGGAGGCTGAGCCGGGCCAGTTCGGCGGGGGTCGGCACGGGTGGTGGGCCCACCGTGACAGGGCCGGTGATGAAGGGGCCGAGGACGGCGAGCACGTCCTGCCTCCGCTCCTCGCTGAGGAGGTTCACCCGGCCCGCCTCACGGTCGTACCAGGCGATGTTCCTCCCGTCGGTCCGGCACACGTACAGGCGTTCCTGTCCGTGCCGCCAGGTCGGTATGACGCGCAGTCCGCTCATGCACCATCACCCCACGACCATGGGAACAGGCGGGGTGCTCCGTCGGCAAGAACCCGGCTACCTTTGTGGTGACGACCCGTCGTCAGGGGCTACGGGCTAGGGGAGGCGCCGTTGCGGACGCGCAGGAAGCAGCCCGATGTTCCGGCTCCGGACGAACCGTGGAGCGAGATCGTGCCCGGCCTGTGGATGGGCGGGCACGAGTTCGCGGGGCGGGCCGGTACCGGGGACGTCGAATTCGCGGTCGTACGCGATGAGTTCGATCTGGTTCTGACACTGCTGCGGCTCCCGGGGTACGGGCCGGACGACGGCGTCGAGCACCATGTGTGGCCGATCCCGGACGGGCCGCTGGACGGTACGCAGCTGGCGGGTGTGATGCGGCTGGCGCGGGCCGCGTGCGACGCGCTGGAGGACGGCAAGCGGGTCCTCGTCCGCTGTTACAGCGGGTACAACCGGTCCGGTCTGGTCGTGGCGCACGCGCTGATCCGTGACGGGCACTCCGCCGAGGAGGCGATCCGGCTGATCCGCACGCGCCGTTCGCCGTGGGCGCTGCACAACGAGCTGTTCGTGGAGTATCTGCACACGGGGCTACCGACGGTCCGTTTCCTGGAGGAGCTGGAGGAACTGACGGAGTAGCGCGGCGGGCGGGCCGCGACCGGGCGGCACGGTACGGGCCTGGACCGGGCATCACGGGAACCGGCCTGGAGCCGGCCTGGACCGGGCATCACGGGAGAAGGACCTCCGCGCGAATAGGGTGTACGGGATCCTCGTCCCCGGGCCCTCAGGAGTTCCGTGTTCCCCAGCCGCCCCGCGCGTGTGGCCGTCGGCGCGTCGGTCGCCGTGGCCGCCGGCCTGCTGCTGGGTGCCTGCGGTGACTCCGGGGGCCTGGCGAGTGCGGGTGCGACACCCACCGCGATCGGGCCGACCCGGCTGTGGCCCGGGGAACCGCCCGCCTCCTCCCCCGCCTACGACTACGGCGAGGCCGAGACGGAGGTCGTCGACGGCGTCGAGGCCCCCGGCGACGACATCCACCAGGTGGACCCGGTGGCCGTCGTACGCGCGGAGATCGCCGCGCACCCCGAGGTGTACTCCGGGGCCGGCTCGCTCTACGGCGGGACGAGCGCGCGCATGGTGGAGTGCGGCGCGGGCGGGGACCGTGCCGAGTGCCCCGTACTCAAGGCCTACTACCGGGATCTGACCGGTGACGGGCGCGACGACATGGTGCTCGGCTTCCGGCTGCTGCCCGGCAACCAGACGGCGGTGCGGATGTACACGTTCCGGGCGGGCCGGCTGGTGCAGGTGCTGGCCAACGACGACGCGGTGCTCGCGGTCGAGCTGGCCGGCCGTACCGTGATCATCCGCTCGCCCGCGACGATCGTCGGCTACGAGTACCGCACGCAGTGGACCTGGGACGAGGACCAGCTGGCGATGCTGCTCACCCGCGACGAGATCCTGCGCGCGGGCGAATCGGCCCACCCGTCCCACAAGGCCCCACCATCGACACCGGCGACCCCGACGCCTTCGCCGTCACACTCGGCGGCCCCTCGCCCAGCCTCCGCCACCGACGCGGGCTCCGCCACCTACACGGGCTCCGCCCCCGGCCCGACTTCCACGACGCTTCCGGCCCCCACCGCCCGGTCAGGCTCCGCCACCCGCGTGGCCTCCCCCACCCGCCCGGCCTTCGCCACCCTTCCGGCCTCCCCCGCCCGCCCGGCCTTCGCCACCCTTCCGGCCTCCCCCGCCCGGTCAGGCTCTGCCACCCGTGTGGCCTCCGCCGCCGGCCCGGCTTCCACGACGTTTCCAGCTTCCACGGCCCGGTGGGGCTCCGCCCCTCATCCGGTCTCACCCGCTTTTCCGGCCTCACCCGCCAGCCCGGCTTTCGCCGCCTTTCCAGGCTCCGCCGCCCGGTCGGGCTCCGCCACCCGCGTGGCCTCCGCCCACCCCACCTCCGCCACCCCTCCGGCCTCCACCACCCACCCGGCCTCCCCCGCGCTTCCGGCCTCCACCACCGACCCGGCCTCCGCCGCCAGCCCGGTCTCCACCGCCGACCCGGCCTCCGCCGCCAGCCCGGTCTCCACCGCCGACCCGGCCTCCGCCGCCAGCCCGGTCTCCACCGCCGACCCGGCCTTCGCCGCATTGCCCGGCTCCGCCCGTTCGTCGTTGTTCGGGTCCTCGGTCGTGAGGGCGCGGTGAGCGCGGTAGGGGTTGTGCGGAGACGGTTCCGGGTGTGGGGGTGGACCTCCTCGCTCACCTGGAAGGCGCTGGCGTTCATCACCGTCATGTGCTGTGGGCTGGCCGTGCTGCTCGGGGCCCTCGTGCATGTCTCCGTCACCAACCGGACCGTCAGCGACGCCCGCGCACGGGCGCTCGTCCGGCTCGACGAGGCGGTACGGGCGTACGAGGCGGGGAACCGGCTGCCGCCCCGCTCCGGGATCGACGCACGGGGGCTGCCGAAGGCGCTGCGCGAGCTGGCGGTGAGCGGGCGGCGCGGCACGATGGTCGCCGTCGTCGACGGGTACCCCACGATGTGGGCGGCCGGCCCTGCCGACGGCCGGGCCCTCGCCGTACAGATCGACTACTCGCAGAGCGCGGCCACGATCGAGAACCTCGACCGGGCCATCCTGGGCTCCTCCGCGCTGGCCATCGGGGCGACGCTGATCGTGGGCGCGCTCGGCGTCACCGGCGTGACCCGGCGCCTGCGCACGACCTCGCAGGTGGCCCGCCGGATCAGCGCGGGGGACCTGGACGCCCGGGTCGGCGATCCCCGTACGACGGACCCGGCGCGGCACCGCGACGAGGTGGCGGCGGTGGCCGCCGCGCTCGACACCATGGCCTCCACGCTGCAGCGCAAGCTCCTCAGCGAGCAGCGGTTCACCGCGGACGTCGCGCATGAGCTGCGTACGCCGTTGACCGGACTGCACGCGGCGGCGGAGCTGTTGCCGGCGGGGCGGCCGACGGAGATGGTGCGGGACCGGGTCGCCGCGTTGCGGACGCTGACCGAGGATCTGCTGGAGATCTCGCGGCTGGACGCGGGGAGCGAGCGGCTGGACCTGGACGAGATCCGGCTGGGGCGGCTGGCGGAGCGGGTGGCCGCGCACGCGAGCGGCGACACGGTGGTGCGGGTCGTCGAGGACGCGTACGTGGAGACGGACCGGCGGCGGCTGGAGCGGGTGTTGGGGAATCTGGTGGCCAACGCGCACCACCACGGGCGGCCTCCGGTCGTGTTGACGGTGGACGGCCCGGTGGTGACCGTGCGGGACCACGGGAACGGGTTCCCGGACTATCTCGTGGCCGAGGGGCCGCAGCGGTTTCGTACGGAGGGCTCCGCCAAGGGGCATGGGCTCGGGCTGACGATCGCGGTGGGGCAGGCGGAGGTTCTGGGGGCGCGGTTGGAGTTCGAGAACGCGGAGGGTGGAGGCGCGTCCGCTGTCCTGCGGCTGCGGGCCGGTGGGGGTGATCGCGCCCACGCGGCGGAGCCGCCTGTCAGACACGGCCCAGAGCTCCGTGGAGACGGGCACCTTCCCTGATGGCCCATTGAGAAAGGCACCCCACCTCCCCTCCTCCTAATGTGGCGAATAGTCAGGTTCGACCCCTTCTGGAGGAGCATCAATGTCCCTGCGGATTCTGCTCATGCGGTTCGGCATAGCCGCTGCCGGCGGCGCTCTCGTGGCCTTCGCGGCGACGACTCCCGCGCTCGGCGTCGACCGGGAGGACCCCGGGAAGAAGTACATCGTCCAGGGCGAGGTCACCGCCCGTACGGGACTGATCTTGCGCAGCGCGCCGATGCGCGGCAGCGAGGTCGTCCGGGTCGCGCACTACGGCGAGATCGTCAACATCTACTGCAGGACGCAGAGCCCGAACATCGACGGCGGCCAGCAGTGGTACCTGCTCACCGACAACACCTGGGCCTGGGGGCCCGCCCGCCACATCGCCCCTTTCGCGACGCCACGCTGGTGCCCCTGAGCGACAAGGCACACAAGGCAGCTCATTTAGGTAAGTTCCGGGCATGACCACCAAGGCCGGAACGACCCTGGCGGCGGACCCCTCGGACCCGTCCCCGCCGCCCGCCGTACGCCTGCTCCGGCGCCGAGGCGTCGAGTTCACCCTCACCGTCGTGGCCGTCCTGCTCTCCCTGTACGGCTACTGCGCTGTCGGTCTGGCGAAGAACGGCACCGTCCCGCCCGGCGCCGCCGATCACGGCGCCGGGCTCGGCGTGCTCGCCCTGCTGGCCCATCTGGTGGTACGGCTGCGGGCGCCGTACGCCGATCCGCTGCTGCTGCCGATCGCGGTGCTGCTGAACGGCCTGGGCCTGGTGCTGATCCACCGGCTCGATCTGGAGACCCCGGGCGACCTGGCGGCGCCCGCGCAGCTGAACTGGTCGACACTCGGGGTGGCGCTGTTCATCACGGTGGTGACCCTGCTGCGCGACCACCGTGTGCTCCAGCGGTACGCGTACGTCTCGGTGGTGGCCGCGCTGGCCCTGCTGGCGCTGCCGATTCTCTTCCCGCCGGTCAACGGGGCCCGGATCTGGGTGCGGATCGCCGGGTTCTCCCTCCAGCCGGGCGAGTTCGCGAAGGTGCTGCTGGCCCTGTTCTTCGCCAGCTATCTCGCGGCGAACCGCAACGCGCTGGCGTACGCCGGGCGCCAGATCTGGCGGTTCAAGCGCCTCCAACTGCCCACCGGGCGCGTCCTCGGCCCGATCGTGACGATCTGGCTGCTGAGCGTCGGGGTGCTGGTGCTGGAACGGGACCTGGGCACCTCGATGCTGTTCTTCGGACTGTTCGTGATCATGCTGTATGTCGCCACGGGCCGCACCGGCTGGATCGCGGTGGGGCTGCTGCTGGCGTGTGTGGGCGCGGTGGCGGTCGGCTGGCTCGAACCGCATGTGCACAGCCGGGTCGAGGACTGGCTGCACCCGTTCGCGTCGATCGAGGCGGGCCGGGGCGCCGGCCAACTCGCCCAGTCGCTCTTCGCGTTCGGCGCCGGCGGGCTGCTCGGCACCGGACTGGGCCTCGGCCACTCCCTCCTCATCGGCTTCGCCGCCAAGTCGGACTTCATCCTGGCCACGGCGGGCGAGGAACTGGGCCTCGCCGGGCTCACCGCGATCTTCCTGCTCTACGCCCTGCTGGTGGAGCGCGGCTACCGCACCGGCCTCGCCCTGCGCGACCCCTTCGGCCGGCTGCTGGCCATCGGTCTCGCCTCGATCGTCGCCCTGCAGGTCTTCGTCATCGCCGGCGGTGTCACGGGCCTCATCCCCCTCACCGGCATGGCGATGCCCTTCCTGGCCCAGGGCGGCTCCTCCGTCGTCACCAACTGGATCATCGTGGCCCTGCTGATGCGGATGAGCGACTCCGCCAGGAGACAGTACGACCGCGGCCTCCTCCCCGCGGACCCGTACGGCGGCCCGGGGGGCGGGGGCGCATGACCAGGTACATCCGCCGCGCCGCCGCCCTCTGCGCGCTGCTCCTCGTCGCGCTCCTCGTCAACGCCACCCGCGTCCAGGTCTTCCAGTCCCGGGCGTATGAGGACAATGCCGCCAACCGCCGCCCGGCGATCGCCCGTTGGGGCCAGCCGCGCGGGAACATCGTGGTCGAGGGGCGCCCGGTCACCGGCTCGAGGGACACCGGGGAGCAGCTCCGCTACGAACGCACGTACCGGGACGGCCCGTTGTACGCGCCGGTCACGGGCTTCGCCTCGCAGGTGTACGGGACGACGTTCCTGGAGCACGCGGAGGACTCCGTCCTCGACGGCAGCGACCCGCTGCTGTCCTTCCCTCCCCTGTGGAACGACATCACCCGCGACCGGAACGCGGGTGGCGAGGTCGTCACCACCCTCCGGGCCGCCGCCCAGCGCGCGGCGTACCTGGGGCTCGGCGCCCGCCGGGGGGCGGTCGCCGCGCTCGACCCGGTCAGCGGGCGCGTCCTGGCGCTGGTCTCCCGGCCGTCGTACGACCCCGGAGTGCTCTCCGGCAACGGCCCCCCGGTGGCCGAGGCGTGGGCGCGGCTGAACGGGGACGAGGGCAAGCCGATGCTCAACCGGGCCGTGCGGCAGACGTATCCGCCGGGTTCGACCTTCAAGGTGGTGACGGCCGCGGCGGCGCTGGACGCCGGGGTGGTCCGGGACCTCGACGACCCCACCCGCTCCCCCGCCCCGTACACCCTGCCGGGCACCACGACCTCCCTCGCCAACGAGGTCGAGGGCTGTGAGAACGCCTCCCTGCGCTATGCCTTCGAGTGGTCCTGCAACACGGTCTTCGCCAAGCTGGGCGTGGACGTCGGCCTCGGTGCCATGAGGGACACGGCCCGCGCCTTCGGCTTCAACGACACGGGCCTGCGCATCCCGTTCTCCGTCGCCCCCAGCAACTTCGACACCGAGATGGACCGGGCGCAGCTCGCGCTCTCCTCCATCGGCCAGTACGACACCCGGGCGACCCCTCTCCAGATGGCCCTCGTCACGGCGGCCGTCGCCAACGGCGGTTCGGTCCGTTCGCCGTACCTCGTCGAACGCACGACCACGGCCACCGGCCGTACGGTCGCCGCCTCGGGCGCGCGTCCCCTCCGCCAGGCCATGAGCCCCGCCACCGCGAGGCGTCTGCGCGAGCTGATGCGCGGTGTCGTCGAGCACGGCACGGGCGCCAAGGCCGCCATCCGCCACGCCACCGTCGGCGGCAAGACCGGCACCGCCCAGCACGGCATCGGCAACTCCGGCACCCCGTACGCCTGGTTCATCGGCTGGGCCCAGTCGGACGACGCGATCAAACCCGAGGTGGCCGTCGCCGTGGTGGTCGAGGACGCGGAGGGGGTACGGGGGGAGATCAGCGGGGGCGGGGACGCGGCGCCGATCGCGCGGGAGGTGATGAGAGCGGTGCTGAAGGCGGGCGCCCTGTAGGGGGTGCGGGGAACCGCGCGACCAGCCCCCACCGGCGCGAGCATACGAACCGTGCCCACCACTCGAGATAAACAGTGGGCCCACCTCCTCCTCCGACCTATCGTGCGGCCATGAATTCCGCCGAGTACGAACTCGCCCAGGTCAACATCGCCCGCCTCAAGGCCCCGCTGGATTCCCCGCAGTTGAAGGACTTCGTGGACGCCCTCGACCCGGTGAACGCGGTCGCGGACCAATCCCCCGGCTTCGTCTGGCGCCTCCAGAGCGACTCCGGCAACGCGACCGACATCCCGGTCCTCGGCGACGAGTGGCTGATCATCAACATGTCGGTGTGGAGGGACACGGACGCCCTCACGGCCTTCATGTACCAGGGGCGGCACAGGGAGTTGCTGGCCCGCAGGCGGGAGTGGTTCGAGCGCCTGGCCGAGGCGGCGACCACCCTGTGGTGGGTCCCCGCCGGCCACCACCCCACCGTCGCGGAGGCGGAGGACCGGCTCCTCCACCTCCGCGCCCACGGCCCGACGCCGTACGCGTTCACCCTGCGGACGTCGTTCCCGGCCGGGCCGGCCGAGCCCCTGGTCGTCGACGCCGTCAGCTGATCGGCCGGCGCACCTCGGAGCGGACCTGGTGGACTCGCTCGGCGAAGGCCTCCAGGTCCACTTCGGACGGCTCCTGTGCCATCAGGTCGGGGGTGATCTCCAGGACGATCGCGCCGGTGTTCCCGTCCGCCCAGCTGCACATCGGCACGGTGACGTCGGTCCCCGCCTCCTCCATGACACCGACCTGACAGGTGATCGTGGTGTCGGAGCCGGAGGGGGTGAAGTCCCGCGGCTGTACGGCGACGGTCGCCCCGTCCCCCTCGGCCGCCCCGTCCAGCATCTGCCCACGGGCGTCCTCGGCGTTCTTGAACCTGCCGTACGCCCCCGAGACGGCCAGGGCACCCAGGCCGTCCTCGCCGTCGCCGTACTGGCCGATCACGGCCTTGACGTCCCGCGCGTCCCAGGCGCCGTCGGCCTCCTGCTCCAGCTCCCGCCCCTCGGACTCGGAGACGTCCTGCTCCAGCTCGTACTCACCGTCGAGCAGGCTCTCGGGGAGCGTCAGCCGGTACTCGGCCTCGGGAAAGCTCTGCTCGTTCTTGAACCCCAGGACACCGAGCCCCACCACGCCCACCACGATCAGCCCGACGACCCCGCCCACGACGCCGAGGGCGATCTTCAGACCGTTGTTCTTGGGCGGCGGAGGAGGAGGCCACACCCCGGGGTGCGGCTGGCCGTACGGGGCGCCGTAGGGCGCGGCGGGCTGCTGACCGTACGGGCCGGGCTGCGGCTGGCCGTAGGGGTGCGGGGGCTGCGGCTGGCCGTAGGGCTGCTGACCGGAGGGCTGCTGACCGTACGGCTGCTGACCGGAGGGCTGCTGACCGTACGGCTGCTGACCGGAGGGCTGCTGACCGTACGGCTGCTGACCGTACGGCTGCTGAGGCGGTGGAGGCATGGACACGCCAGCACGCTACTGCACAAGTGGCGCGCAAGGGATTGACGCCCTTGCTGACAAGTAGTCTCATAAGCGCTGACCGTCGGTAACCCCTGAACTTCCCCACCGTTCCCTGAACTTCCGCGCGAGGAGCTGCGACAGCCATGACTACGGTGCCCTCGGTGAACCCCGTGACCTCGGCGAACCCGACGAACCCGGTGTCGGAGGCGGAGGTGCTGCGCGACGCGCTCGGGCTGCTCAAGGACCGGGAACAGGTGGCCGAGCGGCTGCTCGTCTCCTCCGCGAAGCACTCCTTCGACCCGGACAAGGAGCTGGACTGGGACGCGCCCTTCGAGGAGGGGAAGTTCTTCTGGCCGCCGGAGCTGGTGTCCCTGTACGGGACGCCGTTGTGGCGGAGGATGTCGCAGGGGCAGCGGATCTCGCTGTCCCAGCACGAGGCGGCGGCGCTGGCCTCCCTGGGCATCTGGTTCGAGATCATCCTGATGCAGCTGCTCGTGCGGCACATCTACGACAAGGCCGCGACCAGCGCGCACGTGCGCTACGCACTGACCGAGATCGAGGACGAGTGCCGGCACTCGAAGATGTTCGCCCGGCTGATCAGCAAGGGCGGAACGCCGTACTACCCGGTGAGCCGGCTGCACCAGAACCTGGGCCGCGTCTTCAAGACGATCTCGACGACCCCCGGCTCCTTCACCGCCACCCTCCTGGGCGAGGAGATCCTCGACTGGATGCAGCGCCTGACCTTCCCGGACGAGCGCGTCCAGCCGCTCATCCGGGGTGTCACCCGCATCCACGTCGTGGAGGAGGCCCGGCACGTGCGCTACGCCCGTGAGGAACTGCGCCGCCAGATGGTGACCGCGCCCCGCTGGTCCCGGAGCTTCACGCGCCTCACCTCCGGCGAGTTCGCCCGCGTCTTCTCCGTCGCCTTCATCAACCCCGAGGTCTACTCGAACGTCGGCCTCGATCAGCAGGTGGCTGTCGCCCAGGTACGGGCCAGTGCGCACCGTCGCGACATCATGCAGACCGGGGCGAAGCGGTTGACTGACTTCCTGGACGACATCGGGGTCCTCCAGGGGGTCGGACGCCGGATGTGGAGGTCGTCGGGGCTGCTGGCGTAGGCGTTCGGGCGCCTGGGAGCTCGGGGGTTCTGGGGTTCGGGTGCGTCGGCGAGTGCGGGTGGTGTGTGGTTGCTCGCGCAGTTCCCCGCGCCCCTGAAAAGCAGGGGCTGCGCCCCGTGCTTTTCGGCCCGCCGACCCGCCGCTTTCCAGGCCCGCAGGGGCGCGGGAACCCTGCGCGACCAGCCCCCACCTGCCCGCATCCGCCAACGCACCCGACCCCCCACCCCCCGACGCGATCCCGGCACCCCACCCCGCCCCCGACTACCCTGCGGGTATGACGTCCGAGGCCCCCACCCGCGCGTACCGTCGACTGAGTGTGGAAGAGCGGCGCAGCCAGCTGCTGGACGCGGCGCTGGAGCTGTTCGCGCACAACGCGCCGGAGGACGTCTCCCTCGACGACGTCGCGGAGGCGGCCGGGGTCTCCCGCCCCCTCGTCTACCGCTACTTCCCCGGCGGCAAGCAACAGCTCTACGAGGCGGCCCTGCGCTCCGCCGCCGAGGAGCTGGAGCACTGCTTCGACGAGCCGGCCGAGGGCCCCCTGACCAGCCGGCTGAGCCGCGTCCTCGACCGCTACCTGGCCTTCGTCGACGAGCACGACACCGGCTTCAGCGCCCTCCTCCAGGGCGGCAGCGTCGTGGAGACCTCCCGGGCGACCGCCATCGTGGACGGGGTCCGGCGGGCCGCCGCCGACCACATCCTGCGGCACCTGGACGTGGCCGAGCCGGGCCTCCGGCTGCGGATGACCGTCCGTATGTGGATCACCTCCGTCGAGGCCGCCTCCCTCATCTGGCTCGACGAGGGCAAGCAGCCGGACGTCGACGAACTCCGGGACTGGCTCGTCGAGCAGTTCGTCGCCTGCCTCACCGCCACCGCCGGCCGTGATCCCCAGACCGCCGCCGCCGTCCGGCACGCCCTCACCATCGAGACCTCGGACGGCGCTGTCGGCTCCCTGGCCCGCCGCGTCCTGCCCGTGGTCGGCGACGCCGCCCACCTGCTGTGACACTGGTCGGGTGAAGAGCCAAGACACCCCTTTCGTGGGCGGCCCCCTCGACGGGCGCGTCCTGCCCGTGCTGCTCGGCATCACCGGGCACCCCCCGAAGACATACCGGGTGCCCGTGCCCGACGCCGCCGGCGGCCCCCCGACCGTCCTCGTCTACCGCCGGGTCGACGCCGGCCGGGGCGGCTTCCTGCATCAGCTGTGGAAGTACGAGTACGCCCCCGACGCGGACCCGAGCCGCCGCCTGAAGTGGCCCTGGTCCAAGCCGGGCCACACCACCGGCTCCGGCGCCCCGGACGGGCAATCCGCCGCGCCGCCGACGAAGCCGCACCCCACCGACGAGTGACCCCCGGGCGCCGAACGGTCCACCCGGCGCGCGCCCACCCCGCACGCCCCCCATCCTGCCGATGCGAGGTGGACGGCCCACCCCCGCACCGGAGGTGATGACGTGTCAGGAAGGCTTCTGCGCCTGGTCAGTACGGCAACGGTCACGGCCCTCACGGCCGGCGTCCTCGTCAGTACGGCCCCCAACCAGGTCATGGCCGCACCGGAACCCCCCGTCTCCGACAGCAAGGGCGCGGCCCGGCCGGCGGAGGCGGCGGACGACGGCGAGGACCCGGCGACAAAGACGGAGACGGCCACCGGCACAGGCACGGACACCGGCACCAACACCGAGGCCCCCTCCACCAACACCGAGGCCCCCTCCACCGGCACCCGTTCGGTCGCCGGCCTCCTCACCGATCTCCAGCGGCTCCACCGCGAGGCGGAGAAGGCCGCCAAGGCGTTCACCACGACCGACGGGGAGCTGGCGAAGCAGCGGGCCAGAGTGGCGAGCCTCGACCGGCAGCTGGTGGCGGCCCGCCTCTCGCTGCACGCCAGCCGGGGCGCGGCCGGACGGCTGGCCCGGCAGCAGTACCAGAACAGCAGCACGGCACTCTCCCCGTACGTACGGCTGCTGATGGCCCGCGACCCGCACCGGGCGCTGGAGCAGGGCCATGTGATCGACCAGGTCGCACGGGAACGGGCCGACACGGTCGAGCGGCTGGTCGGCAACGAGCAGGACACCGACTCCCTCGCCCGCAGGGCCCGCGCCGCACTGGACCACCAGCTCAGCCTCACGGAACGCCGCAAGAGGGAACACGACACCGTACGCGACCGCCTCGACGAAGTGGAGAAGCTCCTGGCCTCCCTCACCGCCGAACAACTGGCCGAGATCAAGAAGTCGGAGAAGAAGGCGCTGGGCGAGGCAGACTCCCGAAAGCGCGACATCCCGAAGCTCCCGAGTGCCGCAGGCCTTCAGGGGCGCGGGGAACTGCGCGAGCAACCCACCACGACCCGCACCCGGCAGCCATGAGGACCCACCCCCACGCGCCCCCTGCCCACCTACCCGCCGGCAACCTCCGAGACATACGCCCGGGTCTTCTCCGCGTCGTAGAAGTAGCTCTCGAAGTCCGCCGGATCATCGAACCCATTGGCAAAACGATCCGCCACCACCGGCAACCCCTCCGCCGCCCCGACCAGCCCCAGCACATGCTCGGCCGGCGGAGCCAACATCGTGTTGGTCCACTTGGTGACGGGCCCGGCGATCCGCCAGAACCGCTCGAACGTCCGCCGCATCCACGCCTCGTCGAACTCCCCGTCGCCGTGGTCGAGGATCGCGGCGAGATAGACGGCCGCGCACTTGGCCGCCGAGTTCGAACCCTGCCCGGTGAGCGGGTCGTTGGCCACGACCACGTCCCCGGCACCCAGCACGAGCCCACCGCTGGGAAGTTCCGCGACTGGGTGCCGGACGACCGGCGTGTAGCGGCCGGTCAACGCGGCGCCCGGGTCGGTCACCTCGGCCGCGGTGGCCCGCGCGTACTCCCAGGGCGTGTACCGCTCCATGAGCTCCAGGGTCAGGGCGAGCTGCTCCTCCGCGTCCCGGACGCCGCCGAAGACGTCGAGCGGGCCCCCGGGCAGGCCGAGCCAGAACAGGGCGTCGGCGCGGCCGGAGGTGGTGAGGACCGGCTGGACGATGAGTTCGCCGAGGCCGGGCACCAGATTGCAGCGGGCCGCGTCGAAGTCCGGGTGCTCGGGCCGTGGGCGGAGCCCGTGCACGTACACGGCGGCGAGCGCCCGCTGTGGTTCGGTGTAGGGCGAGCGGGCGGCGTCGCGGCGGAACATCCGGACCAGTTCGCCCTTGCCCGCGGTGACGAGCACGAGGTCGTACACGCGGGAGAAGTAGTCGAGGTCGGAGACCGCGGCGCCGTGGATGACCAGCTGGCCGCCCCGCCGGGCGAACGTCTCCAACCAGCCGGCCATCTTCACGCGCTGGTCCACGGCCTGCGCGTACCCGCGCAGCCGGCCGACCCAGTCGACGGCGCGCTCCCCGCCGGGGCCGGCGACGGAGACCCCGACACCCTCGATCCTCGGGGCCTGCGACTCCCAGAAGTTCAGTTCGAGGTCGCGCTCGTGACGCAGCGCCGAGTCGAACATGCACTGGGTGGACATGATCCGGCCGGCGCGTATCTCGTCCGGGGTCCGGTTGGACATCAGTGTGACCTCGTACCCGTGCGACTGAAGTCCGAGGGCCAGCTGCAGCCCGGACTGGCCGGCTCCGACGACGAGTATCTTCCGCATCCGGACAGGTCTCCTGGTTCGTCCGTGGCGTCCCGTGTCGTCCCGCTGGGGTGGGACTACTCGGGGCTGAGGGATATCGCGTGCGCGCACAGCGCCAGCAGGGTCTCCATCGCGGAGGCCCGCTTGCGTGCGTCCATGATCATGACAGGCACATGGTCGGGCACGGTCAGCGCGTCCCGTACGTCCTCGGGTTCGTAGCGCACGCTGCCGTCGAACGCGTTGACCGCGACGACGTACGGCAGTCCGCAGCTCTCGAAGTAGTCGAGCGCGGGGAAGCAGTCGCCGAGGCGGCGGGTGTCGGCGAGGACGACCGCGCCGATCGCGCCGCGCACCATGTCGTCCCACATGAACCAGAACCGCTCCTGGCCGGGCGTGCCGAACAGGTAGAGGACGAGGTCGTCGTCGAGGGTGATGCGGCCGTAGTCCATGGCCACGGTGGTGGTCAGCTTGTCCGGCGTCGCGGAGAGGTCGTCCGTGCCGGCGCTGGCCTCGGTCATCAGCGCCTCGGTCCGCAGGGGGGTGATCTCGGAGACCGCGCCGACGAAGGTGGTCTTGCCGACACCAAAGCCGCCCGCCACCACGATCTTCGTGGCGATGGGGGCCCGGGACAGGTCGGACTGCCAGGGTTTCAGTTCCTCCTCGGGCTCCGCCCGGTGTTCCGCCTCGGGCGGAGCGGTGTCCGTGTCGACGCGGAGGGCGGCGACGTCGAGACGGGGAGCGTGCGCGTCGACATGGACGCGGGGGGCGTCGTCGACGCCCGGGGTGACGCCGGCCGAGGCGTCGGGGTTGACGCCGGCCGAGGCGGCGTCAGAGACGGCGGAGTCCACTCAGCACCCTTTCCAGCAGAGCGCGGTCCGGCTGTCCCGGTCCGTGACCTGTTCCGTACACACGGATCTTTCCCTGGTCCGCGAGATCGCTGAGGAGGACGCGGACCACGCCGAGCGGCATTTTCAGCAGCGCGGCGATCTCCGCCACCGTCCGCATACGGCGGCAGAGTTCGACGATGGCCCGCATCTCGGGCATCACCTTGGTGTTGAGTGAACCATTCGCCAACTGCGGCCGCTCCGCCGGGGCTTCGAGTACGGCGACGAAGGTCTCCACGTGCAGGACGTGGCCGAAGCGGGTGCGGCCGCCGGTGAGCGAGTAGGGGCGTACGCGGGCGGGTTTACGGTCGCCGCCGCGCACGGGCAGCTTCTTCGCGCTCTTGGGACCGTCCGGCTTCCTCGCCGGACCGGACTTGGGGGCGCGTGCCTTGGCCTTGTTCGAGCCGGTCATCGCCTGCTCCCGGCCGCCTCGGTCTCCTTCTCGGACTCGGCCTCCAGGGACTTGCGCAGTTCGCTGCGGAGTTCCGGGGTGAGGACATGGCCGGCGCGGCCGACGAAGAGCGCCATGTGGTACGCCACCACGCTCATGTCGCAGTCCGGGGAGCCGTGCACCCCGAGCAGCGAGCCGTCGCTGATCGACATCACGAAGAGGCTGCCCTCGTCCATCGCGACCATCGTCTGCTTGACCCCGCCGAACTCCATCAGCTTGGCGGCGCCGATGGTGAGGCTGCCGATGCCGGAGACGATGGTGGCCAGGTCGGCGGCGGAGCCCCGGGGGCTCTGGGGCCGCTCGTCCCGGGGCTGACGGGCCGCGGCGTTTCTGCCGGGGTCGGAGGAGAGCAGCAGCAGGCCGTCGGAGGAGACGACGGCGACCGACAGCAGCCCCGGCACCTCCTCGACGAGGTTGGTCAGGAGCCAGTGCAGGTTGCGGGCTTCACTGCTCAGTCCGAAGGTAATGGGCGCGGTCAACTGCTTTCCTCCTCGGAAGTGCCCCCCGTGGTGTCAACTGCCTCTGTCCGGTACTCATGTGTCGCGGGCATCCGTGTCTCGCCCGACTGCTCGGCGATCTCCGCCTCGACATCGCGACGCCCCTCCCTGGCCCCCTGGTGGAACCCGCCGAGTCTGCGGCGCAGCTCCTCGGCGTTCACGCCCCCGACCCGTTGCCGGGGAGCCGTGGGGGTGGGTGCGGTGATTTTGGGCGTGCGCTTGGGCAGGCCCTTGCCGGTGAGGCGCGGGATCTCCTCCGCCCGTGCCACCTCCGCCCGTGGCCCCTCCGCCCCGGCCCGTGACACCTCGGCCGGGCGAGCCGCGTCCCCTTCGTCCGTGGCCCGCTCATGGGTTTCGGGTTCGGCCGTGTACGGGTCGTCGGCGCCCTCGTCGCCGAGGTCACCGAGGTCGTCGAAGTCCTCGTCGGCGGCCTTCCCCGGGGCCACCGGAGCGAAGAGCTCCATCGTCGTCTCGGACAAGGACTCGACCCTGGCCCCGGGTACGTCGTCTTCCGGTACGACGGTCCCGGCGGCCTGCGCGGCGTCGGCGGCCGTCCCCACGGCCTCCCTCGCCAGCAGTGCCCGCTCGGCCGCCTCGATGAGCGGGTCGCCGTCGCCCTCCGGCTCGCGTACGGCGACGGAACGGCCGGGCAGGACGTTCGAGTTGGCCTCGGCGTCGGCGCCCGGCAGGGAGAGCGTCGGCGTGATCGAGGCCGGGGTGCCCGCAGGTACGGCGGGCGCGGGGGCCAGCAGTCCCTGGGGCAGGACGACGACCGCCGCGGTGCCGCCCGAGCCGTGCTCCTGGAGCCGTACGGGGGTGCCGAGCCGGTGGGCGAGGCGGGCGACGACATACAGGCCGAGCCCGAGTCCCTCGCCGTCCTCCTGGTCGTAGGGGGCCTCGGGGTCGAACTCGGTGATGCGGGAGTTGAGCCGGGCGAGCCGGTCGGGGGCGACGCCGATGCCGCCGTCCTGGACGGAGAGGGCGATCTCGCCGTTCTCCATCAGCCAGCCGGAGACCTCGACGGACATCTCCGGCGGCGAGAACGTCGTGCCGTTCTCCAGGAGTTCGGCGAGGAGGTGGCTGAGGTCGTCGGCGGCGAACCCCGCGACGTGCGCGTGCGGCGGCAGCGCGGCGATGCGGACGCGTTCGTAGCGCTCGATCTCGCTGACCGCGGCGCGCACGACGTCGACGAGCGGGACGGACCCGGCGTGGTGCTGGACGTGCTCGTGGCCGGCCAGCACGAGGAGGTTCTCGCTGTGGCGGCGCATGACGGTGGCGAAGTGGTCGAGCTTGAAGAGGGTGGCGAGCCGGTCCGGGTCCTGCTCACGCTCCTCCAGGGACTCGATGACGGCGAGCTGCCGCTCGACGAGGCCGAGGGTGCGCAGCGCGAGGTTGACGAAGGTGGCGTGGACGCTGTGCTGGACCTTCGTCAGATGGGCGGTCGCCTCGGCGAGTTCGGCACGCAGCCGGTCGCGGTCGTCGGCCATGGCCTGGCGCTGGCCGATGAGGTGCTTGCGGTCGCCCTCCAGGGGCGCGAGGCGCTCGTGCAGGGCGAGGGCGTGCGCGTGGAGCGCGTTGACCGAGCGCACGACCTGCGCGAACTCGTCGTTGCGGCCGGTGAACTTGACCGGTTCCTCGTTCGCCGGGTCACCGGCGACCCGGGCGGAGCCGATGCGCACGACCGCGAGCGGGCGCGTGAGGGAGCGGGCCATGCCGGTGGCGACGCCGACGGCGAGGAGCATCAGGGCGCCGAGGACGGCGACCCGGATCTCGAGCGCGGTGACGTCCTCGTCGCGCAGCTGGGCGAGGTCCTTGGTGCGCCGGTCGTAGAGGGAGGACTCGGCGCCGCGCATCAGGTCCACGCGGGCGGAGAGCGCCGTGTCGACCTTCTTCGCGCTGGTGCCCGCCTCGCGGTCGGAGAGCGTGGGCTGGTCGGTGAGGTCCGTCAGGTACGTGTCGGCGGTGTCGGCCTCGGGGCCGGTGACCGTGGCGTCGTACGAGGAGCGGGTGGCGGCGGGCGCGGTCTCGCGGAAGTGGGCGAGGGCGGCGTCGGAGCGGACGCGGGCCTGCTGGGCGGCGGCGGTGAGGGCGTCGCGCTGCTTCTCGTCGGCGGCCGAGGCGCCGGTCGTGGTGGTGGGCAGCCCGGTGGTGGGGTCGATGACCGTCCGGGTGGTCGTCGGGACGCTGAGCGCGGCGACGAGCAGGCCCCGGGCGGCCGCGGCCTGCTGGACGGCGGTGTCGAGTTCGGCGAGCGCGTGAGTACTGCCGCCGCCGCCCGCCCGGGGCGGCAGTTGCTCGGCCAGTTCCTCGGCGAGGGCGTGGAGTTCGGTGACGACGGCGGTGTACGCGTGGTGCGCTTCGAGCGCGGTGCTCTTCCCGGAGAGCGCCGCCTGGCGTACGCCGGCGATGGACTCGGTGCTCTCGATGGTCTCGCGCAGCGCGGCGGAGGTGTCGGTGTCCGCGCTCAGCTCCTCGACCTGGCGGTCGACGCGGTCACTGCGCTGCTTGCTGGGCGCGGCCGACTTGGGCCGCCCGGCGGCGATGTACGCGGTGACCTCGTCGCGCTCGTCGGACAGCGCGTGCGCGAGGGTGAGCGTCTCCTGGGTCTGCCTGGCCAGCGTGACCAGGCTCTGGGTGTCGTGCAGTTGCTCCGACGCGGCGAGGATCGAGGGCGCCCCCGCGCCCGCTATGGCGGCGGCCACGACGGCCACGGCGACGATGAGCCGGTTGCGTACGTGCGCCTTCCGCCCGGTGCCGACGGTGGGGGCCTGCGCCTGTGCCGTCCCCTGCTGGTTCGGGGAGGCCACGGAGGCCTTCGAAGCTGCCTGCTTGCCTGTGCGCCGAGGCCGCGTCTTCTGCACCGGTGCTCGCATTCCTGACTCGTGTACCCATGGGCCCGGGTGACGATCCGTCAACTGGTCAACTACGGCCGTCCCCCCGGTACGGCTCCCGACCCTCCCAGTGCCGGTGGGCAGTGGTCCCGCATCATCAGTCCCGCCACCCGAAGGAGTGAACATCCCCCGGGAGTTGGCGGGCAAGTTCCTCCGGCTCGCGCCGATGCCCCGCACGACGGGCCGGTTGGACGTCGGCGACGCGCTTTGACAGTATTCGCCGCCGCGCTTCACCGCTCACGATCATTCCATGCCAAACCCGGCGCCCGGCCTGGAGGGTCCGGGTCGTACGGCGACCGTTGTCGGCCTTTCGCGGATCATGTGGGGGGGCTCGTGCAGACTGGCCGAATGCGCACCGAACTCGTCTCGGAACCCGGCGACCCCCTCCGCCCCAACGAGGACTTCGCGCGGCTCGCCCTCACCGCCAAAGGACAGGGCGGCACGCTCGTCCTCCTCGACGGCGTGACGCCGCCGCCCACGGACTACGGCTGTCGACATTCGGTCGCATGGTTCACTTCCCGCCTCGGCCACACCCTGGCCGAACTGTCCGTTTCGGAACGGGATTCATCGCTGACCACCGTCCTCTCACAGGCCATTTCCCGTACCGCCCAGGCGCACGGCCAAACCTGTGACCTTTCTCACCCACGAACACCACAGGCCACAGTGGTCCTCGCCCGCTGGTCGACGGAGGCGGTGGAGTACCTGGTCCTCTCCGATTCGGCGCTGCTGTTCGAGGGGCCGGACGGAGTGGTGACGACGGTGCTGGACGACCGTCTGTCGAGGCTGCCGCGCGCCTCCCTCGCCACGGCCGCGATCGCCGACTCGACGGTCCGGAACAAGGAGGGCGGCTTCTGGACGGCGGCGGCGGATCCGGCTGTGGCCGAGCGGGCGGTGACAGGGATCGTCCCGCGCGAGAAGGTCCGGGCACTGGCCGCGTTGACGGACGGCGCCACCCGGTGGGTGGAGAAGTTCCGGCAGGGCGACTGGGAGGACTGCTTCACCTTCGTACGAAGGAAGGGGGCAGGGGCACTGGTGGACCGCGTGCGGGAACTCGAACGCGCCGATGCCGAGCGGGAGTTCCTGGGCAGGAGCAAGCGGCACGACGACGCGAGCGTGGTGTTCGCGGAGTTGTGAGGGCTCCCCTCCTCTCCTCAGCCCTCCACCCCTCGGTTCAACTGATGCAGCAGCCGCGCCAGTTCGGCCACCTCGTCGCGGTCCCAGCCCGCCAACTGCCGTACGTACGCGACCCGGCGGGCGTCCCGGACCGCGCGGAAGCGGGCGCGACCCTCGTCCGTGAGGTGGACGAGCCAGGCGCGGCCGTCGGCGGGATCGGGTTCGCGGGCGATGAGGCCGAGGTGTTCGAGGGCGCGGAGCTGACGGGACATGGTGGCCTTGCCGACGCCGATGTAGGCGGCGAGTTCGGTGGCGCGGAGGCGGCCGGCCTCGTCGAGGCGGGCGAGGAGGCCGTAGGCGGCGGACTCCAGGTCGGGGTGGACGGCCCGGGCCATCTCCCCGGACTTGGCGCGGGCACGCCGCAGCAGGACCGTCAACTCCCGTTCCAGCGCGAGGTATGCCTGGTCCATACCGCCCACCGGCATATCGGCCCCGCTGCCGCCGTCGCCGCCGGTTCCGCCTTCGTCGTGCACGTCGGTGCTCCTGATTCCGATTCCGGGTACCTGAGGGGTTCCGTCAGGGCCGCCTGCGCGGGCAGCACCGGTCAGTATTTCGCAGGTGGGGGCGGACACGGTCCAGGTCGCCTGCGGGTCCGGTGGGGCTTCTCGCGCAGTTCCCCGCGCCCCTGAAAAGCAAGGGGCGGCGCCCCATGCTTTTCAGGGGCGCCGCCGGTCGCCTTCAGGCCCGCGGGGGGCCACCCGTCACGCCGCCAGAGGCACCCCCGCCTCCGCCGGGGCGAGCGCCAGTTCCAGTACCTGGCGGACGTCGGTGACGGCGTGGACGTCGAGCTTCTCGAGGACCTCGGCGGGGACGTCGTCGAGGTCGGCCTCGTTCCGCTTGGGGATGACGACGGTGGTGACGCCGGCCCGGTGCGCGGCGAGCAGCTTCTGCTTGACGCCGCCGATGGGCAGCACCCGCCCCGTCAGCGAGACCTCTCCCGTCATCGCCACGTCCGTGCGGACGAGCCGGCCGGACAGCAGCGAGGCGAGCGCGGTCGTCATGGTGACACCGGCACTCGGCCCGTCCTTCGGCACGGCCCCCGCCGGGAAGTGGATGTGCACGCCCCGGTCCTTGAGGTCGGCGACGGGCAGTTCCAGCTCCGCGCCGTGCGAGCGCAGGAAGGAGAGGGCGATCTGCGCGGACTCCTTCATCACGTCGCCCAGCTGGCCGGTGAGGGTCAGCCCCGCCGCGCCCGTCTCCGGGTCGGCCAGTGACGCCTCGACGTACAGGACGTCGCCGCCCGCGCCGGTGACCGCGAGGCCGGTCGCGACGCCGGGCACGGCCGTACGCCGCTCCGCCGGGTCCTGGGCGGACTCGGGTACGTGGTGCGGGCGCCCGATGAGCCCGCGCAGATCGCCGTCGGTGACGGTGAACGGCAGCTCCCGCTGCCCCAGTTCGTGCTGGGCGGCGACCTTGCGCAGCAGCCGCGCCACGGACCGCTCCAGGTTCCGTACGCCCGCCTCGCGCGTGTACTCACCGGCGAGCTTGCGCAGCGCGCTCTCGTCGAGGGTGACCTCGTCAGCGCCGAGCCCGGCCCGCTCCAGCTGCCGGGGCAGCAGGTGGTCCCGGGCGATGACGACCTTCTCGTCCTCCGTGTAGCCGTCCAGCCGGACGAGCTCCATCCGGTCGAGCAGGGCCTCGGGGATCGCCTCCAGCACGTTCGCGGTGGCGAGGAAGACGACGTCGCTCAGGTCCAGCTCCACCTCCAGGTAGTGGTCCCGGAAGGTGTGGTTCTGGGCCGGGTCGAGGACTTCGAGGAGGGCCGCGGCCGGGTCACCCCGGAAGTCGGAGCCGACCTTGTCGATCTCGTCGAGCAGGACGACGGGGTTCATGGACCCGGCCTCCTTGATGGCGCGGACGATACGACCGGGCAGCGCGCCCACGTACGTACGCCGGTGTCCCCGGATCTCCGCCTCGTCCCGCACACCACCGAGCGCGACCCGGACGAACTTCCGCCCCATGGCGTGCGCCACGGACTCGCCGAGGCTGGTCTTGCCGACGCCGGGCGGCCCGACGAGGGCCAGCACGGCACCGCCGCGCCGCCCGCCGACGACGCCCAGCCCCCGGTCCGCGCGCCGCTTCCGCACGGCCAGGTACTCGGTGATGCGCTCCTTCACGTCCTCCAGCCCGGCGTGCTCGGCGTCGAGCACACCCTTGGCGCCCTGGATGTCGTACGCGTCCTCGGTCCGCTCGTTCCAGGGGAGTTCGAGCACCGTGTCGAGCCAGGTCCGGATCCATCCGCCCTCGGGCGACTGGTCACTCGACCGCTCCAGCTTGTCGACCTCCTTGAGCGAGGCCTCCCTCACCGCCTCCGGCAGATCGGCGGCCTCGACACGCGCCCGGTAGTCGTCGGACTCCTCCCCCTCCTTCTCGCCGTTCAGCTCGCGCAGTTCCTTGCGGACGGCTTCGAGCTGACGCCGCAGCAGGAACTCGCGCTGCTGCTTGTCGACGCCCTCCTGGACGTCCTTGGCGATGGTCTCGGCGACGTCCTGCTCGGCGAGGTGGTCGCGCAGCAGCTGGGTGGCGAGCTTCAGCCGGGCGACGGGGTCGCCGGTCTCCAGGAGCTGGATCTTCTGCTCGGTGGTGAGGAAGGGCGAGTACCCGGAGTTGTCGGCGAGCGCGGACACGTCGTCGATGGCCTGCACCCGGTCGACGACCTGCCAGGCGCCGCGCTTGCGCAGCCAGCTGGTGGCAAGTGCCTTGTATTCCTTGACGAGTTCGGTGACCTGTCCGGGCAGCGGCTCCGGCACGCTCTCGTCGACCCGTGTCCCCTCGACCCACAGGGCGGCACCGGGCCCGGTGGTCCCGGCCCCGATCCGTACGCGGCCACGCGCCCGGATCAGCGCCCCGGGGTCCCCGTCGGCCAGCCGTCCGACCTGCTCTACGGTGCCGAGCACGCCCGTGCTCGCGTACGCCCCGTCGATCCGCGGCACCAGCAGCACCCGGGGCTTCCCGGGCTCCGCCCGCGCCGCCGCCTGCGCGGCCTCCACCGCGGCCCGTACATCCGTGTCGTTGAGGTCCAGCGGCACCACCATTCCCGGCAGCACGACCTCCTCGTCGAGCGGCAACACGGGCAGGGTGAGCGGTGCGGACGTCGAAGCCATGATCTCTCCCTCGGCAGTCAAGTTGAGCTATGCCGACTCAATGCACATGAGCCGACGAATGTTCCCCGAGGGAGTGGCCGTTCGCTGTGGGCGATCAAGCACGAGGAGAAAAGACGGACATGGGGGTCGCGCACCGCCACGTACCAGTAATAGCCTCAGGTCAGTCTCACCTATTACCTACATTCATCGACACGGGGGTTGTTCAGTGGACGGAATCGTGCGGGCCTGGGTCGACGGATGGGTCGTGTCGCGTGGCGCGGCGCCTCCGGTGGTGGAGCCCTGGGGCTTCACGGTCGACGTGGGGATGGCCCACCACGTCACCCGCCATGTCTTCGCCGCCACGAACGACGAGGTGGAGGAGGAGGCCGTCCGGAAGGTGGCCGGCGCCGTCACCGGCGCCGGGATCTGGCTCAAGGTCTTCGCGGAGTCGTCGAAGGTGGCCCTCTGGCTGGGCGAGGGCTGGTGGGTCGACCCCGAGCCGGGCTACCTGATGTCCGTCCACCTGAAGACGTGGAGGGCCGCCCCGCCCCTGCCCAACGGCTACCGCCTCCGCACCTGGTCCCGCGGCGGCGTGACCCGGGTGATGATCGCCGCCCCGGACGGCTCCTGGGCGGCGCGCGGCCAGATCGCCGCCCCCGGGGCGACAGCGGTCGTCGACCAGATTGAGACCTCCCCGAACCACCGCCGCCGGGGCCTCGGCACCGTCGTCATGCGCACCCTCTCCCATGCCGCGCTCGAACAGGGCGCGGAGGTGGGGGTGTTGGGCGGAACACCGGACGGGCGGGGGCTCTACGAATCGCTGGGCTGGACGGTGGAGGCACCGTTGACCAGCGCTCAGTTCGCGGGGCGGCCGTAGCGCTGGACGAGCGAGAAGTTCGCGGGGCGGCCGTAGGGCTGGAGGGGCGCGAACGCCCGTCGCCCCCACCGGAAGCCGAACCAGCCGGCCTCGTCCGGCACACCAACACTCTCGCGCCCCTCGCCGCCCCCGAGCGGCGCGCGAGCGGCGCTCGCGCTACCGGCGCACCTCCCCGGCCGTACCCGGAGGCGGTCGCGAGGGCGGCGGAGGCCGTCGTCCTACGAACGCGATCGCCTCGGGAACAGCGGCCGGCGGCTATGCGGCGGTCGTGGCCTGAACCCGCCCCGCACCGGCTCCCGGGAACCCCCGGCCGCCCCGGCCCGCGCGCCACCACCGCCGCACGACCGGCCACGTGGCCACCCCGATCGCCAAGGCCATCAGATGCCCCCAGTTCGTCATCGGGTCCATGAACGCGATCAGGTCGTCCACCAGCGTCCCGCCGAAGCCGAGCAGAATCGGCCACCGCAGCCACGGCGACAGCAGACCCGCCAACGCCCCCACGCTCGCCGACACCCCGAAGCTGATGCCGTAGTCGAGGCGGTGGAGTGAGCTGTCGGGAAGGTGGCCGGCGAGGACTGCGAGGCCCACCGGAACCTCGGTCGCGAGGGTCGCGAGGACGTGGCCCAGCAGGAAGACCCCGGCCGTGCGCCACCCTCCGATACGGCGTTCCAGCGCGGTCAGCACCAGCAGGAAACCGAGGGCGTACGGCGAACCGACCCCGCCCGCGACCCACAGCGCACTCGCGAACAACACGAGCACCGGGTTCCGGACCAGATGCGCCACATCCGTGCTGGAGCCCTGGTGCAGCGCGTACACCAGGGCGGGGTCGGCGTACTCGGCGACGACCGAGGTGAACAGCAGGAGGGTGGCGTAGAAGAAGGTGAAGGGCGTGCCCTTGGGCGTGGGGAGCAGCCGCCAGGGGTGCGCGTGGATCAGCCGGACGGACAGTCCGGTCAACCGGGCGCGCAGGCGGGCGGTCCCGTGGAGCGCGCGCCGGTCGAGCCCCGCGGGCTCCTGTTCCGCCATCGCCATCGCCACCGGTGCCGGTGCCGGTGCCGACGCGGAACCCGGCTGCCGCGGGATCCCGTCGAGCACGGCCCCGGTCTCCACAGGCTCCACAGTCTCGGCGGCATCCAAGGTGAAGCGCTCCTTCCGTTTCACCTCACCCTCGACTCCCCGGCACCCCGGTGTCTGTGACCCCCACCACCCTCGACACGATTCACAGCAACCTGACAGCCCGACAGCCCAGCAATCCGGCGACCCGGCAACCCGGCAACCCGGCGACCCGGCAACCCGGCAACCCGGCAACCGTCCTACGGAACCTCCGCACCCATCTCCCGCACCACCCGCTCCACATACGCCCGGAACCGGCCCGGCATGTCGAACCCCGTCGGATCCAGCACCCACTGGATCTGCAGCCCGTCCATCACGGCGGCCAACTCCTGCGCGACGGCCACTACATCCGCGTCGGCCCGCAGTTCCCCCGTGTCCACCCCGCGCCTCAGCGCCCCGGACACGGTGTCCACCACCTCGGCGTACCGCTTGACGAAATACGCGTGGGCGGGATGCGCGGGGTCGCCCGCCTCGGCGGCCAGGACGTTGAACATACGGGTGCGGCCCAGGCGCGTGCTGTTGTACTCGGCGAGCTTCACGAGCGCCGCGAACATCTGACCCGCCGACTCGAACTCCCGTGAGAAGAACCGCTCCCGGTCGGTTGCGTCTATGCGCTCCAGGACCTGGACGAGAAGGTCCTCCTTGCTGCGGAAGTGGTGCAGCAGCCCACCCTGGGTGATGCCGACGTCGTTGGCGATCCGGGTGAGGGAGGAGGCGTGGAAACCCCGCTGGGCGAAGTGCTCGACGGCCGCGTCGAGGATGCGCAGCCGCCGCTCGTCACCGACGGCGTACGAGCCACGCGCCCGGGACCCGCCGGGCCGCCGCCCACCGCTCCCCGCCGGTCTTCGCGCCCCGGCCCCCTCCGGTCCGGCCCCTTCCCGCCCACGCCCACGCCCGTGCCCGTGCCCGTCGGACCCTTCCGACCTCCGGTTCCGCACCATGCCCGCCACCATAGACCCCTGCCGCGCGGCCCCGAAGGGGCGGGCGGACCGGCGGTTACACGAGTCATCCACCCCTTTCCTTCAAGCCATGTGCCGCGTGATTGTGGCCACTTGCCCAAAACCTATGACCCACTCGGTTCTGCTGCTTCCCTGAACGAGCCCGCGCGGCACCGATGCCGCCCTCGTCCCCCAGGAGAGCCCATGGCCGTCATTCCTCGACATCGGCAACGCCCTCCCCCCTCCCGCCGTTCGTCCGCTCGGTCAAGTGGCCCAGCGCCGCCCCGCATCACGCACCCCGCCCGGTCCCACGCACAAGGAATCCCGGATGCCCACAGCCCCGTACCGCGACCCCCACCGTCCCGTCGACGAACGGGTGGAAGACCTCCTGGCCCGGATGACCCTCGCGGAGAAGGCGGGCCAGCTCTTCCACACGATGCTGACGATGAACGACGACGGAACGCTCGCCGAGGCGGGTGACGGGCCGTTCGTCCGGCAGGGCACCACCGAGCTGGTCGCGGACGGTCATCTGACCCACTTCGACCTCGTGGGTCAGTACGGCGTCCGGGAGACGGCCGAGTGGGTCAACCGGCTCCAGGCGCTCGCGGCGGACACCCGGCTCGGCATCCCGGTGACCCTCTCCACCGACCCGCGCCACTCGTTCACCCACAACCCGGGCGTGCCCTTCGGCTCCGGTGCCTTCTCGGCCTGGCCCGAGCCCCTGGGCCTGGCCGCGATCGGCGAACCGGAGCTGGTGGAGAGGTTCGGCGACACGGTCCGCCGTGAGTACCTCTCCGTCGGCTTCCGCGTCGCCCTCCACCCACAGATCGACCTCGCCACCGAACCCCGCCGGTCCCGCCAGTCCGGGACCTTCGGTTCGTCCGCCGAGGTCACGAGCGCGCTCGTCCGGGCGTACGTTCGCGGTCTGCAGGGGCCCCGGCTCGGCCCGCGCTCGGTCGCCGCCGTGGTCAGGCACTTTCCCGGCGGCATGCACGACCACCACCTCGCGCCCTTCCAGGCCGCCGTCGAGGCCGGCTGCTCGCAGATGACGCCGTGCCACGGCCGACCGATCGGCGCGGACGGCTGGGAGGAGGTCGGCTTCGGCTTCAACCGGGACGTCCTGACCGGGCTGCCGCGCGACCGCCTCGGCTTCGACGGCATCGTCCGCACCGACTGGGGCCTGCTCACCGGCGCGCCCCTCGGCGGCGAGTCGCACGAGGCCCGCGCCTGGGGCATCGAACACCTCACCGTCGCCGAACGCGCGGCGAAGGCCCTGGACGCGGGCGCCGACCAGTTCGGCGGCGAACAGTGCCCCGAGGTGATCGTCGAACTGGTCCGTTCCGGCCGGATCTCCGAGGAGCGGATCGACGCCTCCGTACGCCGCCTCCTGCGCGAGAAGTTCGTCCTCGGCCTCTTCGAGCGGCGGTACGTCGACCCGGACCGGGCCGAGGAGACCGTCGGCGCGAGCGAGTTCACCGCCCTCGGCGAGGCGGCCCAGCGCCGCTCGCTCACCGTCCTGACCAACCACTCCCTCCTCCCACTCACCGACCGCCCGAACCTCTACGTCGAGGGTGTGGGCGCGCAGACCGCGTCCCTGTACGGCAACGTCGTGACCGACCCGGCCCACGCGGACGTGGCCGTACTGCGGTTGCGGACGCCGTACGAGGAGCGGCCGGGGTTCTTGGAGTCCTTCTTCCACTCCGGGTCACTGGCGTTCGGCGAGGAACGGCTGAAGGAGATCCTGGCGCTGCTGGAGGCCGTGCCCACCCTGGTCTGCGTCAACCTGGAGCGGCCCGCCGTGCTCCCGGAGATCGCCGCGAAGGCCGCCGCGCTCGTCGCCGACTACGGGGCGAGCGACACGGCCCTGCTCGACATCGCCTTCGGGCGGGCACGGGCCGAGGGGCGGCTGCCCTTCGAACTGCCGCGTTCCATGAAGGCGGTGGAGGCGTCCCGCCCGGACGTCCCCCACGACACCGAGGACCCGGTCTTCCCGTACGGCCACGGCCTGACGCTCTGATCACGCCGAGTCATCGCACGCAGTCGCAGGGCCGACGTAATTCGGCCGCCCTCGCGCCACGGACACGTAAGGATGGGCGGATGCCCATCACCGAAGAACGCGACGAACCCGAAGTCATCGACCGGCGGGAGGGCCCCTACGGCGAAGTAGTACTGCGACGGCACGGAGAGCTGCTGCAGATCATCGCCAACGGGTGCTTTCTGATGGACACTTCGGACGGCCGCTCGGAGCGGCTGCTGGTCGACGCCGCCCTCGCCGCACTGAACGGCCGTTCTCGGCCAAGTGTGCTGATCGGGGGTCTGGGCGTCGGCTTCTCCCTCGCGCACGCCGCCGCCGACCCGCGCTGGGGACCGATCACGGTTGTCGAACGCGAACCCTCCGTCATCGAGTGGCACCGCTCCGGACCGCTGGCCGCGGTGTCCTCGGAAGCCCTCGCCGACCCCCGTACGAACATCGTGGAAGCCGATCTCGTCGCCTACGTCAATGAGACATCCGCCACGTTCGACGCGCTCTGCCTGGACATCGACAACGGGCCCGACTGGACCGTGTCCGAGGGCAACGAGAACCTGTACGCCCCGGCCGGACTGGCAAGCTGCGCAAGGGTGTTGAGGCCTGGTGGGGTGCTTGCCGTGTGGTCGGCACAGCCATCTGCGGAATTCGAGGAAACCTTGGGGAATGCCGGGTTCCAACAGGTGCGTACCGAAGAGATCCCGGTTGCCCGAGGAGTTCCGGACGTCGTGCACCTCGCGGTCCGACCTGGATAGCCGTGGCGTGGTGACTGCCCGTACCCTGCTTGCCTGGCGCCGATCATTCAAGCGTCAATCGCAGTCATGCGCACCCACGCGCAGTCAAGGGATCACCCCACGGATTCCGGAAAGCAACTCAGGGGCGGGCGATGGAGCAGACACACACCTCCCACAGCAGCACCACGGCGACGCCGGGCGCGCAGCGCCGGGTGCTGGTGGTCGAGGACGACCCGACGATCGTCGACGCCATCGCGGCCCGCCTGCGCGCCGAGGGTTTCGTCGTACAGACCGCGTCCGACGGACCGGCCGCGGTCGACACCGCCGAGGCCTGGCAGCCCGACCTGCTGATCCTCGACATCATGCTGCCCGGCTTCGACGGCCTGGAGGTGTGCAGGCGCGTCCAGGCCCAGCGGCCCGTCCCCGTGCTGATGCTCACCGCCCGGGACGACGAGACGGACATGCTGGTCGGGCTCGGCGTCGGCGCCGACGACTACATGACCAAGCCGTTCTCCATGCGTGAGCTGGCCGCGCGCGTGCACGTCCTGCTGCGCCGGGTGGAGCGGGCCGCGCTGGCCGCCACCACGCCGCGCTCGGGCATCCTGCGCCTCGGCGAGCTGGAGATCGACCACGCACAGCGCCGGGTCCGGGTGCGCAGCGAGGACGTGCACCTCACGCCCACCGAGTTCGACCTCCTCGTCTGCCTCGCGAACACCCCGCGTGCCGTACTCTCGCGCGAGCAGCTGCTCGCCGAGGTGTGGGACTGGGCGGACGCGTCCGGGACGCGGACCGTGGACAGCCACATCAAGGCGCTGCGGCGGAAGATCGGCGCGGAGCGGATCCGCACGGTGCACGGCGTCGGGTACGCCCTGGAGACCCCGACCCCCTGACACCGGCGCCCGCCCCGCGCACGCAGGGCAGACGCAGACACGTAGGCACAGGGGGCTGGTGGCGTGATGAGCGGACTCGGTGACCCACGGTCACGGAACCTCGGTGGCGCGCAGTCGCGGAAGGGCGCGGCACCGCTCGGCGGTCTGCGCCCCTTCTCGATCAAGACGAAGCTCGGCGCGCTCGTCGTCATCTCGGTCCTGATCACGACCGGTCTGTCGATGATCGCGGTGCACACCAAGACGGAGCTGCGCTTCATCACGGTGTTCTCGATGATCGCCACGCTGTTGATTACGCAGTTCGTGGCGCATTCGCTCACCGCCCCGCTGGACGAGATGAACGCGGTCGCCCGGTCCATCTCGCGCGGTGACTACACGCGCCGGGTCCGCGAGAACCGGCGGGACGAGCTGGGCGACCTCGCCCACACGATCAACCTCATGGCCGACGAGCTGGAGGCCCAGGACCGCCAGCGCAAGGAGCTCGTGGCGAACGTCTCCCATGAGCTCCGCACCCCCATCGCCGGCCTCCGCGCGGTCCTGGAGAACATCGTCGACGGCGTCACCCAGGCCGACCCCGAGACGATGCGCACGGCTCTGAAGCAGACGGAACGCCTGGGCCGCCTGGTGGAGACCCTCCTGGACCTCTCACGGCTGGACAACGGCGTGGTCCCGCTCCGCCGCCGCCGCTTCGAGGTCTGGCCGTACCTCTCGGGCGTCCTGAAGGAGGCCCAGATGGTGTCCTCCGCCCGCGGCGGCGTCGCCTCGGACTCCGGCAAGCACACCCGTACGGACGTCCACCTGCACCTGGACGTCCACCCGCCGGAGCTCACCGCGAACGCCGACCCGGAGCGCATCCACCAGGTCGTCGCCAACCTCATCGACAACGCAGTCAAGCACAGCCCGGCCCACGGCCGCGTCACGGTGAGGGCGCGCCGGGGCCCGACCCCGGAATCCCTGGACCTGGAGGTCCTGGACGAGGGCCCTGGCATCCCCGAGTCCGAATGGCACCGCGTCTTCGAACGCTTCAACCGCGGCGCCGTCAGCTCCCCCCACGGCCCCGGCAGCGACGGCGGCACAGGCCTGGGCCTGGCCATCGCCCGCTGGGCGGTCGACCTGCACGGCGGCCGTATCGGAGTGGCGGAGTCCCCGAAGGGCTGCCGCATCCAGGTCGCCCTACCAGGAGTGCCCTCAAGAACCCAGTGACCCACAAGCTCCTGAGCAGCGGGCAACTGCGCGAGCCTCTCGGGGGCCGGCGACGGCTCAAGCTTCTGGGGAGCGAGTAACTGCCCGAGCACTCGGGAGCGGGCAACGGCGCGAGCCTCCGAGGACCGGCGACCGCGCGAGCCTCTGAGGGCCGCCTTCTGGGGCGCGGGGAACCACAGGCCTTCAGGGGCGCGGGGAACTGCGCGAGCAACCCCACACGACCCGCACCCGACCACTCACCCACACGGCCCGGGGGTCTGAGGGCGCGGCCCCCAGGGACAGGATGGGACGGGTAGGGGCGGCGGGGGCGGAAAAATCACGTAATACCCACATCACACATGGCCGAATCCCCCCGCCATTGCCAAATATCGCTCATCCTCCCGGGGCTTACATCTCTGCCAAGTTGACGTAAAGTCTCAACCGGAGCCACAAGATCCACGGCAGGTCCGCCCAGCCGGACACGTGTGATCAGGTGCGTTCGAGCAGAGGGCCGCGTGCACATCCCCGCAGGCCCCACCCGACGCATGCCCGGCACCAGCCCCCCACCCCCGTTCCAAACCGGAACCACGCTTGTTTCCCGCCATTTCCACCACCGAAACACGCTTTCCGATGTGACTTACGCGACGAAGAGCGGACTCGGCCTGACCTTCCCGGCCACGGGGGCGTAGCCTTGATTCCCGCTGTCCATCACCTTGTGAAGCGGAAGAGGGCGGTTGCCGCCGTGTCGCCACAGTCCCCCAGTAACTCGAGCATCTCGACCGACGCAGACCAAGCGGGTAAGAACCCCGCCGCGGCCTTCGGTCCGAACGAGTGGCTCGTCGACGAGATCTATCAGCAGTACCTCCAGGATCCGAATTCGGTAGACCGAGCCTGGTGGGACTTCTTCGCCGACTACAAGCCGGGCGCGGCCGCCGCCTCGGCTCCGGCGAGCACTGCGGCCACGGGAGCCGCAGCGACCACCACGCCCGCGGCACCCGCCGCCCCGGCCCAGAGCGCTCCGGCGGCCCCGGCCGCCCCCGCTCCGGCCGCCGCGAAGCCCGCAGCCGCTGCCCCGGCCGCGGCCGCCGCGAAGCCCGCGGCCGCAGCGGCCCCCGCGCCCGCCAAGCCGGCGGCCGCCGCCCCCGCGAAGCAGGCCGCGCCCGCCGCGTCCGCCGAGGGCCCGGAGCTGGTCACACTGCGCGGCCCCGCCGCCGCGGTCGCGAAGAACATGAACGCCTCCCTGGAGCTGCCCACGGCCACGTCCGTGCGCGCCGTCCCGGTGAAGCTGCTGTTCGACAACCGCATCGTCATCAACAACCACCTGAAGCGTGCCCGGGGTGGGAAGATCTCCTTCACGCACCTGATCGGCTACGCGATGGTGCAGGCCATCAAGGCCATGCCGTCGATGAACTACTCCTTCGCGGAGAAGGACGGCAAGCCGACCCTGGTCAAGCCGGCCCACGTCAACTTCGGCCTCGCCATCGACCTGGTGAAGCCCAACGGCGACCGCCAGCTGGTCGTCGCGGGCATCAAGAAGGCCGAGACGCTGAACTTCTTCGAGTTCTGGCAGGCCTACGAGGACATCGTCCGCCGCGCCCGTGACGGCAAGCTGACGATGGACGACTTCACCGGCGTCACGGTCTCCCTGACCAACCCCGGCGGCCTCGGCACCGTCCACTCGGTCCCGCGTCTGATGCCCGGTCAGTCGGTCATCATGGGCGTCGGCTCCATGGACTACCCGGCCGAGTTCCAGGGCACGTCCCAGGACACCCTGAACAAGCTGGGCATCTCGAAGGTCATGACCCTGACCTCGACGTACGACCACCGGGTCATCCAGGGCGCCGCCTCCGGCGAGTTCCTGCGGATCGTCGCCAACTACCTGCTCGGCGAGGGCGGGTTCTACGACGACATCTTCGAGGCCCTGCGCATCCCCTACGAGCCGGTCCGCTGGCTCAAGGACATCGACGCCTCGCACGACGACGACGTCACCAAGGCCGCCCGTGTCTTCGAGCTGATCCACTCCTACCGGGTCCGCGGCCACGTCATGGCCGACACCGACCCGCTGGAGTACCGCCAGCGCAAGCACCCCGACCTGGACATCACCGAGCACGGGCTCACCCTGTGGGACCTGGAGCGCGAGTTCGCGGTCGGCGGCTTCTCGGGCAAGTCCCTGATGAAGCTCCGCGACATCCTCGGCGTCCTGCGCGACTCGTACTGCCGCACGACCGGCATCGAGTTCATGCACATCCAGGACCCGAAGCAGCGCCGCTGGATCCAGGACCGCATCGAGCGCCCGCACACCAAGCCGGAGCGCGAGGAGCAGCTGCGGATCCTGCGCCGGCTGAACTCGGCGGAGGCCTTCGAGACGTTCCTGCAGACGAAGTACGTCGGCCAGAAGCGCTTCAGCCTGGAGGGCGGCGAGTCCGTCATCCCGCTGCTCGACGCGGTCATCGACTCGGCGGCGGAGTCCCGTCTCGACGAGGTCGTCATCGGCATGGCCCACCGCGGCCGGCTGAACGTCCTCGCGAACATCGTCGGCAAGTCGTACGCGCAGATCTTCCGCGAGTTCGAGGGCAACCTCGACCCGAAGTCGATGCACGGCTCCGGCGACGTGAAGTACCACCTGGGCGCCGAGGGCACCTTCACCGGCCTGGACGGCGAGCAGATCAAGGTCAGCCTGGTCGCGAACCCCTCGCACCTGGAGGCCGTGGACCCGGTCCTGGAGGGCGTCGCGCGCGCCAAGCAGGACATCATCAACAAGGGCGGCACGGACTTCACGGTCCTGCCGGTAGCCCTGCACGGCGACGCGGCCTTCGCGGGCCAGGGCGTGGTGGCCGAGACCCTGAACATGTCGCAGCTGCGGGGTTACCGCACCGGCGGCACGGTCCACATCGTCATCAACAACCAGGTCGGTTTCACCGCGGCTCCCGAGTCCTCGCGCTCCTCCATGTACGCCACGGACGTGGCCCGCATGATCGAGGCCCCGATCTTCCACGTGAACGGCGACGACCCGGAGGCCTGCGTCCGTGTGGCGCGCCTGGCCTTCGAGTTCCGCCAGGCGTTCAACAAGGACGTGGTGATCGACCTCATCTGCTACCGCCGCCGCGGTCACAACGAGACCGACAACCCGGCCTTCACCCAGCCGCTGATGTACGACCTGATCGACAAGAAGCGCTCGGTGCGCAAGCTCTACACCGAGTCCCTGATCGGTCGCGGCGACATCACCCTGGAAGAGGCCGAGCAGGCGCTGCAGGACTACCAGGGCCAGCTGGAGAAGGTCTTCACGGAGGTCCGTGAGGCCACCTCCCAGTCGGCGTCCGCCGAGGTCCACGACCCGCAGGACGGCTTCCCGGTCGCGGTGAACACCGCGATCACGGCGGAGACCGTCAAGCGCATCGCCGAGTCCCAGGTCAACGTCCCGGACCACATCACCGCCCACCCGCGTCTGCTGCCGCAGCTGCAGCGCCGGGCGGCCATGGTCGAGGACGGCACGATCGACTGGGGCATGGGCGAGACCCTCGCGGTCGGCTCCCTCCTCCTGGAGGGCACCCCGGTCCGCCTGGCCGGCCAGGACTCCCAGCGCGGCACCTTCGGCCAGCGTCACGCGGTGATCATCGACCGTGAGACGGGCGAGGAGTTCACGCCGCTGATGTACCTCTCCGAGGACCAGGCGCGGCTGAACGTGTACAACTCCCTGCTCTCCGAGTACGCGGCGATGGGCTTCGAGTACGGCTACTCGCTGGCCCGCCCCGAGTCGCTGGTGATGTGGGAGGCCCAGTTCGGCGACTTCGTCAACGGCGCCCAGACGGTCGTGGACGAGTTCATCTCGTCGGCGGAGCAGAAGTGGGGCCAGACGTCCGGCGTCACCCTGCTCCTCCCGCACGGCTACGAGGGCCAGGGCCCGGACCACTCGTCCGCCCGCCCGGAGCGCTTCCTCCAGATGTGCGCGCAGAACAACATGACGGTCGCCATGCCGACCTCCCCGTCGAACTACTTCCACCTCCTGCGGTGGCAGGTGCACAACCCGCACCACAAGCCGCTGGTCGTCTTCACCCCGAAGTCGATGCTGCGCCTCAAGGCCGCCGCGTCGAAGGCGGAGGAGTTCACGAGCGGGCAGTTCCGCCCGGTCATCGGCGACCCGACGGTCGACCCGGCGGCCGTGAAGAAGGTCGTCTTCTGCGCCGGCAAGGTCTACTACGACCTGGAGGCCGAGCGGCGCAAGCGCGGCGTCACGGACACGGCGATCATCCGCATCGAGCGCCTGTACCCGCTGCCGGGTGCCGAGCTCCAGGCGGAGATCGGCAAGTACCCGAACGCCGAGAAGTACCTGTGGGCCCAGGAGGAGCCGGCAAACCAGGGTGCCTGGCCGTTCATCGCCCTCAACCTGATCGACCACCTCGACCTCGCGGTCGGCGCGGACGTCCCCCACGGCGAGCGCCTGCGCCGCATCTCCCGCCCGCACGGCTCGTCCCCAGCGGTCGGTTCGGCCAAGCGCCACCAGGCCGAGCAGGAGCAGCTGGTGCGTGAGGTGTTCGAGGCGTAACAGCGCTCGAAGACCGTACGCAACCGGGCCGCACCCCCTCCCCAGGGGGTGCGGCCCGGCCGTTTTCCCGCACTTATCCTTGACCCATGTACTTCACCGACCGTGGCATCGAGGAACTGGCGAAGCGGCGCGGCGAGGAGGAGGTCACCTTCGAGTGGCTCGCCGAGCAGTTGCGGACGTTCGTCGATCTGAACCCGGACTTCGAGGTGCCGGTCGAGCGGCTGGCGACGTGGCTGGCGCGGCTGGACGACGAGGACGAGGACGAGTAGCCACCCGGAGAAGGTCTCCGGGGAGGTCCCCGGGGGGCGGTCAGTCGCGTGGGTGGGCCAGGTCGTACAGCAGGCCGAGGGTGCCGTGGGCGATCAGGAGGCCGCCGGCGAAGAGCCAGCCGGGGCTTCGGCGGTGCAGGCCCCAGGCCGTGAGCGGCAGGCCCGCGAGGAGCTGGGCGGTGGCCAGGGCGCGTGCTCTGGGGGTGCCCACCCAGGGGAGCCAGGGGCCCAGGCGGCCGCGTTCGAGCGCGTCGAGTTCCGTGCGGACGGCTCCGCGCCAGCCGGTCCATTCGATGCGCTGAGCACCGGGCTGGATACGGGCGACCTCGCGGAGGCGGTCGGCGGGTTCGCCCGGGGTGAGGCCGGCGGGGAGCGTCACTCCCGCGCGGGCGAGGACGGCGAGGAGGCCCAGCAGGCGGGCGCGGGCGCCTGCCGCCGGGTCGGGCTTGGTGAGGTGGTCCAGGGCCTGCGCGTCGAGGACCGGGTCCAGGCCCAGGCGGGCGGCGAACGTACGCATCGCCTCGTCCTCGCCGACCGGGGTGCCGTTCGCGAGCCATACGTAGCCGACGGTGCGACGGAAGCCGGCGGCGAGGGTGTAGCCGCTGCGGTCGGCGTCCCACCACAGGGCGAGTACGGGCCACGGGACGCCCACGGCGAGGGCGGTGGCCCAGCCGGTGAGCACGCGATCGACGGGTTCCGCGCCATGCGACCAGGGCTTTCCCTCCGGCACGAGCGCGGTCCACCCCGGGCCGGCCGGGGTGAGCAGCATGCGCTCGCGAAGCAGTTGAGCGACGGGGGCGACGGAGTCGGGATCCGCCCGGCAGAGCAGGAGCGCGCCGGGGGCGGGCGTGGGCCGGGGGGCACGGGGACCCTGGGAGCGTTCCGTCGACATGAACCCACGCTAGGGCGATTTGTTCGCATACATCCCTACGGGATCACCAGAACGGGTGTATTGACTTTCCGTGACCGCGATATATCGTGAATCACGGAATACGCGATAGTGCGCGTATGCCCTGTCGAGGAGGTCAGCACCATGCCCGAGTGGTCCGTCGCCGAGCCGCGGAGGCTCACGTTCGACGAACCGGTGACGACGCTGCATGTGCGCGTCGTCAACGGAACGGTGAACGTCATGGGCACCGCCGAGGGTTCCGCCCGTCTGGAGGTCTCCGACATGGAGGGCCCGCCCCTGGTGGTGACGCAGAAGGACGGCACGCTGACCGTGACCTACGACGATCTCCCCTGGAAAGGCTTCCTGAAGTGGCCCGACCGGAAGGGCTGGCGGCGCAATGCGCTGGTCTCGCTCGCCGTCCCGGCGGGCACCCGTGTCGAGGTGGGAGTGGTCGGCGCCACCACGGTCGTGTCCGGCCTCGACGGGCGTACGGAGGTGAAGGGGATCTCGGGCGACACCACCCTGGTCGGCCTGTCGGGCCCCGTGCGCGCCACGACGGTGTCGGGGAACGTGGAGGCGCAGGCCCTCACGGGCGATCTCCGGCTCAGCTCTGTCTCCGGCGACCTGACCGTCGTCGAGGGCTCCTGCCCCACCGTGAAGGCGGACTCGGTGAGCGGCTCCATCATGCTCGACCTCGACCCCGTCGGCGGCCCCACCGACGTCGGCCTCACCAGCGTCTCCGGCGAGATCGCCATCCGGCTCCCCCACCCCGCCGACGCCGAGGTCGAGGCCCACACCGCCGGCGGCACCATCTCCAACGCCTTCGACAACCTCCGCGTCAGCGGCCCCTGGGGCGCCCACAAGGTCACCGGCCGCCTGGGCACGGGCAACGGCCGCCTCAAGGCCACCACCCTCTCCGGCTCGATCGCCCTCCTTCGCAGGCCCCCGTCGGGACACGAACCGTGGGACGAGGAGCCAAGGGACGAGGAGCCGGGGGACAGTGACCTTGAAGCGAGGGGAGAGGGAGCGGAACCCCTGAAATCCGGGGATTTGGAGCGGGGAAGCGGGCCCTCGGGGCACGAGGGCGGGGACTCGGAGCCGGAAAGCGGAGCCACGGACTCCTCTGTTCCGCATATCATCCCGTCCACCGCCACTCCAGCCTCCCCCGACTCCTCCCCTGTTTTCTCCTCCGACTCCCCCGTCGGGCACGACTCGGCCGGCGGCCCGGTCGGCCACACGGCGCCCGCCCGGCCTACTGATGCCCCTCCGGAGGGTTCAGGGACCGGTTCGGGTGACGGCAGCCCCGGCAGCACGACCCCTCGCACGACCGACAAGAAGGTGCTCTGACATGCCCCCCGTCTTCGCCCACGGACGCCTGCGGCTGTATCTGCTGAAGCTGCTGGACGAGGCGCCGCGCCATGGCTACGAGGTGATCAGGCTGCTGGAGGAACGCTTCCAGGGCCTGTACGCACCCTCCGCCGGCACCGTCTACCCCCGCCTGGCCAAGCTGGAGGCGGAGGGCCTGGTCACCCACACCACCGAGGGCGGCCGCAAGGTGTACGCGATCACCGACGCGGGCCGCGCCGAACTGGCGGACCGCAGCGGCGAGTTGGCTGACCTGGAACTGGAGATCCGCGAGTCGGTGGCGGAGTTGGCAGCCGAGATCCGGGCCGACGTCCGGGGCGCGGCGGGCGATCTGCGCCGCGAGATGCGGGCGGCGGCCTCGGAGGCCCGCAAGGGCGGCGGAGCGGGCGACGGGGAGCGCGGCCCGTTCGGCGAGTTCGGGGGGTCCGCCGACAACGAGGCCTGGCGGGCCGCGAAGGAGGAGATGCGCCGCGTCAAGCAGGAGTGGAAGGAGCAGGCCCGCCGCGCGAAGGACGAGAGCCGCCGCGCCCGCGAGGAGGCCCAGCGCGCCCGCCGCCAGGCCAAGGAGGCTCAGGAGCGGGCCCGCACCCAGGCCCAGGAAGAGCTGCAGCGCATCGCCAAGCGGGTTCAGGACCACGTCCAGGACCACTTCACCCGGGGCGACTGGCCGACGGGGGTGCGCGAGGGGCTGACCGAACTGGCCAAGGAGTTCGGCGAGTTCGGGAAGGACTTCGGAAAGGAGTTCGGCAAGGACTTCGGCTTCGGGCGTACGGGGGCGGAGAGCGGCACGAGTTCAGCTGCGGGGGCGGGTACCAGCACGGCCCCGGGGGCTGGAACCTCGGCAGGTTCCGGTGCCGGGGGCGGAGCCGGAACCCGGAACGGCTTCGGGGAGCCCGAGTACTCGACCACTTCCGAGGACTTCCCGGCCGACTACGAACCCGCCTGGGTGCACGAGGACCCCACGGGCGACCCGGCCCGCGACCTGGACCGTCTCCTGGACCGTTTCCGCGACGACATCCGCGACGCGGCCCGCGACCACGGCGTGACCGAGGACCAACTCCGGGACGCCCGCCGCCACCTGTCGACGGCGGCGGCGCACATCGGGGCGGCGCTGCGAGCGCCGAAGGGATGAGCCGGGTGAGGGTGCGGGCAGGGCGCACCCCCTGCCTGCACCCTCACCCCGCCTTGGCCTCCCCACCCCCGTAAAGAACCCGCTCCAACGCCTCGTACGTCACCCCGTGGTCCGCGAGGACCTCGGCCGGGACACCGGGGCGGGTGGTGAGGGCGAGGAGCAGGTGCTCGTCGCCGATGTGGCGGTCCCGGTGGGCGTGGGCGGTGCGGAGGGAGCGGGTGAGGACGTCCTTGGCATCACGGGTGAAGGGCCGATGCCCCGAGCGACGCACCAGTCCCTTCCCTCCACCCTTCCCTCCACCCTTCCCGCCGCCCTTCGCACCCGACTCCAACGCCCCCACCCCGTGGGCCTCTTCGACGCGAGAGACGATCTCGGAGAGGTCGATACCGAGGTCCGAGAGCGCATCCACGTCGGCGCGGGAGAGGCCGCCTCGGCGGCGGGCCTCGGCGAGGCCCCGCTGCACGGAGTCCCGCCGGTCGGCCTCGGCCAGCCCCAGCGCGGCCAGGGCGAACGAGGCACGGCTGGCCTCGCGGTCCAGCAGGGAGAGGAGGAGATGCTCCTCGGTCACTTCCCTCGCGTGGGCGCGTTCGGCGTGGTCGACCGCGCCCAGGACCACGGCACGGGCGTCTTTCGTGAACCGTTCGAACATCAATGCCTCCCGTACTTCTTGTGCACGGCCTGCCTGCTGACTCCGAGTTCCGTGGCGATCTCCTGCCACGACCAGCCCTGATTGCGCGCGCTGCGCACCTGCACCGACTCCAACTGCTCGAGCAGCCTCCGCAGTGCTGCGACGGCCCGCAGTCCGACCCGGGGGTCACGGTCGCCCGCGCGCTCGGCGAGATCCGTTGCTTCGGTCATACTGTCAACTTACATTGACATGCCGAGCGCGTCAACCCTGGTTGACATGACGACGGCCGGCCCGGAGAACCGGGCCGGCCGTCGTCTCGACAGAATCCGTCAGGGAGTGGTGAGCACGATCTTGCCGAACTGGTCGCCCGAGGCCAGGCGTTCGAAGCCCTCGCGGGCGCGGTCCAGGGGCAGTACCTCGTCGATGACGGGGCGGACGCCGGTCGCGGCGCAGAAGGAGAGGAGGTCCTCCAACTCGTCCTTGGTGCCCATGGTGGAGCCGACGACCTTGAGTTCGAGGAAGAAGATACGGGTCAGTTCGGCGTGGGAGGGGCGGTCGCCGCTGGTGGCACCCGAGATAACGAGGCTGCCGCCGGGGCGCAGCGACTTCACCGAATGGGACCAGGTGGCGGCGCCGACGGTCTCGATGACCGCGTCGACGCGCTGCGGCAGCCGCGCCCCCGACTCCAGCGCCTCCACCGCGCCCAGCTCCAGGGCCCGCTTGCGCTTGGCCTCGTCCCGGCTGGTAACGAAGACCCGCAGACCGGCCGCCTTCCCGAGCACGATCGCGGCGGTGGCGACACCACCGCCCGCGCCCTGGACGAGAACGGAGTCACCGGGGCGTACACCGGCGTTGGTGAAGAGCATGCGGTAGGCCGTGAGCCAGGCGGTGGGCAGACAGGCGGCCTCTTCGAAGGAGAGCTCGGCGGGCTTGGGGAGGATGTTCCAGGTGGGGACGGAGACGAGTTCGGCGAAGGTGCCCTGGTAGCGCTCGGTGAGGATCGAGCGGGGTTCCTTGGGGCCGACACCGTGGCCGGACTGGCCGATCACCGAGTGCAGGACGACCTCGTTGCCGTCCTCGTCGACACCGGCGGCGTCACAGCCGAGGATCATCGGCAGCTTGTCCTCCGCGAGGCCGACCCCACGCAGGGACCAGAGGTCGTGGTGGTTCAGCGAGGCGGCCTTCACCTTGACGGTCGTCCACCCGGGCCTCGGCTCCGGGGCGGGGCGGTCACCCAACTCCAGTCCGGCGAGCGGTTGGTCACGGTCGATGCGGGCGGCATAGGCAGCGAACATGCGCCTGACCATAGGGGGACGCCGGGGCCGAGGGAACCGAAGCCGGCTGTGACACGCGTCCCGTCGGCGCCTGATGACTCGGGGGTACGGGTGAGTCGGCGACCGCGGGCCCGGTGGGGCTTCTCGCGCAGTTCCCCGCGCCCCTAAAGACACGGCTCCCCGCGCGCCTGAAAAGGCAGGGGCGCAGCCCCTTGGTGGGGGCACCTCCCGCTCGAGCGAAGCCGAGAGTGGGGGAGGGACGGGTAGGGGTGGCGGGGGCGAGGAAAACGCCCCCGCCACCCCAAGGGGCTCAGCGCCGAGCCACACCCTCGGCCCGGGCCGCCGCAGCCACCGCCGCGGTGACCGCCGGAGCAACCCGCTCATCGAACGGCGAGGGAATGACGTAATCAGCAGCGAGATCGTCCCCCACCACCGACGCCAGCGCCTCAGCCGCCGCGATCTTCATCCCCTCGGTGATCCGGGAGGCCCGCACCTGGAGGGCACCCGCGAAGATCCCCGGGAAGGCGAGGACGTTGTTGATCTGGTTCGGGTAGTCGGAGCGCCCGGTGGCGACGACGGCCGCGTACTTGTGGGCCACGTCCGGGTGCACCTCGGGGTTGGGGTTGGCCATGGCGAACACGAACGCGTTCTCCGCCATCGAGGCCACCGCCTCCTCCGGGACCGTACCGCCGGAGACGCCGATGAAGACGTCCGCGCCCGCGAGGGCGTCCTCCAGCGAGCCCGTCAGCCCCGCCCGGTTGGTCAGCTCGGCGAGCTCGCGCTTGACCGGCGTGAGGTCCTCGCGGTCCACGGAGACGATGCCCTTGCGGTCGGCGACCGCGACGTCACCGAGACCGGCTTCCAGCAGCATCTTGGCGATGGCGACGCCCGCCGCACCGGCGCCCGAGATCACGGCGCGCAGGTCGCCCAGCCCGCGGCCGGTCAGCCGGGCGGCGTTCCGCAGGGCCGCCAGCGTCACGACCGCCGTACCGTGCTGGTCGTCGTGGAAGACCGGGATGTCCAGGCGCTCCTGGAGCCGCTTCTCGATCTCGAAGCAGCGGGGCGCGGAGATGTCCTCCAGGTTCACGCCGCCGAAGGACGGCGCGAGGCGGACCACGGTCTCGATGATCTCGTCGACGTCCGTGCAGGCGAGCGCGATCGGCACCGCGTCGACGCCGCCGAACTGCTTGAACAGGATCGCCTTGCCCTCCATCACGGGCAGGGACGCCTCGGGACCGATGTCGCCGAGACCGAGGACCGCCGTACCGTCCGTCACGACGGCGACGACCGACGACTTCCAGGTGTAGTCGTTGACCAGATCGGGCTGCTCGGCGATGGCGGTGCACACGCGCGCGACGCCGGGCGTGTAGGCGAGGGACAGGTCGTCCTTGTCGCGGATCGGCACAGTGGACTGCACGGCCATCTTGCCACCGCGGTGCAGCGCGAAGGCGGGGTCGAAGGAGTCCAGGGAATTGAGGGGCTCCCCGCCGCCTTCCTGGCCCGTACTTCCGTCGCCGCTGTCGGTGCGAGGATTGACAATCTCCGCTGCCACTTTTGTTACCCCTTAGGTCTTCATGGTTTGAGGGTGACCGCTCCCGGTTCGGGGGCGGGCGGGCACCGCGTAAGTCCCAGGTCACCGATACGTACGGCGACGCCTGCGGGCTCAGACGCGACGGGCGCGCCGCACACGCGCCCTGGGCCCCGGATGAGGGGTGTAAGGAACCTTCTTACCGGACGGACGGCATCGACGACGAGTCCACACGTCTTCATACCTCGAAGGTCACAACTCGAAGGTCATTTGCAGACGATCATGGGTGGTTCGACTCATCGACGGATGGCGGGACAAGTCGGGCCACTTCACGACAAGTCCTGTACGGCCACGAGTGCGGGGTTCACGGCCGACCACATCCCGAGATGCGCCGAAGATCTTCCTGCCGGAAGGAGGAATCCCCGCACAAGATCCGGTGTGATCACCTGGTCCGCGGCGGTTCGTAGGTCATTCGGGGGTCACCCGTTATCCGATTTTGACATGGCTGGTCATCTGATTGCACATGCCCGAATGGCAAGATGCCGTAATCACACAAGGTCGCCACACTCGAAGACGCGTGTTGATCGTCGACCTGTCGGCAACTCCACACCACCCCCGCCGGAGGAACCCACCATGACCGCAAGCACCACCTGTCGTACGACCGGCCTGCGCTCCCGGACAGCCGCGGTCGGAGCGATCGCGGTCGCGGGCGCCCTGCTGCTCACCGGCTGCGGTGACCAGACCAAGAAGGACAACGGTTCCGAGACCGCCTCCACCAGCGCGGCCCCGCTGGCCGACAAGCTGCCCGCGGCGCTCCGGGACAAGGGCGTGATCAACGTCGGCTCGGACATCGCGTACGCCCCGGTGGAGTACAAGGACTCCTCCGGCAAGGTCGTCGGTATAGACATCGACATCGCGAACGCGATGGGCAAGCAGCTCGGTGTGGAGTTCAAGTTCCAGAACGCCACCTTCGACACCCTCATCGGTGGTCTGGCGGCCAAGCGGTACGACATCGCGATGTCGGCCATGACCGACACCAAGGACCGCCAGGAGGGCATCGACTCCGACACCGGCAAGAAGGTCGGCGCCGGCGTGGACTTCGTCGACTACTTCACCGCGGGCGTCTCGCTCTACACCAACAAGGGTGACGACCAGGGGATCAAGACCTGGGACGACCTGTGCGGCAAGACGATCGCGGTGCAGCGCAACACGTTCTCGCACGACCTCGCCAAGGAGCAGGCGACGAAGTGCAAGGACGACAAGAAGAAGGACCTCAAGATCGAGGACTTCGCCACCAACCCCGAGGCCGAGACCCGGATGCGCTCCAAGGGCGCGGACGTCGTCTCCGCCGACTACCCGGTGGCCGCGTACTCGGTGAAGACCTCGGGCGGCGGCGACTACTTCCAGATCGTCGGCGACCAGGTCGAGGCCGGCCCGTACGGCATCGCCGTCGCAAAGGACAACGCCGAGCTGCGTGACGCGCTGCAGGCCGCGGTCCAGGCGATCATCGACAACGGCGAGTACGAGAAGATCATCAAGAAGTGGGGCGTCGAGGACGGTGCCGTCACCGAGGCGAAGATCAACGGCGGCTCCTGATTCTCGGCTCGGTTCTGCTCGGTTCTGAAAGGCTCCACCCGTGACTGTTGACGTCAGCAAGACGGACGGTCCCTCGGACACTCCCCCGGCCGGTCCGGAGGCCATCAAGGCCATCCCGGTCCGGCACCCGGGGCGCTATGTGTCCGCGGCCATCGCGCTCGCTCTCCTCGGCGCGATCGTCTACGCGTTCGCGCAGGCGAAGAAGATCAACTGGGGCGCGGTCCCCGACTACTTCTTCGACGACCGCATCATCGAGGGTGTCCTGAACACCCTCCTGCTCACCGTGCTCTCCATGGTGATCGGCATCGTCGGCGGCATCCTGCTCGCCGTGATGCGGCTGTCCAAGAACCCGGTGACCTCGTCGGTCGCGTGGTTCTACATCTGGTTCTTCCGCGGTACGCCGGTCCTGGTCCAGCTCTTCGTCTGGTTCAACCTCGGCCTGGTGTTCGAGTACATCAACCTGGGCCCGATCTACAAGGACTACTGGTCCTCGTTCATGACGCCGCTGCTGACGGCGCTGCTCGGCCTCGGTCTCAACGAGGCCGCGTACATGGCGGAGATCTGCCGCGCCGGTCTGCTCTCCGTCGACGAGGGCCAGACCGAGGCGTCGCACGCCCTCGGTATGAGCCAGGCCAAGACGCTGCGCCGGATCGTGATCCCGCAGGCGATGCGCGTGATCGTGCCGCCGACGGGCAACGAGGTCATCAACATGCTGAAGACCACGTCGCTCGTCTCGACGGTGCAGTACGTGGACCTGCTCAAGGCGGCCCAGGACATCGGCCAGGGCGCGGGCTCCATCGTGGAGATGCTGTTCCTCGCCGCCGCCTGGTACCTGATCCTGACCAGTGTCTTCAGCGTCGGGCAGTACTACCTGGAGAGGCACTACGCGAAGGGCTCCACCCGGTCCCTCCCGCCGACGCCGGTCCAGCGTTTCAAGGCGGCCGTGCTGCCCGTACGCCGTCCGAAGGGAGTCTCGGCATGACCGCCATGGTGAAGGCCGAGGGCATCCACAAGTCCTTCGGCCCCGTCGAGGTCCTCAAGGGCATCGACCTGGAGGTCCAGACGGGCGAGGTGTTCTGCCTCATCGGCCCGTCCGGCTCCGGCAAGAGCACGTTCCTCCGGTGCATCAACCACCTGGAGAAGATCAACGCCGGGCGGCTGTACGTCGACGGCGAGCTGGTCGGCTACCGCCAGAAGGGCGACAAGCTGTACGAGCTCAAGGACAGCGAGGTCGCGCTCAAGCGCCGTGACATCGGCATGGTGTTCCAGCGCTTCAACCTGTTCCCGCACATGACGGCGACCGAGAACGTCATGGAGGCGCCGGTCCAGGTCAAGGGCGTCAGCAGGGCCCAGGCCCGCGAACGCGCCCTCGAACTGCTCGACCGGGTGGGCCTCGGCGACAAGGCCGGCAACTACCCCTCCCAGCTCTCCGGCGGCCAGCAGCAGCGCGTGGCGATCGCCCGGGCGCTGGCGATGGAGCCGAAGCTGATGCTCTTCGACGAGCCGACCTCGGCGCTCGACCCGGAGCTGGTCGGCGACGTTTTGGACGTCATGCGCGACCTGGCCGAGTCGGGCATGACGATGGTCGTCGTCACCCACGAGATGGGCTTCGCCCGCGAGGTCGGCGACAGTCTGGTCTTCATGGACGGCGGTGTGGTGGTCGAGTCCGGCAATCCGCGTGACGTGCTGACGAACCCGCAGGAGGAGCGCACCCAGTCGTTCCTGTCCAAGGTGCTCTAACACTCCACGCGCGAGGGGCGGTACGGAATCCCGTACCGCCCCTTACTCGTGCCATGGCACTCATGCCGCCACGGGACTCGCGGCACGGGACTCGCGCCCCGGGGCTCGTGGCAACGGCCCGAGTCACCGCACCCGGCGCGTCACTTCACCGCCAGCACCAGCGAGTCCGACGGCGAGCACCACACCGCGCGGGCCTCGGCGAAGCCCTTCTCACGCAGGACCCGGGCGTGCCACTCGACGCTCTGGATGTCACCGTCCGCGTGCTCGCCGTAGATCTCGAAACGGCGGGCCGTCGGCGCCGCGAGGACGGGATCCGCGGCCGCGAGCTGCCACCATTCGGCCCAGTCGACGACACCGGCCGACTTGGCTTGTTCCATGCCCGCGTGGCGGTGTGCGCGCTCCGCCGCGTTGATCCGGGGCGTCGACTCGTCGATCATGTGGTCCGCGTTCATGAAGACACCGCCGTCGCGGACGAGTTCCGCGACCTGACCGTAGAGGGCGGCGAGGGGTTCGCTGTGCAGCCAGTGCAGGGCCGTGGCCGTCAGGACGGCGTCGTACGAGTCGTACGGCAGCCGCGCGGTCCAGTCCGGGTCGGTGAGGTCGGCGGTGACGAAGGTGACCCGGCGGTCGCCCTCGAACGTGCCCTCGGCGATGGCGAGGAGCGCGGGGTCGAGGTCGACGCCCGTGCTGACGGCCTCCGGGAACCGCTTCAGCAGCCTGGACGTGATGGAACCCGTACCGCAGGCGAGGTCGAGGACGCGGGGCCGGGGGCCGGTGAAGGCCTCGACCATGTCGAGCATCACCCGGAACCGCTCCTCGCGGTCGGGCATGTACCACTCCTGCTGCCGGTCCCAGCTCTGCTGCCAGGCGTGCCAGTCGGTTCCGGTCGTCGTGGTCATGAGGTCCCCTTCCTCCACGTACTGCTTCTTCGCCGCACCGCGTAATACCCTGTAAGCACGAGCAGCCATTACCTGACCCGCACGACGACAATAGAGCGCCCCCGTAAGGACTACAAGTGGAACTGGCCTATTACTCGGACTACGCCGTACGTCTCGTGAACAGCGAGGAGCCGCTCCGGGGCAAGGACACGCTCACCTCGGTCGAGGCCGTGCGCGACCTCTTCGGGGGCAACCAGTCCGCGGCGCGGCGCGCGACGGACGCCGATGTCACCCGGTTCCGGTCGGTGCGGGCCCGGCTGCGGTCGGTGTTCGAGGCGGCTGACGGCGACGACGAGACGCTCGCCGTGGACCTGTTGAACTCGCTCCTGCTGGAGTTCCCGGTGAGCCCGCAGATCTCGGGGCACGACTTCCGGGACGACGACGGCCGACCGCTGTGGCACATGCACCTGGCGGACCACCCCTCCAACGCGACCGCCGGCTACGCGGCGATCGCGGCGATGGGCCTGGCCTTCCATCTCACCGAGTACGGCGTGGACCGGCTCGGCCTGTGCGAGGCGGCACCGTGCCGCAACGCCTACCTCGACACCTCCACCAACCGCTCCCGACGCTACTGCTCGGACCGCTGCGCGACCCGCGCCAACGTGGCGGCCTACCGGGCCCGAAAACGCCTGGAGGCGGACCGGTCGCAGAGCACGGGACGGGCGGCCGAGAACGCCCAGCGGGCGAGCGCGAACGGCGAGCGCTGACCGTCCGGCCGGGGCCGGTACCGGAACCGCACCTTGCCGAGCACGAGTTCGTCGGGCACGACCCCGTAGTCGGTGCTGTCCCCGCCCGCGTACGCATTGTCCCCGAGCACCCACCAGCCGCCGTCGCGCCGCTCGGCGGCCCGCTTGACGACGAGCAGGTCCTGCTGGAAGGGGTGCCGCAGCACGATCACGTCACCGACCCCGAGGCGCGCTCCGTAGTGGACGAGCAACTGGTCCCCGTGGCGCAGTGTCGGAACCATGGAGGGTCCCGTGACCTCGGCCACCCCGAAGGGCAGGAGGGCCCTCCCCCGCTCGCTCTCCTGCGACAGCTCCGGCATCCCCGGCACCTCCCCGGTCCGTTCCTCCACCAGTCCCAGTCTGACCCCGGACTTTTGTCCTAAGCCCATGGGGGCACTCGCGAAAACCTCTCTCGTAGGGAGTAATGTCCCACCTGAGAAGACGATCACGAGGAAGGAATGCTCCATGCTTTCCCGCCTGTTTGCCCCCAAGGTCAAGGTCAGCGCCCACTGCGACCTGCCCTGCGGTGTGTACGACCCGGCCCAGGCCCGCATCGAGGCGGAGTCGGTGAAGGCCGTGCAGGACAAGATGGCCGCCAACGACGACCCGCACTTCCAGGCTCGCGCGACCGTCATCAAGGAGCAGCGCGCCGAGCTCGCCAAGCACCACGTCTCGGTGCTGTGGAGCGACTACTTCAAGCCCCCGCACTTCGAGAAGTACCCGGAGCTGCACCAGCTGGTCAACGACACCCTCAAGGCCCTCTCGGCCGCCAAGGGCTCGACCGACCCGGCGACGGGCCAGAAGGCGCTCGACTACATCGCCCAGATCGACAAGATCTTCTGGGAGACCAAGAAGGCCTGACCCGGCCCCTCTCGACCGCACCCGGTCCGTATACCGCCGTCCCGCACGGCGGTGTGACGGGCCGGGTGCGGTTGTTTTTCCGGGGAGTTCGGGGGAGTTGGTGGGCCGGCCGCGGTGAGGCGTGGGGCTCAGGTCGGCTGTGGGCCCGGCCAGATCGACGAGGCGTCGTCGCGGGTCGGGTCGGGGAGGCGGAGGGGGCGGACGGGGACGGGGCGGGGGTGGCCGTCCGTGACCGCCGTCCAGGGGGCGGGGTGGCCCGCGTAGGAGAGGGCGGTCAGGGCGAAGACTCCGTCGGCGTAGATCTCGACGTACTCGCCGACGGTCAGGACGCGCAGGGCCGTGGGGGGTTCGGGGAGGACGGTCTCGGCGAGGCGCGTGCCGGCCGGGCCGGTGGTCCAGAGGTTCTTGCCGTCGCAGCCGACGGCGAGAGCGGGGCGGTCGGAGCCCGGGGCGTCCGTGCGCAGGGTGATCTCGACGGGGCGGCCGGAGATCGCGATGTCGCCGACCGCGTGGAGGAGGGGGGCGTCGGTGGGCGCGCCCAGCCAGGTGTCCAGGCCCGGCCACCAGGCCAGGTGCGGGGCCGAATCCTCCGGTATGACAAGGGACTTGGGCTGGGCGAGCATGCCGCGGCAGTGGTCGCCGGTGTCGGTGAGGCCGACCCGGCGGGGGGTGGTGTGCAGGACGACCCGGGAGCCGTCGGGGGCGGGGATGACGCGGGGGGCGTAGGCGCCGGTGGGGCCCAACTGGCCTCGGCGGGTCCAGGGGCCGCGCAGGCGCGGGGCCGTCCACGCCTCGAAGCCCCGGGTCGCGCCGATGGAGCCGAGGAGGAGCCAGGTGCCGTCGTCGAGGCGTTCCAGGACCGGGCATTCGAGTTCGTCGACGTCGCCGGGTGAGATCAGCGGCGGGTGGACCGTCCAGTGTTCGAGGTCCGGGGAGGTGGCCCAGGCAACGCAGCCGCCGGCCTCGACCGGGAGCGAGGCGTCGGCGGCGCAGATCACCATCACCCAGCCGTCCGACTCGTCGTCGCGCACGACGAACGGGTCGCGCCAGCCCATGCGGTCGGCGGTGCGGTACCAGCGGGGGTCCGCCTCGACGACGGGCGTCGTGCCGTGGCGGCGCCAACCCGTGCCGTCCGTGCGGTCGGAGTACGCGAGGCCCACGGACTGCAGCGGCCAGCCCTCCGGCGTCAGTCCGCTCACGCCCGTGTAGAACATCGCCGTTCCGGTGCCGTGGCGCACGGGGTGCATCGTCCAGACCGCCTGCTGGTCGAAGCGGCCGGGCAGGCCGTTGCCGAAGGCGGTGCCCTCGGGCCGCCAGTGGACCAGGTCGGTCGAGGTGGCCCTGCCGTAGGAGGTCTCCATCCGCAGATGGTCGAACTCGGTGGTCCAGGGGCCCTGGAGATGCAGCACGGTGTAGGTGCCGTCGTCGTCGCGGAGCAGGGCGAAGTCGTTCACGCAGAGGCCGGGCGGGGCGTATCGCATGCGCAGGTTCCTGTCGGCTCGTAGCGCCCAAACGCGTGCGCTGACCATGGATCCGGAAGGTCTCACTTGAGAATCAGCGCAAGTAAAACTGAACGCAAACGCTTGCGCAACAAGGAGGCCGGGTTTACGGTCACGTCACCCCACAGACCACAACGACGTGAAACCGACGGGAGAAAACCGCCTTGACGGTCAGCATCACCGATGTCGCCCGCGCCGCCGGGGTCTCGGCGTCCACCGTGTCCCGCGCGCTGCGCGGCCGGCCGGGCGTCTCCGACGAGGTGCGCACCCAGATCGCGGCCGTCGCCGCACAACTCGGCTACACAGCCTCCCGCTCGGCGTCCAGCCTGGCCAGTGGGCGGACCTACACGATCGGGGTCGTCGCCCCGTACATCGGCCGCTGGTTCTTCGGCACGGTGCTGGACGCCGCCGAGCAGGAGTTCAGCGCCGCCGGGTACGACGTGCTGCTCTACAACCTGGGCTCGGCGGAGGCGCGCAAGCGTTTCTTCACCAAACTGCCGGTGCGCAAGCGGGTCGACGCGGTGCTCTCGCTGCTGATCCCGGACGAGGACGAGTCCGCCGCCCTGCGCTCGCTCGGGCTGCCACTGGCCTCCACGGTCGGGGGCGCGCGGCCCGGGTTCTCGGTGGTCGGCATCGACGACCGGGCGGGCGCGGAGAGCGCCGTACGGCATCTGGTGAACCTCGGCCACCGCCGGATCGGCATGATCTCCGGGGCCAGCGGTCCGCTGCACTGGACCACGCCCGTCGACCGTCGCGCCGCCTATCTGCACGTCCTCGCCGAGGCCGGGATCGATTACGACCCGGCGCTGGTGGCGGACGGCGACTACACCGTCGACGGCGGCGAGCGGGCGATGACCGAACTGCTGGCCGCGTCCCGGCCGCCGACCGCCGTCTTCGCCCAGTCCGACGAGATGGCGATGGGCGCGCTGCGCGCGCTCAGACGGCATCGGCTCCGGGTGCCGGACGACGTGTCCGTCGTGGGCTTCGACGACCACGAGCTCGCCGATGTGGTCGGGCTGACCACCGTCGCCCAGCCGGTCGCCGGCCAGGGCGCGGAGGCCGCCCGGCTGCTGCTGCGGCAGCTCGACCAGCCGGACGTCGAACAGCCCGGGCATGTGCAGATGCCCATCCGTCTCGTCCTGCGCGAGACGACCGCGCCGCCGCGCCCGCGTGGACCGCAGTAACTCCCTGTTCTCTCACCTCTCTTGAGCTCCACTCCCCCACGTCGGAAAACACCCCGCACCCTCGTCCAGCACGGAGGCACAGACCATGAGCCCGACCAACAGCTCGACCAGCAGAAGGTTCCGCCGCACGGCCCGTACGGGACTGGCCCTGGTCCTCCCCCTGGCGGCGCTGGCCGCCTGTGGCGGGAGTGGGGGCGGTGACACGTCCGCCGAGGCCGGCAGCGGTGAGGGCGCGATCAGCGTCTGGGCCCACCAGGGCCAGAAGAGCGAGGCGGAGGCGCTGCAGAACGCGGTGAAGTCGTTCAACTCCTCGCAGGACAAGGTCAAGGTCGAGCTGAAGCTGATACCGGAGACCGACTACACCAAGACGATCACCGCCACGGCCGCCGACGAACTGCCGGACGTGATGGAGTTCGACGGCCCGACCATGGCGAACTTCGTCTACAACAAGAAGCTCGCCCCGATCGACGACTACGTCTCCGCCAAGACCCTCGACAACGCCACCGACGCGAGCAAGGCGCAGGGCGAGATCGACGGCAAGCACTACGGCCTGGGCATGTTCGACTCCGGGCTCGGCATGTACGGCAGCAAGAAGCTGCTGGACGCGGCCGGGGTGACGTACCCGAAGGGCCTGGACGACGCCTGGACGGCGGACGAGTTCGACGCCGCGCTCAAGGCGTTGAAGGCGAAGGACTCCGACGGCAAGGTCATCGACCTCCAGGAGGGAACGGGCTACGCCAACGAGTGGGGCACCTACGGCTTCGCCCCGATCGTCTGGTCGGCCGGTGGCTCCCTGCTCAAGGACGGCAAGGCGGAGGGCGCCCTCGACACCCCCGCCGTGGTGTCGGCCATGAAGACCTTCCAGTCCTGGAAGACGTACACGGACGCCAACACCGACGGCAACGCCTTCGCCAAGGGCCGGGTCGCCCTGAGCTGGGTCGGGCACTGGATGTACCCCGCCTACAGCGAGGCGCTCGGCGACGATCTGGTCGTGCTGCCGCTGCCCGACTTCGGTGACGGCCCGAAGACAGGCCAGGGGTCGTGGGCCTGGGGCGTCGGCGCGAACTCCAAGAACGCCAAGGCCGCGGGTACGTTCCTGGACTCCCTCCTGGGCGACGCCAACGTCACCGCGATGACGAAGGCCAACGGCGCACCGCCCGCCACCAAGTCGGCGCTGGCGGCGAGCGAGCTGTACAAGCAGGGCGGTCCGCTCCAGCTCTTCGCCGACCAGCTCGCCAAGCCCTGCGGCGCCGACGACATCACCAAGTCCTGTGTCGCCGTCACCCGTCCGGTGACCGCCGGATACCCGGTGGTGACCGCGAAGTTCAGCGAGGCCGTGAACTCGATCTACGGCGGCGCCGACCCCAAGGACGCCCTGTCCGAGGCCGCCCGTGCCATCGACCGGGACTTCTCGGACAACGCCGGTTACGAGATCCCGTAGGAACGCGGCCCTGTCGGACCCAACGGGCCCAGTCGAACCCATCGGCCGGGGCGGGCGCGCACACCATGGCCGCCCGCCCCGCCGGGAAGAGGACCCACTCGTGAAAACCGTGGAACCCGCGCACACCGCGCCGTCCGGCCGGGACCAGGCGCCACCCGTGACCACCTCCGCAGACCCCGCCCGCCCCTCCCGCGGGAACCGGGAGTGGCTGCACGGACTGCTCATGTCCGCCCCCGCCGTCGCCGGACTCATCGCCTTCGTCGGCATCCCCTTCTGCTACGCCGTGGTGCTCTCCTTCTACAACGTGCGCCTCGGCTCGCCGCTGGAGCCGACCTTCTTCGGGGTCGAGCAGTACCGGCGGCTGTTCACCGACCCCGACCTGTCCGGCCCGTTCCTGCGGGCGCTGCTGAACAACCTGACGTTCGCCGTAGTAGTCGTCCCCCTCCAGACCGGCCTCGCGCTGGGCCTCGCGATCCTGCTGAACCGCAAGCTGAAGGCGATCGGTCTCTTCCGGTCACTCTTCTTCATGCCGGTCGTCTTCCCGATGGCGCTGGTCGCCGTGATCTGGCGGCTGATCCTCGCCCGCAGCGACCAGGGCATGCTCAACTCGGCGCTGGACGCGGTGAGTTTCGGCAACTGGGGCGCGTTCGACTGGCTCGGCGACGGCCTCACCGCGATGGCCTCGATCATCGTGCTCTCCGTCTGGCAGGGCGTCGGCTTCCAGATGGTCATCCTGCTCGCCGGACTCCAGCAGATCCCCGGCGAGCTCTACGAGGCCGCGCGACTCGACCGGGCCTCCCGCTGGCAGCAGTTCCGGCACGTCACGCTGCCCGGCATCCGGGGCACCCTCGTCTTCGTCGCGCTGCTCACCTCGGTGCTGTCGTTCCGGGTCTTCGACCAGGTGTACGTCCTGGTCAAGGGCGGCGGACTGGACGAGGACGCCGCCCGCACGGTGATGTACGAGGCCGTCACCACCGCGTTCGACCAGAACAACATCGGCCAGGCGTCCGCGATCACCGTCGTGTTCTTCCTGATCGTCGTCGTCCTGACCCTGATCCAGCGCCGTCTCGTCCGGCCCGACAACGAGGACTGACTCAGCCATGAGTACGAGCACGAGCACCGGCACGAGCACCGGTCTCTCCCGCGCGCCCCTGCGCCGCTTCCTCGACTACGCCGTCCTCTCCGTCCTGGCGTTCGTCTTCGCGCTGCCCGTCCTCTACCTCCTCCTCGGCAGCCTCAAGCCGTCCGACGAGGTCCTGAACGGCCTGTCCGGCTTCCTGCCCACCCACCTGTCGTTCGACAACTACACGGCGGTCCTGGACAGCCTGAACTCCGACAGCACGGGCTACTTCTGGCAGTTCATGGGCGTCTCACTGCTGCTGGCGTTCGTGGTGGTGACGGGCGGCCTCTTCGTCAACTCGATGGCCGCGTACGGGCTGTCGCGGCTGAGGTGGCGGGGCCGGGAAGGTGTCTTCACCCTGGTCCTGCTGCTGATGCTGGTCCCGTTCGAGTCGGTGGCCGTGCCGCTGTTCTACATGTTCAACGACCAGCGGAACACGCTCTTCATCCTGGCGCTCCCCTTCATCGCGAACGCCTTCTCCGTCTACCAGTTCCACACGTTCTTCCGCACGATCCCGCCGAGCATCGAGGAAGCCGCCCGCATCGACGGCGCCGGCCCCTGGCGCACCTTCTTCGCGATCATCGTCCCGATGTCGAAGCCCGCCTTCGCCTCCGTCGCGATCCTGACCTTCCTCACGCAGTGGGGTTCGTTCCTGTGGCCGGTGCTGATGGTGTCCGACCCGTCGGTGCGTCCGCTGCCGCTGGAGATGAGCGTCTTCCAGGGCCAGCAGCCGCCGGACTGGGGCCAGATCCTGGCTTTCGGCGTGCTTCTCGTCCTGCCGGTCCTGCTCGTCTTCGCCTTCTTCCAGCGGTGGTTCGTCCAGGGGGTGGCCAGCTCGGCGGTGAAGGGGTGACACCCCGGGGGGGCCGAGCCTGTCGGAGCGCGGAACGCCGCATCGGCTGCCCGTTGTCGGTGGCCGGTGCGATGCTGTGAGCATGAACCGGGAGGATCTGGTGCGGCTGCGGCGGGCACGGGACCGCATGGACCGCGAGTACGCCGAGCCGCTGGACGTGACCGCCCTCGCCCGCACCGCGCTGATGTCCCCCGGACACTTCCAGCGCAGCTTCCGCGCGGCCTTCGGCGAGACCCCCTACGGCTATCTCATGACCCGCCGGACAGAGCGCGCCAAGGCGTTGCTGCGCCGAGGCGACCTGACGGTGACCGAGGTGTGCATGGCCGTGGGCTGTACGTCACTGGGGTCCTTCAGCTCCCGTTTCACGGAGCTGGTCGGCGAGACCCCGAGCGCGTACCGCGCCCGCTCGCACGAGGAGAGCGCGGCGATCCCCGCATGCGTGGCGAAACGTCTGACCCGTCCCGCCCGCCATCGCATACGCACGGCGGAACCGGGCGAAGCGTCCTAGCGTGAGCTCATGGCTACGAACGATCCGAGCGACCTGAAGCTCGCCCAGTGCTTCCTCGCCGTCGACGACCACGACAAGGCGCTCGCCTTCTACCGCGACGTCCTGGGCATGGAGGTCCGCGGTGACGTGGGCTTCGAGGGCATGCGCTGGGTCACCGTGGGCTCCCCCCTCCAGCCGGACGTCGAGATCGTCCTGGAGCCTCCCGCCGCCGACCCCGACATCTCCCCGGCCGACCGCGAGACGATCGCCACGCTCCTCGCCAAGGGCGTCCTCCGCGGCGTCAACTTCACCACCACCGACTGCGACGCCCTCTACGCCCGCGTCGAGGCCTCCGGCGCCGACGTCCTGCAAGAGCCGACGGACCAGCCCTACGGGGTCCGCGACTGCGCCTTCCGCGACCCGGCGGGCAACATGCTGCGCTTCATGCAGCGCCGAGCCTGAGCGGGCGCGGCGCGTTGGCGGGTCGGCGGGTCGGCGGGCTGGCCTACGGCTGGCCGACGGGCGGGCTGGCGGGCCGGCTGGGGAGGGCGGGCACGCCGGCCGGTCGGGAAACCTCGTTGCGTGGGATGCGGCGGCGGGAGAGCGTACGAGTCGTTCGACCGAAGGGGTCGGACCGTACGAGAGGGAGCGGCGCTGTGAGTGAAGTGAGCGGGACCGACGGGGACGGCGGGATCGATGGGGCCCGTGGCGCGGGCGGCGCGATCCGGTGGACGTACGCCTTCGTCGACCGACCGGCGGCCGAATTCGAACGAGCTTGCGCCTTCTGGACGGCGGTCACGGCGACCAAGCTGTCGGAACCCCGGGGCGACCAGGGTGAGTTCGTGACCCTGCTGCCCGAGGCGGGGGACGCGTGCGTGAAGGCGCAGGGCGTCGCGTCCGGTGACGGCGGCGCTCACCTGGACCTCGCCGTCGAGGACGTACCCGCTCTCGTCGACCGGGCGGTCCGGCTCGGCGCCGAGGTGGTCGCCCCCAACGACGGCTGGGCCGTGCTGCGCTCCCCCGCCGGCCACCTCTTCTGCGCGGTGCCGTGGCACGGGGAGTCCGTGCGGCCACCGGTGGTCGACGACAGCCGCCTGGACCAGGTGTGCCTGGACGTGGCGCCGACGGCGTTCGACGCGGAGGTCGCGTTCTGGACGGCCCTGTCGGGCTGGGACTCCTCCCCTGGCTCACGCCCGGAGTTCCACGTCCTGCGACCCCCGGCCGGCCTCCCCGTACGCATCCTCCTCCAACGCCTCGACACCCCCCGCCACGCCTCCGCCCACGTCGACCTCGCCTGCGCCGACATCTCCGCCACCCGCGCCCACCACGAACACCTCGGCGCCACCTTCGTCGCCGGCCACCCCCACTGGACGGTGATGCGCGACCCGGCGGGCGGCACGTACTGCCTGACGGGCCGCGACCCGGAGACGGGCGGGCTGCCGTTGAATCGGTGAGGACGGCGGGGGCGCACACGGAAGGCCCCACGCGTCCTGCACCGCCACCCGCCAACCCGCCAACCCGTCAGCCCGTCAAGGGGTCAGCCCGTCAAGGGGTCAGCCCGTCAACCCGTCATCCGAGCCGCCCGCGCAAGCAGATACCTCTGCTCGGGCAGACTCAGCGTCCGCCGCGCGGCCGACTCGTACGCGGCCCGCGCGGCACGCATCTCCCCCGCCCGCTCCAGCAGATGCCCCCGCACCGCCGCCACCCGATGCCCGATCGCCGCCTCCTCCCCCAGGGAATCCAGCTCGGCGAGCCCGGCCCGAGGCCCCCGCACCATGGCCACCGCCACCACCCGGTTGAGCCGCTCGACCGGCCCGGGAACCAGCCCGACCAGCACGTCGTAGAGCCCGAGAATCTCCCGCCAGTCCGTGGCCTCGTACGAAGCGGCCTCATCGTGGACGGCGGCGATCGCGGCCCGCACCTGATAGGGCCCCGCCCTCCCTCTCGACCCCGCCAGCGCCCGGGTCACCAGCGCGACGCCCTCCTCGACGGCCGCCTTGTCCCACCGCTCCCGATCCTGTTCGTCGAGCGGCACCAACTCACCCCGCGCGTCCGTACGAGCCTCCCGGCGCGCGTCGGTGAGCAGCATCAGCGCCAGCAACCCGGTCACCTCGCCGTGTTCGGGCTGCAGGGCGTGCACGGTCCGAGTCAGCCGCATCGCCTCCCGCGCCAGATCGGCCCGCTGCAGACTCGCCCCGGAAGTCGCCGTGTACCCCTCGTTGAACACCAGATACAGAATCTGCAGGACGGCGGGCAGCCGCTCCTCCCAGTTGTCGGGCCGCCCGAACCGCACCCCCCGCACCTTCTGCTTGGCCCGGCTGATCCGCTGCGCCATCGTCGCCTCGGGCACCAGGCACGCCCGCGCGATCTCGGCGGTGGTCAGCCCGCCGACCGCCCGCAGCGTCAGCGCGATCTGCGCCGGCACCGACAGTTCGGGGTGGCAGCACAGGAAGAGCAGGGTCAGCGTGTCGTCCTCGTTCGGCGCCCGGTCCGCCCCCGGCGGCGGCGCCACGAACGCGTCGCGCGGCGTCAACGCGGCCGCCCTCTCCTCCCGCAGCCGCCGCGCCTCCTCGCTGCGCAACGCGTCCGTCAACCGCCGCGAGGCCACCTTGATCAGCCACCCGCGCGGATTGTCGGGCACGCCGTTCGACGGCCACTGCCCGGCCGCCGCGAGCAACGCCTCCTGCACGGCGTCCTCAGCGGCGTAGAAATGCCCGTACCGCCGAACCAGCGCGCCGAGGACCTGCGGCGCGCACCGGCGCAGCAGGTCCTCGACCTCACTCACACTGCTCGTCCGACCGGGTCCGACCGAGTCGGACGGGCCCCGACCGGCTCCGAGCGGCTCAGATGTCCCCCGCACCGTCCATCACCGGCCGGATGACCACCGGGTACTCCTTGGACCCCTCGGGGACGGGGCACCGGGCGACCCGGGCCGCGATCTCCGTGACCCGGTCCAGGCTCGCGCAGTCCAGGAGCCAGTAGCCGGCGAGCAGTTCCTTGGTCTCCGGGTACGGCCCGTCCGTGATCACCGGCTTGCCGTCGGCGTCGGCCGTGACGAACCTGGTCCGCGCCGGCTCGGCCAGCCCCTGTCCGTCGATCATCTCTCCGGTCTCGGCGAGGTCGTCGTTGATCGCGCCCATGTGGGCGTACATGGCCTGCAGTTCCTCCTGCGTCCAGGCCGGCGAGCCCTCGGACGCCTTGCCCCGCATGCCCTCGTAGTCCGCCTGCGTGCCCAGGACCATCACCAGGTACTTCATGAGTCCGCTCCTTCGTGTTCCTCGGTTCGGACCACCCGTGGTGGGCGGCTCTCACAGGGGACGTCGGAGCCGCTTCGGGCTTCTCGACACACTCGCGACACTCGCGCGATTTTTTCCCGAGTTCCCTCGAATCCCACGAACCCGCTGCGTACAGGCATGCGGACTCGCTTTCTCAGGGCTTCGCGAACCCGTCGCTCAGGCCCATGGCACCGCTGCTGGGGCAGCAGGGCGGCTGGCCCGGCCGGACCGCTTCAAGCCTTCTCCTCGGTCCGCGCCTCGACCGTCTCAGTCGCCACCTCGGTCTGTCCCTCGGCCTTCGCCTCGTGCACGTCATGACCGCCCTGCGCTCCATGACCCGCATGAGGGCCATGCGCTCCATGACCGCCATGCGTGCTGTGGCTCCCGTGCGTCCGGCGGGCCACTGCCCGGGGCTTCGCCCCGGCGGCCTCCTGCGCCTCGGTGGCCTCGTCGACGTACGCCTCACACTCGTGGTTCCTGCACGGACCCGGACCCCACACGGGTACCCACGCGCCCAGCGTCTTGTGCCGCCGTACGACCGTGGTCACAGGCTGTCCGCAGACCGAGCAGACATGCTCGTCGATGCCCATGCCCTCAGGGTATGGCCGACGGGGCCAGGGCGCTCCCCGCGTGCGCCGACAATCGGCGACGCCCGAAGGGCCCGCTGCTCGGCGCCCGCCCCGTCAGCGCTTCCTGCTGTACCTCCGCACCACCACCCCGTTGTCGAAGCCGCGCACCTCGTCGAGCGTGAACTCACAGACGGCGAACCCGGAGCCGAACATCGGCATGCCGCTGCCCTGCACGACCGGGTACGTCTTGATGATCAGCTCGTCGATCTCGTCGATCAGCGCGCCCGCGACGGCCGAGCCGCCGCACAGGTAGATGCCGAGTTCACCGTCCTCCGCCTTGAGCTCACGGACCTTGCCGACCAGGTCGTCCGAGATGAGTTCGACGTTCGGGTCGGGCGACTCCTTGAGCGTGCGCGAGGCGACGTACTCGCGCAGATGCGAGAACGGACTCGTGACGCCCTCTTTCAACGCCACGTCGTAGCTGGCGCGGCCCTGGATGACCGTGTCGTACTCCTTGTTCGGCACACCGTCGGTGCCGATGAGCCGACGCACATGGCTGGGGTTGATGTCCGGGTGCTCCGACTTGAGGTACTCGGCGAACTCCCCCACCACGAAGGGGTACATGTACGACGCGTCGCCGTCCTCATCCCCGATGAAGCCGTCGATGGAGCAGGCGATGACATACGTGAGCTTGCGCAAACCGGTCTCTTTCCCTCGTCCGACAGGTGAATCACTGCTGGACCCAGCAGCTGAACCACGTCAGTTATAGTACTTCAACTGTAGTGGTTGCAAGCTGTTTCAGACATGGAGGAGTTCGGATGGTCAGGAACCCGGAGCGCAGGGCCGCTCTGCTGGACGCGGCGGTGACGGTGCTGGCGCGGGAGGGCGCGCGCGGGCTGACGTTCCGCGCGGTGGACGCCGAGGCCGGGGTGCCCGTGGGCACCGCGTCGAACTACTTCGCCGACCGGGACACGTTCCTCCAGCAGATCGACGCCCGGCTGCAGGAGCGTCTGACCCCCGACCCGGCCGTGATCGAAGAGCTGCTCAAGTCACCGAAGGACCGCACCCTGGTCATGGCCTTCATGCGGGACCTGCTGGCCCGCGTCACCGGGGACCGCACCGGCTACCTCGCCCACCTCGAACTGCGCCTCGAAGCCACCCGCCGCCCGGCCCTGCACGCCTCCTACACGGAGTCGGTCCGCGGCGAGCTGGAGTTCGGGATGCGCTTCCACCGTGAGGCGGGCCTCCCCGGCGGCGACGAGACCGTCATGGTCCTCTACCTGGCCATGCAGGGTCTTCTCCTCGAACACCTCACCCTGCCGGACGTCCTCGACGACGCCCTCCCCGGTGTCACCGCCCCCGAGGGCCTGATGGAACGTCTCGTGCACACGATCGTCCCCGAGCACTGAGACACACCCGGTCAGGGCGCGGGGAACGGGGCGACAAGCCCCCACGAACCCGCACCGCACCAGCACCCGCACCCGCACCGGCACCGGCACCGGCACCGGCACCGGCCAACCCTCTACAGGGGTGCCGAAAACCCGACGGGCCCCGCACACCGTGGGGATGTGCGGGACCCGTCGATCCGAAGGCCCAGCCCCGCGCTGGGTCAGGTCAACACGGCGCCCGCCTCCGGAGCATCACCCGGCACGCAGCCGGCCCTCCCTCAGCTGCTGCGGCGCGTCACGAACTCGGCCAGCGCGAGGAGCCCGCCGGCCGACTCCGGATCCGGTACCGCACGGGACAGTTCGTGCATGGCCCGGGCCATACGATCGGCGGCCTGGACCTGCGCCCAGTCGCGGCCGCCGGCCCGCTCCACCACGAGTGCCGTGCGCTCCAGATCACCCTCCTCGTACGGCAGTCCGTACAGCTCGGCGAGTTCGGCGGCCTCCGGGGTGCCGGAGGAGAGCGCGGCGACCACCGGGAGGGACTTCTTGCGGACCATGAGGTCCGCCCCGGCCGGCTTGCCGGTGCGGCTCGGGTCGCCCCAGATGCCGATGACGTCGTCGATGAGCTGGAAGGCGAGCCCGGCCTCCCGCCCGAACGCGTCGAGGGCCTCGACGTCCTCCTCACCGGCGCCCGCGTACAGCGCCCCCAGCGCACAGGCGCAGCCGAGCAGCGCGCCCGTCTTCGCCTCGGCCATGGTGAGCACCTCGTCGAGGGTGACGTCCTCGGGCCGGCGCCCTTCCATCTCGGTGTCCGTGTGCTGGCCCGCGCACAGTTCGACGACACAGGACGCGAGCCGTGCCGAGGCGGCGGCCGACGCCGGATGCGGGTCCTCGGCGAGCAGTTGCTGGGCCAGAGCCTGCAGCGCGTCCCCGGCGAGGATCGCGTCGGGCACCCCGAACACGGTCCACGCGGTGGCCCGGTGCCTGCGGGTGGTGTCCCGGTCCATCACGTCGTCGTGCAGCAAGGTGAAGTTGTGGACCAGTTCCACCGCGGCGGCGGCCCGTACGGCGGCGGACTCGCGCCCGCCGAGCGCGGCGACCGCGGCGAGGACCAGCGCGGGGCGTATCGCCTTGCCCGCGTTCCCGGTGGCGGGTGTGCCGTCCGCGTGCTCCCAGCCGAAGTGATAGCGCGCGACCCGGCGCATGGAGCCGGGCAACGACTCGATGGCCCGCCGCAGTTCGGGGTCGACGGACACCCGTGCCTGCTCCAGGATTCCCGCCGCCTCCTGGCCGTCGAACGAAGCCGATGCCCCGGTCCGGCCGACCGGCACCCGGTCACCGGCAAAAGGCATGTCCCTCGCCGGCTCTCCGCCTCCCTTCGGGTCCAGAACTCCTCTCCGATCCCGCTCCCCACCCCCCGTAGGCCCCAGGGCTCTCCTCCGATCCCGATCCACGACTCCTGTCGATCCCACCAGGGGCCCATCCGGCTGCAAGGCCCCCGTCGGCTCCACAGACACCACCGGTTCCGCAGCCCCCGTCTGCCCCACAACCCCCTGCGGGTCCGGGGAAGTCGAGCCGGGGCCCCGCCCTTCCGGGATCTTGCTCTTCGCAGCGCCCCCGACGAGGGTTTCGGCGGGGCTCTGCTTCGTCTCCGTCATGAACTCACCCATGGGATCGCCTCGGAGAGTCCGCGGGCGGTGGCGGTTCCGCCGCGGCTGGGCGCGTACTCCCGGGGTGTACCCGCCCTGTCGGGCGGGGACACGGGCTGCGGTCGGCCAAGGTCACCGCCAGCGACCGATCTCGACGTTCTCCAGAACGCCGAGCGCGTCGGGGACCAGGACCGCGGCCGAGTAGTAGGCCGTCACGAGGTACTTGATGATGGCCTGTTCGTTGATGCCCATGAAGCGCACGGACAGGCTGGGCTCGATCTCGTCCGGGATGTTCGCGGCCCGCAGTCCGATGACGCCCTGGTCCTCCTCGCCGGTACGCATGGCGATGATCGAGGTGGTCCTGGCCTCGGTGACCGGGATCTTGTTGCACGGGTAGATCGGTACACCACGCCAGGTGGGGATGCGGTTCCCGGCCATGTCGATCGTCTCCGGGACGAGTCCGCGCTTGTTCAGCTCGCGGCCGAACGCGGAGATCGCCCGCGGGTGGGCCAGCAGCAGCTTGGTGCCCCGGCGGCGGCTCAGCAGCTCGTCCAGGTCGTCCGGGCTGGGCACGCCGTCGTGCGGCTGGAGTCGCTGCTCGTACTCGCAGTTGTGGAGGAGGCCGAACTCGCGGTTGTTGATGAGCTCGTGCTCCTGGCGTTCCTTCAACGCCTCGACGGTGAGCCGGACCTGCTGCTCGGTCTGGTTCATCGGCTGGTTGTAGAGGTCGGCCACGCGCGTGTGGATGCGCAGGACGGTCTGGGCGACGCTGAGTTCGTACTCGCGCGGCGCGGCCTCGTAGTCGACGAAGGTGTGCGGGATGTCCGGCTCACCGCTGTGGCCGGCGGCGAGGTCGATCTCCTTCTCGCCGTACTTGTTGGTGCGCTGCGACGGGATGGAGCGCTGCTCCTGAAGGTGTTCGCTGAGCGTCTCGGCGCGCTCCGCGAGCTGCTCGACGGCCTGGCGGGGCAGGACGAGCACCGTGCACGCGGTGACCGCACGGGCCGTGTACTCCCAGATCGCGTCGGGGTCGAGCAGCGCCTGGTCGCCGAAGTAGGCGCCGTCGGCGAGCACGCCGAGGACCGCGTCGTCGCCGTAGGGTCCGGTACCGATCTTCTCGACCTTGCCGTGCGCGAGCAGGAACACCTCCTCGGCCTGGCTGCCGAACTCCGCCAGCACATCGCCGGGCGCGAACTCCCGCTGCTCGCAGCGCTGGGCCAGCTCGCCCAGCACCTCGATGTCCTCGTAACTGCGCAGGGCCGGAAGTTCGCCCAGCTCCGCGGGGATGACGGCGACCCGGTCGCCGGTCTTCACAAAGGTGACGCGGCCGTCGCCGACCGCGTAGGTGAGCCGCCTGTTCACCCGGTACGTGCCGCCCTGGACGTTCACCCACGGCAGGGTGCGCAGCAGCCAGCGCGAGCTGATCTCCTGCATCTGGGGCGTGGACTTCGTGGTGGTGGCCAGGTTCCGGGCAGCGGCCGTGCCGAGACTCTGCTGCGGCCTGTCCTGCTGCGAGCGGACCTCTTCGCCTACCGACATACGGATTCCCCTCCGGGTGTGCACTGATATCGCGGTCACCGATCTCGCGATTTAGCCTCCCATCACGGAACGTGTCGATGCTATTACCCGAAAGAGCGGGAATGGATCTTCGAAGAGTGGGCATATCCAGCGACTTTGTCGACCACCCGTGCCCCCGTCCGTGCCCGCCACGAATCTGACCGGATCGACTCGCGCGTCCCACCACCAACTGGCCCCGGCAAGGCGTCGGGAGTACAAGCCTGCCTACGAGGCGGCCACGACCGGCGGCCGTCGCACCGCATGAAGGAGTCGGCCATGGCCCCACCCATGTCCGCGGGCAGATTTCTCACCGTCCTCAAGAACGAGGGCGTCCGCGTCGTCGAGGTCGGCGACTGGGAGCATCACAACCGTAACCATGTGGGCCCGTGGGGGCCCGTGCACGGGGTGATGATCCACCACACCGTCACCTCGGGCAGCGCACGCACCGTCCGTATCTGCCGGGACGGCTATTCGGGCCTGCCCGGTCCGCTGTGCCACGGTGTCATCACCAAGGACGGCCGGGTCCACCTCGTCGGCTACGGCCGCGCCAATCACGCCGGCCTCGGCGACGACGACGTGCTGCGGGCCGTGATCGCCGAGAAGGCCCTCCCGCGGGACAACGAGGCCAACACCGACGGCAACCGCCACTTCTACGGCTTCGAGTGCGAGAACCTCGGCGACGGCGAGGACCCCTGGCCCGAGGCCCAACTCGCCGCGATCGAACGGGTCTCCGCCGCCGTCTGCCGTCACCACGGCTGGAACCAGCGGTCCGTCATCGGCCATCTCGAATGGCAGCCCGGCAAGGTCGACCCCCGGGGCTTCACCATGGCCTCCATGAGAGAGCGAATCCGGGCCCGACTGAGGTAGGGACCGGATCACGCGCGGACCCGGCGTCGGCCGGTCATGTGTCCGACAATGGGCAGGTGACCGGCCACCCCTGCACCCCCGATCCCGCCACCGCCCTGAACCCCCGGCTGCCTTCCCCCCTCCAGGAGGTCACGGACGAGCGCTTCGCCCACCACGGCGTCCGGCTGCTCCTCAAGCGCGACGACCTGATCCACCCGCAGCTCATCGGCAACAAGTGGCGCAAGCTCGTCCCCAATCTGCGCGCGGCGGCCGGCCGCCCGCTGCTCACCTTCGGCGGGGCGTACTCCAACCACCTGCGCGCCACCGCCGCCGCGGGCCGCCTCCTGGACGTGCCCACCGTCGGCGTGGTCCGCGGCCAGGAACTGGCCGACCGCCCGCTCAACCCGTCCCTGGCCCGTTGCACGGCCGACGGTATGCGGCTGCACTTCGTCGACAGGTCGACGTATCGCCACAAGGCCGACCCGGCCACCCTGGCCGCCGTCCTCCGCGCCGCCGACGCCGAGGAGGCGTACGTCGTCCCCGAGGGCGGCAGCAACCCCCTCGCCGTTCGCAGCTGCGAGGCCCTCGGCGCGGAGCTGCGCGGCAGAGCCGACCTGGTGGCCGTCGCCTGCGGCACCGGCGGCACCCTCGCCGGTCTGGCCGCCGGTCTGGCCCCCGGGCAGCGCGCTCTCGGAGTCCCCGTCCTCAAGGGCGGCTTCCTGGGGGAGGAGATACGAAGACTCCAGGACCAGGCCTTCGGCGGTCCGCGCGGCGACTGGCGGCTCGACGAGCGCTTCCACTTCGGCGGCTACGCCCGCACCACCCCCGACCTCGACGCTTTCGCGACCGATTTCGAGACCCACCACGGCCTCCCAGTAGAACGTCTCTATGTCGCCAAGTTGCTGTACGGACTTGTCTCCCTGGCGGCGGAGGGCGCCTTCCCGCGCGGGACGACGATCGCCGCGGTCATCACCGGGCGACCGTTCTAGGACGCCTCGCGGTAGGCCGCCGCCTCCTCCAGGTCCAGCCGCCGCAGCAGCGTCCGCAGCATCTCGTCGTCGATGTACCGCCCGTCGCGCAGCTTCACGAAGACCGCCCGCTCGGCGCCGATCATCTCGCGGGAGAGGCGGCTGTACGTGTCGTCGGCGCTCTCTCCGGTGACCGGGTTCACCGCGCCGAGCCGCTCCCAGACGGCGTTGCGGCGCCGTTCCAGGACCGTGCGGAGGCGGTCGACGAGCGGGGGCGGCAGCTCGTTGCGCTCGTTGGCGAGAAGTTCGTCCAGGCGCGCCTCGGCGGCCCTGGACGCCTGGGCCTGGGCGTTGGCCTCGGCGAGGGTCTCGGCCTGCTGGTCGCGGCCCGGCAGTTTCAGCACCCGGACCAGCGGCGGCAGGGTCAGCCCCTGGATGACGAGCGTCCCGATGACGGTCGTGAAGGTCAGGAAGAGGATCAGGTTCCGCTCGGGGAAGTCGTCCCCGCCGTTCACCGTGAGCGGGATCGAGAAGGCGATGGCCAGCGAGACGACCCCGCGCATCCCGGCCCAGGCGATGACGAACGGCCCCTTCCAGGTGGGCTGGTCCTCCCGTTCCCGGATCCGTCGCGACAGCATCCGCGGCAGGAAGGTCGCCGGGTACACCCACACGAACCGGGACACGACCACGACGAGGAAGACGGCCACGGCGTACCAGGTGGCGCGCACGCCCTCGTACTCGCCCAGCCCTTCGAGGACGACCGGGAGCTGGAGTCCGATGAGGGCGAACACGGCGGATTCCAGCAGGAAGGCGACCATCTTCCAGACGGCCTCCTCCTGGAGGCGGGTGGCGAAGTCGACCTGCCAGTTGCGGTGGCCGAGGTACAGGCCGACGACGACCACGGCGAGCACTCCGGAGGCGTGCACCCACTCGGCGAGCCCGTAGGCGACGAACGGGATGAGCAGGGAGAGGGTGTTCTGGAGCAGCGCTTCCCTCAGGTGCGTGCGCAGCCAGTGGATCGGCACCATCAGCAGCAGGCCCACCGCGACGCCGCCGACCGCGGCCACCAGGAAGTCGACCGTCCCGCCGGCCCAGCTCGCGCCCTCACCCACGGTGGCCGCGAGGGCCACCCGGTAGGCGGTGATCGCGGTCGCGTCGTTCACCAGGGACTCGCCCTGCAGGATCGTGGTGATCCGCGAGGGCAGCCCCACCCGTCGGGCGACCGCCGTCGCCGCGACCGCGTCCGGCGGCGCCACGACCGCGCCGAGCACCAGTGCGGCGGTCAGCGGCAGTCCCGGCACGATCAGATACGCGGCCCAGCCGACGGCGAGGGTGGCGAAGAGCACGTAGCCGACCGACAGCAGTGCGACGGGTCGCAGCTGGGCCCGCAGATCGAGGTACGAGCTGTCACTGGCGGCCGTGTACAGCAGCGGGGGCAGGATCAGCGGCAGGACGATCTCGGGGTCGAGTTCGTAGTGGGGCACTCCGGGCAGGTACGACACCGCGAGTCCCACCGCGACCAGCAGCAGCGGCGCGGGCACAGGGGTACGGCGGGCTGCCCCGGCGACCGTCGCGCTCCCTGCGACCAGCAACAGCAAGGGCAAAAAGTGCATCGCTTCCCGCCGCCTTCAATTCCGCGCGAGGTTCCTCGCGCCCGTCGTAACCTGGCAATCATGAAACAGTGCACGCACGCGGACGCGCTGCCGCACCCCGAGCCCGATCCCCTGAGCGAGACCTGCCCGGAGTGCCTGGCCGCCGGGAGCCACCCGGTGCAGTTGCGGATGTGTCTGGAGTGCGGGCACGTCGGCTGCTGCGACTCCTCGCCGATGCGGCACGCGACCGAGCACCACAAGGAGAGCGGCCATCCCATCATGCGTACGTTCGAAGCGGGCGAGACCTGGCGCTGGTGCTTCGTGGACCATGTACTCGTCTGACATTCGGAACCATGCCACCGCGTGACACGTCGACGTACTCGTGTGACACGGTTCGGCGGTCGGACGCCTGGGTACGTCAATCCGGCGCGCGCTCTTCCCATTTGAGGCCCGCAGACCCCTAGCCACCGAGCGTATTCATATGCTTACTATGAGTGACAGCATGGGGTGGGGTCCTCGGGACCCCGAGGACACAGCGCTCGGTAGCGCGATAGCGTCACCGCTGAACCACGTAGCGCGTTACCCCGGGGGGCGACCCTCGGCCCCCGAAAAAGCTTGTACCACCTTGGAGGTGAGGGTGTCCCAGATCGCAGGCGAGCCCGGGACCCAGGACTTCGTGGAAGTCCGGCTGCCGGCCGCGGGTGCCTACCTGTCGGTGCTGCGTACGGCGACGGCCGGCCTCGCGGCCCGTTTGGACTTCACCCTCGACGAGATCGAGGACCTGCGCATCGCGGTCGACGAGGCCTGCGCGATCCTGCTTCAGCAGGCCGTGCCCGGCTCGGTGCTCAGCTGTGTCTTCCGTCTGGTCGACGATTCGCTGGAGGTCACGGTCTCGGCCCCCACCACGGACGGTCACGCCCCTTCGCGTGACACCTTCGCCTGGACCGTGCTGTCGGCCCTGGCGGGCAAGGTCTCCTCCGCGGTGGCCGACGACAAAACCGTTTCGATCAGCCTCTACAAACAGCGCGGCGCGGGACCCGGGCCGGCGTGAGGACGGGGGACGGGCCGGTGCGGGACGAAGAACGCGGCACACGGGAACTTCCCGCGGAGGATGACGGCGGTCCGAGTGGGCCGGCGCATCTGGCGGACGGCGTGGACGGCATTCCCGAGCAGGCCCGGCCGCATCCGGAGGACGACTCCTCGGCGGCGGCCGGAGCTTCTCGATGGGCGGCGCCGGCCGATGACGAGGCGCCTTCCGACGGGCAACGGGATCCGGAGGGTGTCCTACGGAGCACCACGTCCTCACGAGGGCGGACTGGGGCCTCCCCCGCTCGAGCACAGTCGAGAGCTGGGGGAACGGTGACGGCGGGCGGGACTATGAGCGAGCACGAGCGACACGACGAGGCGGGCGCGCAGAGCGTGCGAAGCGCACAGCACGACCCTCAGGACCGCAGCGGGGCGCGAGCCCTGTTCGTAGAGCTGCGTGCCCTGCCGGAGGGCAGTGCCGAGTACGCGGAGCTGCGCAACCGGCTGGTCCGGATGCATCTGCCGCTCGTGGAGCACCTCGCCCGCCGGTTCCGCAACCGCGGCGAGCCGTTGGACGACCTGACGCAGGTCGCCACCATCGGTCTGATCAAGTCGGTCGACCGCTTCGACCCGGACCGCGGCGTGGAGTTCTCCACGTACGCGACCCCGACGGTCGTCGGCGAGATCAAGCGGCACTTCCGTGACAAGGGCTGGGCGGTGCGCGTGCCGCGCCGGCTGCAGGAGCTGCGCCTGGCGCTGACCACGGCCACGGCGGAGCTGTCCCAGCAGCACGGCCGTTCCCCGACGGTGCACGAGCTGGCCGAGAAGCTGGCCATCTCGGAGGAGGAGGTCCTGGAGGGCCTGGAGTCGGCCAACGCCTACTCCACGCTGTCCCTGGACGTCCCCGACACCGACGACGAGTCGCCGGCCGTCGCGGACACGCTCGGCGCGGAGGACGAGGCGCTGGAGGGCGTCGAGTACCGGGAATCCCTGAAGCCGCTGCTGGAAGACCTTCCGCCCCGCGAGAAGCGGATCCTGCTGCTGCGTTTCTTCGGCAACATGACCCAGTCGCAGATCGCCCAGGAGGTCGGCATCTCCCAGATGCACGTCTCACGCCTGCTGGCGAGGACCTTGGCCCAGCTGCGGGAGAAGCTGCTGGTGGAGGAGTAGCCAGGAGGAGCGACGGATACGCCGGCTACGCGCGACCGGTTACCGCTTCGTCTCCTCCGCCCGGCCCGGCCCCTGGATTCCGAGGGCCTGGGTCGTCGCGGGATTGATCAGCAGCACCAGCACGGCCACCGCGACCACGGCCAGCACGATGCCCGCCCAGATCGCCACGCTGTCGGCCCGCAGCAGGTTGTAGGCCACCGGCAGCGCCATGATCTGGGTGACTACGGCGGGGCCCCGGCTCCAGCTCCGCCGCAGCAGCAGTCCGCGTGCGGCGATCAGCGGCAGCAGGGCCAGCGCGACGAGGGTGACACCCCCGGTGACACCAGTGCTCAGGTCGTCGGAGTCGCCGTTGAAACCGAGGACGAACATGGCCGCGCCGCCCACCAGCAGGGCCACCCCCTCCAGCGCGGCCAGCGCGGCCGCGGCGATCAGCCACCCGGGGCGGGGCTCGGCATCGGAGTTGTCCGGCGTGGGGGTCTGCTCAGGGCTCACCCCTGAAGGGTAGCCGTCGCCCTTTTACGCGCCCCCTCGTGCTCATCGTCACTACCTGATCCGCCCTTGATCCGCACCTCGGTATGGGCCGAGTACCACCCAGTAGGTACGCTGCAACCCATGCGTGCACTTCTCGTGGTCAATCCGGCGGCTACCACCACAAGCGCACGTACGCGCGATGTGCTGATCCACGCTCTGGCGAGCGAGATGAAGCTCGAGGCGGTCACCACCGAGTACCGAGGCCACGCCCGGGACCTCGCCCGCCAGGCCGCCGAGGGCAAGGGAGACGTCGAGCTGGTCGTCGCGCTCGGCGGTGACGGCACGGTCAACGAGGTCGTCAACGGTCTGCTGCACCACGGCCCCGACCCCGACCGCCTCCCCCGCCTCGCGGTGGTCCCCGGCGGCTCCACCAACGTCTTCGCACGCGCCCTGGGCCTGCCCAACCACCCGGTGGAGGCCACCGGCGTCCTCCTCGACGCCCTGCGTGAGAGCCGGGAGCGCACGGTCGGCCTGGGCATGGCCTCGGGCACCCCGGGCACACAGGACGAGGCGGTGCCGTCCCGCTGGTTCACCTTCTGCGCCGGCCTCGGATTCGACGCGGGAGTGATCGGCCGGGTCGAGCAACAGCGGGAACGCGGACGGAAATCCACACACGCTCTTTACCTGCGTCAGGTATTTCGGCAGTTCCTGGAGGAGCCGCACCGCAGGCTCGGCACGATCACTTTGGAACGGGCCGGCGAGGACCCGATTTCCGATCTTGTGCTGTCCATAGTCTGCAACACGTCCCCGTGGACGTTTCTGGGTAATCGCCCGGTGTACGCCTCGCCTAAGGCCTCGTTCGACAAAGGCCTCGACGTACTCGGTCTCAGCCGCATGTCGACGCCCGCCGTCGCCCGATATGGCACACAGTTGCTCACTTCGTCCCCCGAGCGCGGACCCCAGGGCAAGCACGCCACCACCCTGCACGACCTGACCGACTTCACCTTGCATTCGAAGGCGCCCCTCCCCCTCCAGATGGACGGCGACCACCTCGGACTGCGTACGAGCGTGACGTTCACAGGCGTACGCCGTGCACTGCGTGTGATTGTGTGAGCGGAACGGGCAAAAGTCCTTCCACTCGAACGTTTAGGCCAGGATCCACCCCATGGAAGTACGGCTGTGACACAGTCGACACCGAGGAATCAAAAAAAACTTTCCGGAAGGGGTTGTATCCGCCGCTGAGGTTTGCGAGTCTCTACGTGGCGCTCGGGACAGCCCGCAACACCGGCTCAAGCAAGCGCCAGAACCCCTCCTCAATCCACAGGACCACACCAGTCCGTCTGGTGATCGGCCCTTCACTTGTTGAGGGATTCGTGAAAGCGTTCACATTCACAAGCAACGTGCATGTAATACCAAGGAGAGGTAGCAGCCATGGACTGGCGTCACAACGCCGTTTGCCGCGAGGAAGACCCCGAGCTCTTCTTCCCCATCGGCAACACCGGTCCTGCGCTGCTGCAGATCGAGGAAGCCAAGGCTGTCTGCCGTCGCTGCCCGGTTATCGAGCAGTGTCTGCAGTGGGCGCTTGAGTCCGGTCAGGACTCCGGCGTCTGGGGTGGTCTCAGCGAGGACGAGCGCCGCGCCATGAAGCGCCGCGCCGCCCGCAACCGGGCCCGTCAGGCATCCGCCTGACATCCCACCCAGCAATAGCCTGAGCTTGGCGGCGCGCACAGCGAGTGCGCTTCTCCCGCCCCCGAGCCGCAGCGCGCAGTGCCCCCGGTGCGCTTAATCAGCCACTTGCCTGAGCCCCGGACCACATGGTGGTCCGGGGCTCAGTGCTGTTCCCCGTAAGTCCTGCTACGTCTGGGTGCTATTTCTGGGCGCGTACCGGGATGTCCAGGATCACCTGAGTGCCCTGCTCCGGAGCCGGGACCATGTCGAAGGTGCCGCCCAACTCCCCCTCCACCAGCGTCCGTACGATCTGCAGGCCGAGATTGCCGGAGCGGTGCGGGTCGAAGCCCTCGGGGAGACCCACCCCGTCGTCCTGGACGGTGACGAGCAGGCGGGTCTCCTTGGTGGTGCCGCCACGCACGGCCGAGACCTCGACGGTGCCGGTTTCTCCCTCACGGAAACCGTGTTCGAGGGCGTTCTGCAGAATCTCGGTGAGAACCATGGAGAGCGGCGTCGCGACCTCCGCGTCCAGGATGCCGAAGCGACCGGTGCGCCGGCCGGCGACCTTGCCCGGTGAGATCTCGGCGACCATGGCGAGCACCCGGTCGGCGATCTCGTCGAACTCCACCCGCTCGTCCAGATTCTGGGACAGCGTCTCATGCACGATCGCGATCGACCCGACCCGGCGTACGGCCTCCTCCAGCGCCTCGCGACCGCGCTCGGACTCGATGCGGCGGGCCTGGAGGCGCAGCAGCGCGGCGACGGTCTGGAGGTTGTTCTTCACCCGGTGGTGGATCTCCCGGATGGTCGCGTCCTTGGTGATCAACTCACGCTCGCGGCGCCGCAGTTCCGTCACGTCCCGCAGCAGCACCAGGGAACCGATGCGCGGGCCCTTGGGCTTGAGGGGGATCGCGCGGAACTGGATGACCCCGTCGCTGGACTCGATCTCGAACTCGCGCGGCGCCCACCCGCTCGCCACCTTGGCCAGCGCCTCGTCCACCGGGCCCCGGGACGGGGCGAGTTCGGCGGTCGTACGACCGAGGTGACAGCCGACGAGGTCGGCGGCGAGGCCGAGGCGGTGGTACGCGGAGAGGGCGTTCGGGGAGGCGTACTGGACGATGCCCTCGGCGTCGAGCCTGATCAGTCCGTCGCCCACGCGCGGCGAGGCGTCCATGTCGACCTGCTGGTCGGGGAACGGGAACGCCCCGGCTGCGATCATCTGGGCCAGGTCGGACGCGCTCTGGAGGTACGTCAACTCCAGTCGGCTCGGCGTCCGCACGGTCAGCAGATTGGTGTTGCGCGCGATGACGGCGAGCACGCGCCCCTCCCTGCGCACAGGGATCGACTCGACCCGGACGGGCACCTCCTCCCGCCACTCCGGGTCGCCTTCGCGGACGATGCGGCCCTCGTCGACGGCGACGTCCAGGAGGGGGCGCCGGCCGCGCGGGACCAAGTGGCCGACCATGTCGTCCTGGTACGAGGTGGGGCCCGTGTTGGGGCGCATCTGGGCCACGGAGACATAGCGGGTGCCGTCGCGTGTGGGAACCCAGAGGACGAGGTCGGCGAAGGAGAGGTCGGAGAGAAGCTGCCACTCCGACACCAGCAGATGCAGCCACTCCAGGTCGGAGTCGCTGAGCGCGGTGTGCTGGCGGACGAGTTCGTTCATGGAGGGCACGTGTGCGAGCGTACCTGGCGGTACGGACATGACCGGAAACAGCGGTTGACGTGGTCGGTACGCGCCCGGGCGCGGGCTGCCCCGCGGGGCCGTGTGCGGGTTGCCACGCGGGTCCCGGCGCGCGCTGCCGCCGGGCCCGGAAACACCCGCGGGCCGCGGCGCCTGAGAGGGACCCTCAACCCTCCCGGCACCGCAGCCCGGAGCAACATCGGCCATGGGGTGTGCGGTCCCAGTCGGCCGAAGGATGAGGATCCGGAGCAGTCAGGGCAGAGAGCGCCGGTTCCTCGGTCCGCTTTCCTGTGCGGGGAAAGCGGAGGCTTGTTCTTCGTCCAGGTGTGATCGCCCGCGGTCGGGGCCGCTGATCGATCACATGCCCTACCACGCATTGTTGACTAGACCACTGCCTGTGTCCATGCGTTGGCGGATGTTTGTTGTTGTTCTCTTGTCCGCGTCCGTCGGCGACTCCCCCGCAGAGTAGCCCGCTTCGCGCCGCGGCCGGGACGGAATGGCGTGGCACGTCCGGCCGCCGGCGCCGAGGCGGTCACCACGGGCGGTGCCACGGGAGGTCAGTCTCGGGGCCAGATCGTCATGGCGAGTGCGGCGACCGCCTCCAGCTCCTCCCGGCTCGCCCCGTCGCGGGCCTGCTGGGACATGCCCTGGATGATCGCTCCGGTATGCCTGGCCAGGGCTGCCGCGTCGGTGTGCGCGGGGAGTTCCCCGGCCGCGATGTCCGCTCTTATGCGGCTCTCGAAGGCGGCGATGTTCGCGTTCCGGCGGGTTCGGAGGGACTCCTCCACCTCGGGGGTCGTGCAGTTGGTCGCCGCGTGGACGAGCAGGCAGCCGTAGGGGTGGGCGGGGTCCGTGTACTCGACCGCGGCCTCGCGCAGTATCCGCTCCACCGCGGTTCGGGCGGTCCGCTCCTCGGCGAGGGCGCGGTCGGTGAAGGAGCCGTAACGGGTCCCGTACTCGCGCACGACCTCGGCGAAGAGGGACTGCTTGTCCCCGAACGCCGAGTACAGGCTCGGGGCGCCGATACCCATGACGCGGGTGAGGTCGGAGACCGAGGTGGCCTCGTACCCGTGCTCCCAGAACGCCATGATCGCCTTCTCCAGGGCGGTCTCACGGTCGAAGGAGCGGGGTCGGCCGCGCGGCTTGCTCTCCTTGGTCACCATGCGAGGGATTTTATAGCGGGCACTAGACAAACGACACCGGATCGCTCTACGGTCTTTTTGTAGCGACCGATAGAAAAATGTGGAGGGGGCGCCGACATGGGTGTGCTCACAGGCAGGACGGCACTCGTCACAGGAGCGAGCAGGGGCATCGGGCGGGGCATCGCCGAGCGGCTGGGACGCGACGGAGCGCGGGTCGCCGTGCACTACGGCCGGAACGAGGCGGCCGCGAAGGAGACGGTCGCCTCGATCGAGGCCGCGGGCGGCTCGGCCTTCGCGATCGGGGCGGAGCTCGGCCTGCCAGGGGACGCCGAGACCCTGTGGAAGGAGTTCGACCGGCACGCGGACGGGCTAGACATCCTGGTGAACAACGCGGCGCTCGGGAAAACCCGGCCGATCACCGAGATCGACGAGCAGGAGTACGACGAGGTCTTCGCGGTGAACGTGAAAGCGCCGTTCTTCCTCGTCAAGCACGGCATGGCCCGCCTGCGCGACGGCGGCCGGATCATCAACATCTCGTCGGGGCTGGCGCGTACGGCCGCGATGCCCGACAACGTGGCGTACGCGATGACGAAGGGGGCGCTGGACCTCCTCACCCGGGATCTGTCGAAGGTGCTGGGCTCCCGGGGCATCACGGTCAACTCGGTGGCGCCCGGCCTGGTCGAGACCGACAACACCGCAGAGTTCCTGGGAACCGAAGCTGGCCGAGCCATGGCCGAGGGCATATCGGCGCTGGGCCGGGCGGGGACGACCGCCGACATCGCGGACGCGGTGGCATTCCTGGCGTCGGACGACGGGCGATGGGTCACGGGGAGCTGGCTGGACGCGACGGGCGGTTCGCTGGCCTAGAGGTCCAGGACCGGGCCGCCGTGGGCACAGGGCCGGAGCCGGAACCCGGGACGGGGAGGACGGGCATACCCCCGCGAAGACCCCTCTGCTAGATTGGTCTAAACCACATAGCGTGCGTCCTCCAATTTCCAGTCGAGTCCCCTCTTCCCAGATCGGCAGGCCCAGCGTGGAAGTTGTCATCGTTCCGGATGCCAAGGCGGGTGGCGAGCTCATAGCCGAGGCGATGGCCCAGTTGCTCCGGCGGAAGCCCGACGCGCTGCTCGGGGTGGCCACGGGGTCGACCCCGCTCCCCATCTACCAGGCTCTGACGGCGAAGGTGCGCTCCGGTGCCGTGGACGTTTCGCGGGCCCGGCTCGCACAGCTCGACGAGTACGTGGGGCTGCCGGCCGAGCATCCCGAGTCGTACCGCTCGGTGCTGCGGCGGGAGGTGCTGGAGCCGTTGGGGCTCGGCATGGACGCGTTCATGGGGCCCGACGGCACCTCCGAGGACGTGGCGCAGGCGTGCCGGGCGTACGACAGGGCACTGGCGGAGGCGGGGGGTGTGGATCTGCAGTTGCTCGGCATCGGGACCGACGGGCACATCGGGTTCAACGAGCCGTGCTCGTCGCTCGCCTCCCGGACGCGGATCAAGACGCTGACCCAGCAGACCCGGATCGACAACGCCCGGTTCTTCGACGGCGACGTCGAGCAGGTGCCGCACCACGTCATCACCCAGGGCATCGGCACGATCCTGGAGGCCCGGCATCTCGTCCTGCTCGCCACGGGCGAGGGCAAGGCGGACGCCGTCGCGGCGACCGTGGAGGGTCCGGTGGCCGCGGTCTGCCCGGCCTCGGCGCTGCAGCTCCATCCGCACGCGACCGTCGTGGTGGACGAGGGCGCCGCGTCGAAGCTGAAGCTGGCGGACTACTTCCGGCACACGTACGACAACAAGCCCGACTGGCAGGGGATCTAGCGGTACCGGGACGCGCGTGGGCGCCACGGCCCGGTGAGAGGGGCTGTGGCGCCTGCGCGTGCTGGAGCCGCGGTTGTCGAACGGGTCCTACCGCGCGCCCGCGATGACCTCCGCCGCCGCCCTCCCGCAGACCCTGGCGGCGCCGTGGGTCGCGATGTGGAGGGGGCCTCGGGGCGGGGACTGGGGGATGCCCATTTCCACCACGATGGTGTCGGGACGGGTGGTGAGGAGGGTGTCGAGGGCGCTGGTCATCCAGGGGTGGCGGTGCTCATCGCGGACGACGGCGACGATACGGCGGGTGCCGGCGACGGCCAGGGCGGAGGCGCCGGCGCTGTCGCCCGCGAAGGTGCCTGTCTCGGTGCCCGGGAGGAGACGGGCCAGTTCCGCGCCGACGCCCCAGGGGGTCTCGTCGCCCACGGCGATGTTCGCCACGGGGGTGAAGGCGGCGACGTACAGAGGTTGGGTGGGCGGCTGGTAGGGCTCCGTGCAGGTCGTCGTGAGGGCGCGCCGGGCGGCCACGAGACCGACACCGCCGATGCCCTCGTCCCCCTCGCTCTTCCCCAGGGCCTCGCCCCTCGTTCCGTCGGCGCCTCGTGCTTGGTCGGCGGCCGATCGTGTCCACTGGGCCAGTGCGCGGACCCGGTTCGCCGCGTCGGCCAGGCGTTCCTCGGAGAGGTCGCCGGTGCGGACGGCGGTGATCAGGGCGTCGCGGAGGCGGCGGACGGTTTCGTCGTCGGCCAGGCCGCCGCCGACGCAGATGGCGTCGGCGCCGGCGGCCAGGGCTAGGACGCTGCCGTGTTCGATGCCGTAGGTGCCAGCGATGGCCCGCATCTCCATGCCGTCGGTGACGATGAGGCCCTCGTAGCCGAGTTCGCCGCGCAGGAGGTCCGTGAGAATGCCACGCGACAACGTTGCCGGGCGGTCGGAGTCCAGGGCGGGGACCAGGATGTGGGCGCTCATCATCGCCCGTGAACCGGCGCTGATGGCGGCGCGGAAGGGAGTCAGGTCGCGGGAGTCCACGAGCGAGCGGTCCGCGTCGATGCGGGGCAGGGAGAGGTGGGAGTCGACGGCGGTGTCGCCGTGGCCCGGGAAGTGCTTGGTGCAGGCGGCGACGCCCGCGGCCTGGAGGCCGGTGACGTAGGCGGCCGTGTGGCGGGCGACCAGGTCGGGGTCGGCGCCGAAGGAACGGACCCCGATGACGGGATTGCCGGGGTTGGAGTTGACGTCGGCCGAGGGGGCCCAGTTGAGGTTGACGCCGCACTGCGCCAGGCGGTGGCCCAGCGCGAGGGCGACCTCCCTGGTGAGGTCCACGTCGTCGACCGCGCCCAGGGCGTGGTTGCCCGGGAAGGAGGAGCCGGTGCGGACCTCGAGGCGGGTGACGTCACCGCCCTCCTCGTCGATGGCGACCAGGACGTCCTCGTGCTCGGCACGCAACTGTGCGGTGAGGGCGGTCAGTTGATCGGGCGAGGTGATGTTGCGGCCGAAGAGGCCGACGGAGGCGAGGCCCTCACCGAGGCGGCGCAGCAGCCAGTCGGGGGCGGTGGTGCCCGTGAAACCGGGCTGGAGGACCGTCAGCGCGTCCCGCGTGAGGCTGTCCTGCCCCGAATTGGAACCAGTCGAGCCAGTGGCGAATGTCGTCATCGAGGGGTTATCCCTTCACGGCGCCCGCGGTGAGACCCGCGGCCATCTTGCGCTGAACGAGGAGGAAGAGGACGACGATCGGCACGGCCATCATGGTGGAGCCGGCCATCATCGGGGCGTATTCGGTGCCGTGCTTGGTGGTGAAGTTGCCGAGCCAGACGGTCGCCGTCTGGTTCTGCTGGCTCATCAGCATCAGGGCGTACAGATACTCGTTCCACGCCTGGATGAAGCCGTAGACCGAGGTCGCCACCATGCCCGGCGCGAGCAGGGGGAACACCACGCGGAGGAAGGCGGTGGTGCGGGAGCAGCCGTCGACCATGGCCGCCTCCTCCAGTTCGCGCGGGATGTTGACGATGAAGCCGCGCAGGGTCCACACGGTGAACGGGAGGATGAAGGTCAGATAGGTGATGATCAGGCCGCTGAGGCGGTCGTACTGGCCGAGGTCGTTCAGGAGCAGGAAGACCGGGATGATCATCGCGACCAGCGGGACCATCTGGACGGCGAGGATGCCGACGATGACCACCTTCCGGCCGCGGAAGGCGAAGCGGGAGATGGCGAGGGCGGCCAGCATGCCGACGACGATGCCGATCACGACGACCGTGAGGGAGACGACGAGGCTGCGGCCGACCGGGCCCCAGAAGTCGGCGATGTCCAGCGCGCGGCCGAAGTTGGCGAAGGTGATCGATGTCGGCAACAGGCTGGGGTCGGGGTCGATCGCGTCCTTGGCCGGCTTGAACGCCGTGTTCAGCATCCAGTAGACGGGGAAGCCGGCGGTGACGAAGACGAGGAGGCCGAGGAGGTTCCAGCCGAGCTTGGACCTCCGGGGACCGGAGACAGTGGCAGTGCTCATTCGACTTCTCCGATCTTCAGCATCTGGCGCATGTAGACACCGATCACGCCGAGCAGCAACAGCACGGTCAGCAGTGCGATCGCGGAGCCCTGCGCGTAGTCGTTGACCACGAACGCCTTGTCGTACGAGTAGGTGGTGAGCAGTTGGAACTCGGCCTCCGGGTGGCCGTTGCGCATCACGAAGACCTGGGGGAAGACGCCCATGTCCCAGATGACCGAGAGGGTCGTGAGCATCACGATGATCGGCTTGAGGATGGGGAGGGTGACGTAGCGGAACACGCCCCAGGCGCCGGCGCCGTCCAAGCGGGCGGCCTCCTCCAACTCCTTGGGGACCTGAGTGAGCCCGGCGCTGAGGGTGATGACGACGAACGGCACCGCCCCCCACACCACGAGGAGCGTGATGACGGCCAGGCCCTCGGGGCCGCTGGCGAACCAGTTGTGGCCGATCATGTCGACGCCGGGGAGCTTGCTGAGCAACGCGTTGAAGATGCCGTAGTCGGAGTCGAAGAGCCACTTGAAGACGGTGGTGGCCACGATGATCGGCATGCCCCAACTCGCCACGAGCGCGATGTTGATGAGCGTCTTCACCCAGCCGGAGACCCGCTGCAGGAGCAGCGCGATCGCCATGCCGATGACCATCGTGAAGATCACGCAGGCGGCGGCGAAGACGACGGTCCGTACGACGACGGTCCAGAACTCGCTGTCGCCCAGCACCTTGGCGAAGTTGTCGAAGCCGGCCGACTCGGCGGGCTTGAAGCCCCACAGCTGCGACTGGCCGAACTCCTGGAAGGAGAGGGTGACCAGCCGGACCAGCGGATAGCCCAGGACGAGGGCGAGGATCAACAGACAGGGCGCGAGCAACAACCAGGGCACGGCCGGCCCTCCGGAGCGCCGTTTGCCCGGGGCCGTGTCGGCGACAGCGACTGGTGGCGGCGCCTGCCGCGGCGGCGGCACCTTGGTGGGAGTGGTCGTATCTGCGGCACTCATGGCGCGCTCCTAAGCGAATGAAGTGGGGCCTGGCAGCCCCCCGGCCCCGAAAGGAGCGCGGGGAACTGCGCGACCAGCCACGACGCACCGGCACCGAACCAACGACCCGTCGCGGCACTTTCTTGTGTCACCCACCGGCCGATCATGACCAGCCGGCCGGGCCCTGGCCTTGGCCGAGCCCGACCGCAGGTCACTCCGTGTTGATGACCTTGTCGATCTCGGCGTCCGCTTCCTTCGCGGCCTCCTCGACCGACTTCTTGCCGGTGCCGATGGACTGCAGCATCGTCTGCAGGATCTGCGCCTTCTCGACCTGTCCCCAGCCCGGAGCCATCGGGACGAACCAGTTGGACTCGGCCGCGGTGGCCGGGACCGCGGTCGCGGGGTCGTCCTTGAGGGTGGCGAGGTCGGTCTTGTTGTTGGGCAGGTTGCCCTTCTCGATCAGGCCCTTCTGGCCGGAGGAGCCGGTGAAGGCGTTGATCCACTCGGCGGCGACGGTCTGCGCGTCGGACTTCACCGGGACGGCGAGGTCGGAGCCGCCGAGGAAGACGGGGAGGTTCTTGCCGGACGGGCCGGGCATCACGAAGTTCTCGACGCTGCCGGCGAGCTTGCCGGTCTTGTCGTTCTCCTTGGCCGCGGCGGTCGCGCCCTCCCAGGCGGGGGCGAAGATCATGCCGGACTTGCCCTGGCCGTAGACGATGTAACGGTCGGACTCGTCCTTGGTCTTGTCGCCGTGCATGTACGTGTCGACGACGTTCTTGAACGCGTTCAGGCCCTCGATGGACTCCGGGGAGGAAAGGCTGGCCTTCCACTTGCCGCCGGACTCGACGGCTATGGAGCCGCCGGCGTCGTAGACGAAGGACATGGCCGCGTACCAGTCGCGGGTGGGCTGGTACCAGGCGCTGAACTTGTCGCCCTGCTTCTTCTGGACCTTGTCGAGGGCGGCGGTGAGCTCCTCGTACGTCTTCGGCGCGGACTTGACGCCCACCGCGGCGAAGACGTCCTTGCGCCAGTTGGCGACGCGGCCACCGGCGTAGTACGGGACGCCGTACGTCTTGCCGTCGTAGGTGACGGAGGCCTTGAGGCCGTCCAGCCAGGCGTCGGAGTTGTCGAACGTCGCCGGGTCGACGGGGGCGAAGGCGCCCTTGACCATGTAGGCGAGCATCTCCGTGTTGCCCATCTCGACCACGTCGGGCGCCTTGTCGGTGGCGAGGACGGCGTCGAGCTTGGCGTTCTTGTCGGGCCAGCCGTAGTACTCGTGCTTGATCGTGATCCCGGGGTGCTTCTTCTCGATCGCCGCGTCGGCGGCCTTGACCAGCTCGGGCCAGTTGTTCTGGGCGTCCACCGTGAGCCAGACGGTCAGCTCCTTGGTGTCCGCGCCCGTGTCCGAACTCTCGCTCCCGCCGCCCCCGCACGCCGCGATGGAGACCATCATTCCCGCGACACAGATCGCGGTCGTCAGCTTCCTCTTCACGCCACCCTCCTCAGGGATGCCATTCCTCAGGGATGCCACAAACCCCCCTGCTCCCCGCGGTGACAGACGTACCGCCCATGGGGCCGGGACCTGGACCAATGGTGTAGACCAGTACGCCGGAGCTTGACCCAGACCAATCGCCCTGTCAAGAGCGCTCGAACCACCTCTCACCAGCCGTTATGCGACCTACATATGCAAGAACCTTTATGTAATAAGCCAGCGAAAACCGCGCGGTTCAGCCACACTCTTCGGGTAGACCACTGCGCCCCGCCGGAGTGGACCATTCGAGACCCCTTCGTGGACTAGACCAGCGGGGGCTGTGCGGGTATACAGAAGGATCACGCCACTAGGAGCCGGGAAGGCGGAGCATGAGCACCGACGTCAGCAGTGCGGAGAACGAGAACGGGGCGACCGTCCGTACCGCACGCGTGCCCAAGTACTACCGCCTGAAGAAGCACCTGCTCGACATGACCGAGACGCTGCCGCCGGGCACGCCGGTACCGCCCGAGCGCACGCTCGCCGCCGAGTTCGACACCTCGCGCACAACCGTGCGGCAGGCGCTGCAGGAGTTGGTGGTCGAGGGGCGGCTTGAGCGCATCCAGGGCAAGGGCACGTTCGTCGCCAAGCCGAAGGTCTCCCAGGCGCTGCAACTCACCTCGTACACCGAGGACATGCGGGCCCAGGGTCTCGAACCCACCTCGCAGCTGCTGGACATCGGGTACATCACCGCCGACGACACGCTCGCGGGGCTGCTCGACATCACGGCCGGCGGACGGGTGCTGCGGATCGAGCGCCTCCGCATGGCCAACGGCGAGCCGATGGCGATCGAGACGACCCATCTGTCGGCCAAGCGTTTCCCGGCCCTGCGCAGGTCACTGGTCAAGTACACCTCCCTCTACACGGCGCTCGCCGAGGTGTACGACGTCCATCTCGCCGAGGCCGAGGAGACCATCGAGACCTCGCTGGCCACCCCGCGCGAGGCCGGCCTGCTGGGCACGGACGTGGGCCTGCCGATGCTGATGCTCTCCCGCCACTCGCTGGACAAGGACGGGCAGCCGGTGGAGTGGGTGCGGTCCGTCTACCGAGGTGACCGGTACAAGTTCGTGGCGAGGCTCAAGCGGCCCACGGAGTAAGGGACTCGCGTCCGAACCGTCGTCATCTGGACCGTCGTCAACTGGACCGTCGTCATTTGGACCGTCGTCGCTCTGGTCGCCGCGGCCGGCCGGACCGGCGGGAAGCAGACCCCCGGCAAGGGTTCCGCCGCTGCTGAACACACAACCTCCGCATCCGATATCCGGACGGGGGGTTCCATACGACGGAAGCCGTCCCTTACATTTCCTGCGCGTTGAGCAGGTGATCAGCGGTGACCAATGGTGATCAGCGAGGGGACGGAACCGGGACATGTCAGAAGCGCCTGAAGTGAGACCACCGGTGGTGACACCTGTCAGAGTGGTCATCGCCCTGTGCCTGTTCGCCCCGTTCGTGGCGATGCTCTGGGTCGGCTCGTACGCCAAGACCGACCCGGCGTTCATCGGCATCCCGTTCTTCTACTGGTACCAGATGGCCTGGGTGCTCATCTCCACCGCGCTCACCGCCACCGCGTACGTCCTGTGGCAGCGCGACCAGCGCGCCCGCAGGTCCCAGGCCAAGGGCGGGGGTGCCGCGAAGTGAAGGACGGCGTGAACGGCGTGGCACTCGCCGTCTTCATCTTCTTCTTCCTGGCCGTCACGGTCATGGGCTTCCTGGCCGCGCGCTGGCGCAAGGCCGAGAACGAGCACAGCCTCGACGAGTGGGGCCTGGGCGGCCGGTCGTTCGGCACCTGGATCACCTGGTTCCTGCTCGGCGGCGACCTCTACACCGCGTACACCTTCGTCGCCGTACCGGCGGCGATCTACGCGGCGGGCGCGGCCGGCTTCTTCGCGGTGCCGTACACGATCCTGATCTACCCGCTGATCTTCACCTTCCTGCCCCGCCTGTGGTCGGTCTCCCACAAGCACGGCTATGTGACGACCTCGGACTTCGTACGCGGCCGCTTCGGCTCGAAGGGCCTGTCGCTGGCGGTCGCCCTGACCGGCATCCTCGCGACGATGCCGTACATCGCGTTGCAGCTCGTCGGCATCCAGGCCGTCCTGGACGTGATGGGCGTCGGCGGCGGCGAGGACACCAACTGGTTCATCAAGGACCTGCCGCTGCTGATCGCCTTCGGCGTCCTGGCCGCGTACACCTACTCGTCCGGCCTCCGGGCCCCCGCGCTGATCGCGTTCGTGAAGGACACCCTGATCTACATCGTCATCGCGGTGGCGATCATCTACATCCCGATCAAGCTCGGCGGCTTCGACGACATCTTCGCCAAGGCGGGCGAGGCGTACAGCCAGACCAACCCGGCGACGGACAAGCCGCGCGGCGCGCTCGTCCCGGGCGACGCCAGCCAGTGGACGTACGCGACCCTGGCCCTCGGCTCCGCGCTGGCACTGTTCATGTACCCGCACTCGATCACGGCGACGCTGTCGTCCAAGAGCCGCGAGGTCATCCGCCGCAACACCACGATCCTGCCGCTGTACTCGCTGATGCTGGGCCTGCTGGCCCTCCTCGGCTTCATGGCGATCGCGGCCGGCATCCAGGTGCAGAACGGCCAGCTGGCGATCCCGCAGCTGTTCGAGACGATGTTCCCCGACTGGTTCGCGGGAGTGGCCTTCGCCGCCATCGGCATCGGCGCCCTGGTCCCCGCGGCGATCATGTCCATCGCTGCGGCGAACCTCTTCACCCGCAACATCTACAAGGACTTCATCAAGCCGAACGCCACGCCCCAGCAGGAGACCAAGGTCTCCAAGCTGGTGTCGCTGCTGGTGAAGGTGGGCGCGCTGGCGTTCGTCCTCACCATGGACAAGACGGTCGCCATCAACTTCCAGCTGCTCGGCGGCATCTGGATCCTCCAGACCTTCCCGGCCCTCGTCGGGGGTCTCTTCACCCGCTGGTTCCACCGCTGGGCGCTCATCGCCGGCTGGGCGGTCGGCATGCTGTACGGGACGCTGGCCGCGTACGGCGTGGCCTCCCCCACGCAGAAGCACTTCGGCGGGTCATCTGCGGAGATCCCCGGCATCGGCGAGATCGGGTACATCGGTCTGACCGCCTTCGTGCTCAACGTCGTGGTCACCGTGGTCCTCACCTTCGTCCTGCGCGCGGCCAAGGCCCCCGACGGCATCGACGAGACCAAGCCGGAGGACTACACGGCGGACGCGGGCGACGCGGGCGTCCAGGTGGAACTGCCGCCGGCGACGGCGGGCACGAGCCACTAGTCCATCACCGGGTTCCGGGGCGGCGGGGGCGCCTTTTCTCGCCCCCGCCGCCCCTACCCGTCCCTCCCCCACCAGGGGCTGCGCCCCTTCGCCCCCCACCCACCCGCACCCGACAACGAACCCCCTCGGGGTCGAAGGGGCAGCGCCCCTGGGATGGGACGGGTAAGGGCGGCGGGGGCGAAGAACACCCGGCTACGCTGATTCGGTGACCGCTCGCGCCCCGATCGTCCTCGACAGCGACCCCGGTATCGACGACGCCGTGGCCCTGCAGTACCTGCTCGGCACCGGCCTGTGGGACCTCAAGGCGTACACATCGGTCGGCGGCAACCTCCCCGCCGAGGCGACCTACGCCAACGCCCGGGCCCTTGCCCGAGCCCTGCGCATCGACAGCGACGTCCCGGTCCACCGCGGCGCGGGCCGCCCCCTGTCCCGCCTCCCCTACCGCGAGGCGTCCGCCTTCCACGGCCCGGCCGGCCTCGGCGACGAAACACTGCCCGACTCCACGGCCCCGCACCCGGCGGAGTCGTCCGCGCAGGCTCTGCTCCGGCTCTCCCACGCGTACGAGGGCGACCTGACGGTGTGCGCCACGGGCCCCCTCACGAACGTGGCCATCGCCCTGCTGGAGGACCCGGCCTTCGCCCACCGCGTGCGGAAGTTCGTGTTCATGGGAGGTGCCGCCCAGGTCCCGGGGAACTTCACTCCGGTCGCCGAGTTCAACGTCTGGGCCGACCCGGACGCCGCCGAGATCGTCCTCTCCTCCGGCATCCCGTTCACCATGGTCGACCTGGACGCCTCACACCGCTGGCTGTTCCGCCCCGCCGACCTCGCCGCACTGGAGGCCGCGGGCCCGGGCACGGCCCTCGCGGCCCGGCTGATGCGCACCTACATGGACGCGTACACCCGCCACGGCGGGGACGGCACCTGCCCCCTGCACGACCCGCTGGCCGTCGGCGTCTGCGGGGACGAGGCGTTCGTCGAGGCCGCCGGCGGAGCCGTCGTCGTGGAGTGCGCGAGCGAACTCACGCGCGGCCAGACCGTGTTCGTGCCGGCCGCCGCCCGCCGGGTGTACTACTCCGAGTCCCCCGCCCTGACCGCCCGCCTCCGCGCCACCGGCCGCGTCGCCCTGGGCCCGGGCACCCGCGACTTCAGCGAGGACTTCGTGACGGCGCTGCCACGGTGGCCGGCGGTTGCCTGAGCCGACCGCTCCGGCGGGTTGAGCGGGCCCGGAGTCGACCGCCCCCTGATGCCGTGCCGATCATCCGACAAGTCGTCGCCCCTGTGGAAAACCTCGGACGCGACTTGGCGGCCCTCATGCAGACTTCGAGCCATGGACATCACCATCAGGCAGATCTCCCCCGACGAGTACCCCACCCTCGGCGAGATCACCGCACGGGCCTATCTGGCAGACGGTCTCCTGGACTTCGGGGAGAGCGACGAGTACCTCGGCGAGCTGCGGGACGTGGCGAAACGGGCCGCGGCGGCCGACGTGCTGGTCGCCGTCGAGGAGGGCAGAGTGCTCGGCGGAGTGACCTTCGTCCCGGCGGGAGGCCCGATGGCCGACATCGCCGGCCCGGGCGAGGCCGAGATCCGCATGCTGGCGGTCGCACGCGAGGCCCGCGGACGGGGCGCGGGCGAGGCCCTCGTCCGGGCCTGCCTGGAGCGCGCCCGGGCCGTGGACGGCTGTGCACGCGTCGTGCTGTCGACCCAGAGCCGCATGCACGCCGCCCACCGGATCTATGAACGGCTGGGCTTCACTCGCACACCAGAGCGCGACTGGAACCCCGTCCCCCACCTCGACGACCTCTTGCTCCTCACCTACGAGTTGACGCTCTGACACGCTTCGAAGTCGTCGCCGGAGCCGTCGCCGGAGCCGCCGCGACACAACATCTGGGGGTGTCACCGCAGCCCGACACAAGATGTATGCTCATGCTCGCTGTCGCCGCAGGGGAATCCGGTGCGAATCCGGAGCTGTCCCGCAACGGTGTACTCGCGTGCATGCACGCCTGTCCAGTCCGAACACCTGCCGACAGTGCGCCCGGCCGTCCGGTCCGGGTGCCCTGACGTCCGGGCCTCGTGGAATGGGCCGGTGGACGCGACGCCCCCGTGCGCTCGTGTGCTGCTGCCTGCCCTCCCAATGGCCCCAGCCGAGCGAGGGAGAGCCCCCACGTGACCATCGCGCCAGCCGACCCGGTTTCAGCCGACCTGGCTTCAACCGCCCCGGTGACGGAGTCCGACGGTCCCGGTACCGCGTTGCTGCGGACCCTGACCGAGCTGACCGCCGACCTCCCCGACGCCGACCCCGGCCGGGTCGCCGCCGCCGCGCTGCGCGGCCGGTCCGCGAGGGCCGACGAGGCGGAGCTGCGCGAGCTGGCCACGGAGGCGGCCGCGGGCCTCATCTCCGAGGACCCCGCCTACTCGAAGCTGGCCGCCCGCCTGCTGGCCATCGGCATCCGCGCCGAAGCCGCCTCGCAGGGCGTCACGACGTTCACCGAGTCCATCGCCGTGGCCCACCGGGAAGGCCTCGTCGCCGACCGCACGGCGCAGTTCGCCCGCGTCCACGCCGGGCGCCTCGACTCCCTGGTCGACCCGGCCGCCGACGACCGCTTCGGCTACTTCGGTCTGCGCACCCTGCACAGCCGCTATCTGCTCCGGCACCCGATCACCCGCAAGGTCGTCGAGACTCCCCAGCACTTCATGTTGCGGGTGGCGAGCGGTCTCGCGGCCGACGACACCGTACGGTCCCTGGACGAAGTCGCCGCGCTCTACGGGCTGATGAGCCGCCTCGACTACCTGCCCTCCTCCCCCACACTGTTCAACTCCGGTACGAGGCACCCCCAGATGTCGTCGTGCTACCTCCTCGACTCCCCGCTGGACGAGCTGGACTCCATCTACGACCGCTACCACCAGGTGGCCCGTCTCTCGAAGCACGCCGGCGGCATCGGTCTGTCGTACTCCCGTATCCGCTCGCGTGGTTCGCTCATCCGGGGCACCAACGGGCACTCCAACGGCATCGTGCCGTTCCTGAAGACGCTGGACGCCTCGGTCGCCGCGGTGAACCAGGGCGGCCGGCGCAAGGGCGCGGCCGCGGTCTACCTGGAGACCTGGCACTCCGACATCGAGGAGTTCCTGGAGCTGCGCGACAACACCGGTGAGGACGCCCGGCGTACACACAACCTGAACCTGGCGCACTGGGTCCCGGACGAGTTCATGCGCCGGGTGAACGCCGACGAGCGGTGGTCGCTGTTCTCCCCGACCGATGTGCCCGAGCTGGTGGACCTGTGGGGTGAGGAGTTCGACGCCGCGTACCGCAGGGCGGAGGCGAACGGCCTGGCGAGGAAGACCATCCCGGCCCGCGACCTGTACGGCCGCATGATGCGCACCCTCGCGCAGACCGGCAACGGCTGGATGACCTTCAAGGACGCGGCCAACCGCACGGCCAACCAGACGGCCGAGCCGGGTCATGTCGTCCACTCGTCCAACCTCTGCACGGAGATCCTGGAGATCACGGACGACGGGGAGACGGCGGTCTGCAACCTGGGCTCGGTGAACCTGGGGGCGTTCGCCGACCGGTCGGCGGGCGACATGGACTGGGAGCGGCTGGACGAGACCGTCCGCACCGCCGTCACCTTCCTCGACCGTGTCGTCGACATCAACTTCTACCCGACCGAGCAGGCGGGCCGCTCCAACGCCAAGTGGCGCCCGGTGGGCCTCGGCGCGATGGGCCTGCAGGACGTCTTCTTCCAGCTGCGCCTGCCCTTCGACTCCCCCGAGGCGAAGGCGCTGTCCACCAGGATCGCCGAGCGCGTCATGCTCGCCGCGTACGAGGCCTCCGCCGACCTTGCCGAGCGGGGCGGCCCGCTGCCGGCCTGGGAGAAGACCCGCACGGCCCGCGGTGTGCTGCACCCCGACCACTACGGCGTCGAGTTCACCTGGCCGGAGCGCTGGGCGGCCCTGCGCGAGCGCATCGCGACGACCGGCATGCGCAACTCCCTGCTCCTCGCCATCGCGCCGACGGCCACCATCGCCTCCATCGCCGGTGTGTACGAGTGCATCGAGCCCCAAGTGTCCAATCTGTTCAAGCGCGAGACGCTGTCCGGCGAGTTCCTCCAGGTCAACTCGTATCTGGTGAAGGACCTCAAGGAGCTGGGCGTGTGGGACGCCCGCACCCGCGAGGCGCTGCGCGATTCCAACGGTTCGGTGCAGGACTTCGCATGGATCCCGGCCGACGTACGGGCGCTGTACCGCACGGCGTGGGAGATCCCGCAGCGGGGCCTGATCGACATGGCCGCCGCCCGCACCCCGTATCTGGACCAGGCCCAGTCGCTGAACCTGTTCCTGGAGACGCCGACCATCGGCAAGCTCTCCTCGATGTACGCGTACGCCTGGAAGTCGGGCCTGAAGACGACGTACTACCTGCGCTCCCGCCCGGCGACCCGCATCGCCCGCGCCGCCCAGGCGCAAACCCCGATCCCCGTGCAAGCGACTCCTGACGACGCGGTCGCCTGCTCCCTGGAAAACCCCGATTCCTGCGAGTCCTGCCAGTAATTCCCGCCCGCCACCCGACCACCACCCCCGGAGGACGGCGCTTCGCGCCGACTGTGATGACCACCCAGAACCTGCTCGACCCCGGCTTCGAGCTGACTCTCCGCCCCATGCGCTACCCGGACTTCTACGAGCGCTACCGAGACGCGATCAAGAACACCTGGACCGTCGAGGAGGTCGACCTCCACTCGGACGTCGCCGACCTCGCGAAGCTCTCCCCCGCCGAGCAGCACCTCATCGGCCGCCTGGTCGCCTTCTTCGCGACGGGCGACTCGATCGTCGCGAACAACCTGGTGCTGACGCTCTACAAGCACATCAACTCCCCCGAGGCCCGGCTCTACCTGAGCCGTCAGCTCTTCGAGGAGGCCGTCCACGTCCAGTTCTACTTGACGCTGCTCGACACCTACCTCCCCGACCCGGAGGACCGGGCGGCGGCCTTCGCGGCCGTGGAGAACATCCCCTCCATCCGCGAGAAGGCGGAGTTCTGCTTCACGTGGATGGACTCCGTCGAGAAGCTGGACCGCCTGGAGTCCAAGGCGGACCGCCGCCGCTTCCTGCTCAACCTGATCTGCTTCGCCGCGTGCATCGAGGGCCTGTTCTTCTACGGCGCCTTCGCGTACGTCTACTGGTTCCGCAGCCGGGGCCTGCTGCACGGCCTGGCCACCGGCACGAACTGGGTGTTCCGCGACGAGACGATGCACATGAGCTTCGCCTTCGACGTCGTCGACACCGTCCGCAAGGAGGAGCCGGAGCTCTTCGACGAGCAGCTCGAGCAGCAGGTGACCGACATGCTGCGGGAGGCCGTCGAGGCGGAGCTGCAGTTCGCCCGCGACCTGTGCGGTGAAGGCCTGCCGGGCATGAACACCGAGTCGATGCGGCAGTACCTGGAGTGCGTCGCCGACCAGCGGCTGACGCGCCTCGGCTTCGCGCCGGTCCACGGCTCGGAGAACCCGTTCTCCTTCATGGAGCTGCAGGGCGTCCAGGAACTGACGAACTTCTTCGAGCGGCGTCCGTCCGCGTACCAGGTGGCGGTGGAGGGCACCGTCGACCTGGACGAGGACTTCTAGGCCGCCTCCCTGCGCCGCCTAGGCGGCGCGGGCGATGCGGTGGGCGTGGGCGGAGGCATCGCGGGCGGGCCTCTCCGGGCCGGCCCCGTCGAGGGCGGCGGCGCGGTCCTCCGCCTGCCGGAGCTGCCGGTCGATGCGGCGGTCGTGCATCACCCCGATGATCGCGGGCAGCACGACCAGGGCGAGCAGCCCGAGAACGGCCAGCATTCCGATGAGTCCTTGCAGCTGTGTCGTATCCATGGACACCACTGTCGCGCCGAATACTCCTGACAAACAGTGGCAGGACTGCCGCACCCCCTCGAATTACTGCCACCCCCAAGGCACACTGGCAGCATGCTGAAGAACGTGGCCGCCGTCCTCCTGGACGGTGTGCATCCCTTCGAACTCGGTGTCGTCTGCGAGGTCTTCGGCCTCGACCGCAGCGACGAGGACCTGCCGGTGTACGACTTCGCGGTCGCGTCGGCGGAGGGCCCGACCCTGCGGACGCACGCCGGGTTCACGATCTCCACCTCGCACGGCCTGGACCGGCTCGACGAGGCGGACCTCGTCGTCGTACCGGCGGGTGAGAGCTATGTGCGGCGGATCTATCCGGCCGAGCTGCTGGACGCGCTGCGCCGGGCCGCCGACCGGGGCGCCCGGGTGCTGAGCGTGTGCTCGGGGGTCTTCGTGCTCGGCGCGGCGGGGCTGCTGGACGGGCGGCCCTGCGCGGTGCACTGGCGCCACGCCGAGGAGCTGTCCCGGCAGTATCCACGGGCGGTGGTCGAGCCGGACGTGCTGTACGTGGACGCGGACCCGGTGATCACCTCTGCGGGCACGGCGGCCGGTATCGACGCCTGTCTGCACATCGTCCGCAAGGAACAGGGGCCGGAGGTCGCCAACAAGATCGCCCGGCGGATGGTGGTGCCGCCGCACCGCGACGGGGGTCAGGCCCAGTACATCGAGCGGCCGCTGCCGCGCTCGCAGTGCGACACGGTCGGTGAGGTGCTGGCCTGGATGGAGCGGCATCTCGACGAGGAGGTCACCGTCGAGCAGCTGGCCGCGCGTGCGCACATGTCCCCGCGCACGTTCGCCCGCCGTTTCCAGCAGGAGACCGGGACCACCCCGTACCGCTGGATCCTGCGCCAACGGGTGCTGCTGGCCCAGCGGTTGCTGGAGGCGACGGACGAGACGGTGGACGCGATCGCCTGGCGCACCGGCTTCGGCACCGCCGCCGCCCTGCGCCATCAGTTCGTACGGTCACTGGGCACGACCCCGCAGGCCTACCGCCGGACCTTCCGGGGGCCGGAAGTCGCCTGACAGCGGACCGGGCGCGGGCAGGTCCCGCGCCTCGGTTTTCGCCGGCCGTCTCAGTCGTTGGCGACCACGGGGTACCGGGGCTCGCTCTCGGCCATCTGCCGCAGGGCGTCCTTGCGGTCGCGCTTGGAGAGCCGGTCGATGTACAGGTAGCCGTACAGGTGGTCGGTCTCGTGCTGCAGGCACCGCGCGAAGTAACCGGTGCCGCGCACCTTGATCGGGTTGCCCTTCTCGTCCTGCCCGGTGACCTCAGCGTAGTCGGGGCGGGCGAGCGGCATGTACGCGGTCGGCACCGACAGACAGCCCTCGTTGCTGTCGTCCAACCGACGTGTCTCGGCGGGCAGTTCCACCAGCTTGGGGTTGCAGACCACACCGGTGTGCCGCTTGCCCTCGTCGTCCGGGCAGTCGTACACGAACACCTTCAGATCCACACCGATCTGGTTCGCGGCCAGCCCCACGCCCTCGGCCGTGCGCTGGCTGGCGAACATGTCGTCCACCAGCTTCGCCAGCTCGTCGCCGAACTCCGTGACGTCCTTGCACTCCTTGTGCAGCACCGGGTTCCCGACGACAGTGATCGGCCGCGACGTGCCACGCTCCCGGTACGCCTGCTCGCGCTCCTCGCAGTCCTCCGTGTCGACGACGAACCCCTCGTCATCGACGGGGAGCACGCCCACGTGCTGCTGATCGGTGTCCTGCTGCGCCATGACAGACGTACGCCTTCCTCAGAAAAACAAGGGGAGAAGTTGTTGATACAGGGTACGGGGATCGCGCCCCCGAGGGGGCGCCCCCTAAGGAGCCCGGGGAACTGCGCGAGCAACCACGACGAACCCGCAGCCATTGACGGACCGCACGCCCCTAACAGACCTCTTCCAGATCCCGCCAGTCACGAGAATCCGGGCTGTCCGCGACCCACCCATCCAGCAACCCCCGCACCAGCGAAGCCGGCGCGGCCAACCCGCACTCCCGCTCGGGCGCCCACAGCTGCCCGTCCGTCACGTGCCCGAGCGGCCCGGGGTGCCCCGGCTCACTGTGGTCGTGCGGATCGAGATGCTCGCCGTCGCCCTCGTCCGAGGGCATCCGCGACTCCGAACACAGCCGGCACAGCAACCGCACCGACGAGGACCAGTCCTCCGCGGCGAACCCGGCGTCCGCCGCGAGCCGCTCCAGCGCGTCCCGGTCGGCCTCCGTCGCGGCCTCCAGCAGCACCACCCATGTGGGCACCGGTGACGGCGCCCACAGCTCGATCTCGTCGAACACCGGATAGGCGTGCCCCGCGGCCGTGGTCCGCTCGCCGTGCGGCACCCCGTCGTGCAGGACGACCTCGCCCCAGCGCCGCCCCGACGACGGCAGCGGAATGGAGAGCACCTCGATCCGGGCGGGGTCCAGCCGTCGCCCCCACACGACCTCGGCCTCACCCTCCGGCGAGAGCCGTACGGCCGCGCTGCCGAGGTCCATGCCAACCGGCTCCCCGGAGTCGCCGGGGCCACCCCCGGGCTTCGGCCGGGCCGCGCCCCCGGGCACCCGCAGCCCGTACGCCTGCCAGGCCCGGCGCGCCAGCGGCCAGTCCTGCAGGGCGGTCGCGGCGATGCCCACGTTCCACCAGTCGGGCGCCCCGGTCTCCCGGTCGAGCAGCGCCACGGCCCTCAGCCCGGCCGCCCGCGCCTGCTCCCAGTCGTGCCGGAACTTGTGCAGCAACGCGAGGTTGAACCAGGACTCGGACAGCCACGGCTCCAGGTCCGCGGCACGTGTCAACAGCGCGCCCGCGTCCTCGTACCGGCCGTCGCCGATGAGCGTGAACGCACGGTCGGTGGCCTGCCGCCAAGAGGCGGAGGGCCGATGCCGTCCCTTGCCGAAGATCCTCACGATTCCCGCCTGCCAGTTACGGTTCCCGCCTGCCAGTTCCATCGGAGTGGGCTGGCCGTCGCCCCCGGTACACCCTCTCCCTCGCATCCAACCACGGACGGATGGAGGGCCGCTCATTACCCATGGGTTACCCCACCACAGGCGCGGTCAGACAGTCTCTCGACAGCACCCTCGCGAGCGTTTCCGTCACCTCCGGGTGACAGACCCGCGCCGGTCCCGCCGCAGTGCCCGCAGCGCCCTGAGCGACCCTCCGGACCCTGCTGCCCCCGCCTGCTCCTCGTATGCACGCACATACCGCGAAATCCGACCGCCGGCACCGCGCAGGCGTTCGACGTGGGCGGGCCGCCGACGCCCCGGCTTCAGTGCGCCACGTCGGCCGCGAGCACCTTGTTGAGCTGCTCCACGGTCGCCGGCGACTCGCGCTGGAAGGCGGCGATGTCGAGGCCGTCGTCGCCCATGACGGTCAGGAGGGTGCGTTCGCCGACGGCCACGACGATGACGTGCCCGGCGCCGCACCGGACGACGACCTCGCGGAGCGCGCCGGCGCCGGACTGGTCGGCCATGCGGCGGCCGACGCCGAGGGTGGCGGCGGCGAGCGCGGCGATGGACTCGGGGTGCACCTTGTCGACGTCGGCGACGACGAGGAGCCCGTCCACAGTGGACAGGACGCTCTCGGAGACGCCCATCACCCGATCACGCAACGAGGCCAGGATGCCGGTCAGCGATTCGGTCGATGCGTGTGCGGTCATGGGCACGTGCTCCTTGGTCCAGACGTCTGCGGTGGGGAGGGGGTCCGAGCGGCTCAGTCGGACAGGCGCCGGTCGGACTCGGGGAGAGCCCGCAGGCCGCGACGGACGCGCCGCAGCATTTCGACGGAGGGTTGGTCGGCGAGCAGTTCCTCGGCCGACAGCAGGGACAGGGGCGGGAACGGGGGCGGCACGTCCGGGATGCCCGACGCGTCGCCCCCGGCGTTTCCGGGAGCCGGCGCCGCGCCCCGCACGGGTAACGGCGGCCGTCCCCCAGCCGCGCCACCGGGGTCGGCGGACGACGACGTTTCTGCGGCCGTATCAGCCGTATCACCGGGTTCGGCGGACGACGACGATTTCGCGGCCGTACCACCGCGTTCGGCGGACGACGGCCGTTCTACGGGGCCACCGCGGTCGGCGGACGTCGACGGTTCCGCGGCCGTACCACCGGGTTCGGCGGACGACGGTCGTGTTTCGGCCACGTCGCCGGAAGCGGAGGACGGGGTGGCCGCACCGGACGCGGTGGACGGAACGGACGGGATGGACGAGGTGGATGGGGTGGACGGCGGATGTTCGACCGCCGTACCACCGGACTCGGCGGTCGACGGTCCTGCCACGGTCGTGGGGACGGGTGCGGCGGGCGGCGGGGCTTCGGCGGGCGGGGCCGGGCGGTCGTCCGCGGCTGCCGGCGGGATCGAACGCCGTCTGAGGCGGGCGGCCTTGCTGCGGATGCGGCGCTTGCGGGCCGGGTCTTTGTGGGGGCTCACTACCCGCCCTTTCCTCCGAGGTCTCCCGTGGGAGAACCTCCACCGGGCCTGCGTCTGGGCAGGGGACCGGCTCTCGGTGACGGTTCTTCGGATGGCGACGGCCCCGGCGGGACGCGGAGGGCGGTGCTGGGCCGGCTGTCGGGCGGGGTCCCGGTCTCCCATCGGACGGCCTGGAGCGATTCCAGGCGGATGAGGTCCAGCATCACCGCGTAGAGCCCGCGTCCCCGGGTGAAGGCGAGGTCACGCGGCGTACGACGGCCGTTGACGCTCTCCACGAGGTCCCGGTGGCGTCGGGTCAGCCGGCCGTCGGATTCCGGGGTGCCGCGGCCTCCGACCGGTTCGGGCCGCACACGGGCCAGCTCGCCCGCGGGGCCCCACAGCCGGGACAGCAGCGCCATGCGCCGGGTGGTCTCCTCGGCCAGCGGGCGCGGTTCGACGCCGGGCCGGGCGAGGAGTGTGGGTTGCCGCTCGGCCAGCTCCCAGCCGCCGGGCGGGCTGAGCGCCATCGCGAAGGCCCCGTCGAACACGGCCGCCGTGCAGACGACCTCCAACTCGGCGGCGCCGATCAGACCGGCGGCCGCCAGGTGTGAGCCGAGCCGGTCGGCGTCGGGCTCCGCCGCGCAGGCCGCCAGCCAGGCGTCGTCGTCGATGCGGCCCGAGGAGAGCAGCGCGGACGTCGCGGTCGGCGCACCCGGTGTCTCGATCGCGCCGATCAGGCCGTCCCGCAGATGAATCGTGCCACCCGGGGAGCCGGAGACCCGGACCGTGCCGGTGTAGCCCTCCTGGTGCAGTGCCTGCAGGAGCGCGGGTACGTTGCGCGCCGAGGGAGTCTTCACGCCAGCACCTCTCGCGCCCGGTCACCGAGGCTGCGCAGTGCCAGGGCCACGTTCGCCCGGTCCCGGTCGAGCCCCGCCGCCAGCAGCAGCGGGTCGCCGGCCGACCGGTCCACGGAGAGCAGCACCTGATGGCGTCGTCTGCTGGTCATGACCACGCTTTCCAACTCCCCCTCGGCCCCCGCCGCGCCGAGCCGCTCGGAGATGAGGGTGGCGAGATCGGAGCACTCGGTCCCGGTCCCCGCCTGGGCGACGTCGCCCGCCGCCGCGTAGGTGAGACCGGTGACCGCGTCGATCAGCGCGACGCCGGTGACGCCGGGGGACTCGAGAAGCCGGTCCAGGGAGGCCTGGAGCGCTGTCACTCGTTCCCCCATTCGCCCTCCACGTCCACGCGCCGCGCAGTACTTTGAACGCCAACTTCCATAACACACAACAAAGTTGATGTTTGTGACCGCTGGGTCACTCGCGTTCGATCGTAGTTGGCCGGACAGTGACCGGTCAGCAGCACTGAGGAATTGGGGCAGCAATATGAACATCGAGACCGCGCTCAAGGAAGCCATGGCCCTCGACGGCGCGATCGGCGTCGCGCTGGTCGACTACGAGAGCGGTATGTCGCTCGGCACCCTCGGCGGCGGGCAGCACCTCGACCTGGAGCTCGCGGCGGCCGGGAACACCGAGGTGGTGCGCTCCAAGATGCGCACGCTGGCCTCGCTGGACATGAACGACGTGATCGAGGACATCCTGATCACGCTGGGCCGGCAGTACCACCTGATCCGCCCGCTGACCAGCAGCAAGGGGTCGCTCTTCCTCTACCTGGCGCTGGACCGCTCCCGCAGCAACCTGGCACTGGCCCGGCACGGCCTGAAGCGCATCGAGAACGGCCTCGAGGTCTGAGCCCGCTGCGCCACCGCTCCGCACACGACTGAGCCCGTTCCGGGGACGGCCACACAGCCGCCCCCGGAACGGGCTCAGAACTCAGCTCTCCTGCGGCGTGACCGGCGAGGCCGTCACATCATGCTCGGGAACGGTCTGTCCCGACCGGATCAGATCGATTCGGCCCATCACCTTGGCCCGCAGATCGGTGGGCACGTCGTCCTGCCCGCAGCACCGCTTGACCAGCTTCTTGACGGCCTGTTCGAGCCCGTACTTCTCCAGGCAGGGCGAGCACTCCTCGAAGTGGTGCTCGAACTTGGTGCAGTCGGCGTCGGGCATCTCACGGTCGAGGAACTCGTAGAGATGATCGAGGATTTCGCCGCAATCCGTCTCGTGCGGCTCTCCGCAGCTCATGAGCCCGAGCCTTTCGCTTCGTTCGACTCTCCGACACCGGCCGGGACCAGCCCACGATCACGGGCGTAGTCCTCCAGCATGCCGCGCAGTTGACGGCGACCCCGGTGCAGCCGGGACATCACCGTACCGATGGGTGTCCCCATGATGTCGGCGATCTCCTTGTACGCAAAGCCCTCGACATCCGCGAGATAGACGGCGATGCGGAATTCCTCGGGGATCGCCTGCAGCGCTTCCTTCACGTCCGAGTCGGGCAGATGATCGAGCGCCTGCGACTCGGCGGAACGCAGACCCGTCGACATGTGCGACTCGGCGCGCGCCAGCTGCCAGTCCTCGATCTCCTCGGCCGCGGAGCGCTGGGGTTCGCGCTGCTTCTTGCGGTACGAGTTGATGAAGGTGTTCGTGAGGATGCGGTACAGCCAGGCCTTCAGGTTGGTGCCCTCACGGAACTGGTGGAAGGACGCGTACGCCTTCGCGTACGTCTCCTGCACCAGGTCCTCGGCGTCGGCCGGGTTGCGCGTCATGCGCAGCGCCGCCGAGTACATCTGATCGAGGAATTCCAGAGCGTCCCGCTCGAAACGGGCGCTGCGCTCCGCGGCGGTCTCGGTGCCCTCGGGCTGCTCCGCCTGGCCCCGTTCGGTCCCTGCGTCGGTCCCAGTGACCGGACCCACCTCCTCCAGCGTCTGTGCGGCACCGAAACCGGTACCACCAGAATCGGAGGATAGACGACGATCCCTGCCCGCCGCCGCCCGAATAGGGCCGCTCTTGGCCGCGTGCAGCACCGTCCAGTCCAGGTCAGCGCGGCTGCTGCGGCTCGGGCAAACGGTCGAACCCATGCGGCGGACTCCCTCTCCTACAACGGTCAGCACGGTTCTCGCGCTGTCTGATCCGCACAACAGAGGTCCGCCGCCCGACATTCCCGCGCGCGGCCCGTCCCGTCATCCGAGTGACGCGATCCACTCCACGACACCGTCGGTGATCACCTTCAGCGCCTCCTCCTGCCCGAGGGGCGCCCGCTTCGGCACGGCGAACCCGTGATCGCCGTACGGCACCTCCACGAGCCGGTACGAGCCCGCCGATCCGCCCGGCCCCGCCCAGAACTCCTCCGGGCGCCCGAACGGGTCGTTCCCGCCCTGCACGACGAGCGTGGGCACCCCGGCGCCGAGCAGCTCGTCGGCCCGGGACTTCTCCGGCTTGCCCGGCGGATGCAGCGGAAAGCTCAGCGCGAGTACGGCCGCCGCGCCGAGCTCCGTCGCCGTACGGCAGGCCACCCGGGCCCCGGCGCTGCGCCCGCCCGCGATCACCGGCAGCCCCGGCTTCGCCAGCGCCGGCCACACCCCCCGCCACCCCATGTCCAGCGTCTTCGGCGCGGGCGCGAGCTTCTTCCCGGCCACCCGCCACGGCTGCTCCACCAGGGCTACGGTCACCCGGTGCGCGGGGAGGACGGCGGCGAGGGCCTGGAGGTCACGCGCCTCGATCCCGCCACCGGCCCCGTGACCGACGGCGAGGACGACGCTCGGCTTCCCGGCGCCGTACCAGGTGACGCGGGCCGTACCGGCCTCGGTGTCGATGTCTTCTGTCGCTGTCTTGATCTCGGTCACGTCAGAAGAGTGTGCCCTCCTCGGGGCCCTCCAGCTCCTTCAGCAGCTCCGGGCTGTTGTTGCGGACGTTGCTGACGGCCGTGGAGACGGGGTAGGCGCGCATCAGCCCGGCGGGCGGCGGCTCCAGCAGCCCACGCAGGTCGTCGAGGTCCGTGCGGGCCGGATCGAGCCAGCTGTCCCACCGGTCGGGCGTGAGCATCAGCGGCATCCGGGGGTGGATCTCGGCCAACGTGTGCGGGCCGTCCTCCGGGGCGACGGCCAGCGGGGTCGTCTCGGCCTCCGTCGTGATCACCGAGCAGGTGACCCACCAGGCCTGCGGGTGGTCGTCCGGCAGCGTCTTGTCCCGCCAGAACTCGTACAGCCCGGCCATCGCGAAGACGGACCCGTCGGCCGGGAGCACGAAGTACGGCTGCTTCCGGGGCCGCTTCTTCTTCCCCTCGACCTCCAGCTCCCGCTCCCCCTTGGCGGTGACCCACTCGAAGTAGCCGTCGGCGGGCAGGATGCAGCGCCGGGTGGTGAAGGCACGGCGGTACGACGGCTTCTCGTGCACGGTCTCCGCGCGGGCGTTGATCATCCGGGCGGCACCCTCGGGGTTCTTGGACCAGGACGGCACCAGCCCCCACTTCAGCTTGCGCAGCTGGCGAACCGGCTTCCTGTCGTCGGCGTCCTTCAGAGGGCGGTCGAGAACCGCGTAGACCTCCTTGGTGGGAGCCACGTTGTAATCGGGCTCCAGAGTCTCCTCCGGCTCCCACTTCTCGATCTCAAAGATTCCTGCGAGATCCTCGGGCCTACGACTCGACGCATACCGTCCGCACATAAGTGCCACACTGCCAGGCCCACCCGTCTCCCGACCACCACCCCCCAACGACGGCGCTACGCGCCAGCCCCTGTCGATCGCCACCCCGAGGAGCCACCGCAGAACATGGAAAGCACCGCAGCCACCTCGCTGGCCAGCCTGTGGGACGAAGTCTTCGGCACCCAGCCCGACCCTGACATCTGGGTCGTCATAGCCACCGCGGTCGCCGCGCTCGCGGCGATCGTCCCGCACGGCGTCTGGCGGCTCTCGCGCAACGCCATCACCATCGCGCACGAGGGCGGACACGGCCTGGTCGCGCTGCTCACCGGCCGCACCCTGACCGGCATCCGGCTGCACTCCGACACCAGCGGCCTCACGGTCAGCCGGGGCAAGCCCACCGGCCTCGGCATGATCCTCACCGCCGCGGCCGGCTACACCGCTCCCCCGCTCCTCGGCCTCGGCGGCGCCGCCCTCCTCGGCTCCGGCCGCATCACGCTGCTCCTCTGGCTCGCCACGATCCTGCTGGTCGCCATGCTGATCATGATCCGCAACGCCTACGGCGCCCTCACGGTCGTCCTCACCGGCGGCACCTTCGTGGTCGTCTCCTGGCTCGCGGGCCCCCAGGTCCAGGCCGCCTTCGCTTATGCGGTCGTCTGGTTCCTCCTGCTGGGCGGTGTACGCCCCGCCTTCGAACTCCAGTCCAAGCGCCGCCGAGGAGGCGCCGGCGACTCGGACGCCGATCAGCTCTCCCGCCTGACCCACCTGCCGGCGACGGTATGGCTGGTGATGTTCCACGTGGTGTCGCTCTGCGCCCTGATGGGTGGTGGAAGGTGGCTCCTGGGGCTGTGACACGCTGTGACGCAGCCCCGCAGGGGCACATCCCAGGGGCGCGGGGAACTGCGCGAGAAGCCCCACCGACCCCAAGGGCGCCCACGGCGATCACGAGGCACCCCCTTGGGCGAACCCCTACTAAAGTGGCCGCATGGCCCTGAACGCACAGCCCGCCCTTTGGCCCGCCCCCTACGCGAGCGGAGCCGTCGACGCGACGGTCCACGTCCCGGGGTCCAAGTCGGTCACCAACCGCGCCCTCGTCCTCGCCGCCCTCGCGAGCGAGCCCGGCTGGCTGCGGCGCCCCCTCCGCTCCCGCGACACCCTGCTGATGGCGGCCGCGTTGCGCGCGATGGGCGTCGGTATCGAGGAGACCGTCTCGTCCAGCTCTTCGGTCGCGGGCGGCTCCGAGGCCTCGGGCGAGGCCTGGCGCGTCCTGCCCACCGGCCTGCACGGCCCGGCCACCGTCGACGTCGGCAACGCCGGCACGGTCATGCGCTTCCTCCCCCCGGTCGCCGCCCTCGCCGACGGCCCCATCCGCTTCGACGGCGACCCCCGCTCGTACGAGCGTCCCCTGAACGGCGTGATCGACGCCCTGCGCGTCCTCGGCGCCCGGATCGACGACGACGGCCGCGGCGCGCTCCCGCTGACGGTTCACGGCAGCGGCGCCCTGGACGGCGGCCCGGTGGCGATCGACGCGTCCTCGTCCTCGCAGTTCGTGTCGGCGCTCCTGCTGTCCGCCCCGCGCTTCAACCAGGGCGTCGAGGTCCGTCACATCGGCTCGACGCTCCCGTCCATGCCCCACATCCGGATGACCGTGGACATGCTGCGCTCGGTCGGCGCCCAGGTGGACACCCCGGAGTCGGGCGGCGAGCCGAACGTGTGGCGGGTGACGCCGGGCGCGCTGCTCGGCCGCGACCTGACGATCGAGCCGGACCTGTCCAACGCCCAGCCGTTCCTGGCGGCGGCCCTGGTGACCGGCGGCAAGGTCGTCATCCCCGACTGGCCCGCGCGCACCACGCAGCCGGGTGACCAGCTCCGCGAGATCTTCACGGAGATGGGCGGCACCTGCGAACTGACCGAATACGGGCTGGTGTTCACCGGTTCGGGCGCGATCCACGGCATCGACGTGGACCTGAGCGAGGTCGGCGAGCTGACCCCGGGCATCGCGGCGGTCGCCGCTCTCGCCGACTCCCCCTCGACCCTGCGGGGCGTCGCCCACCTCCGTCTGCACGAGACGGACCGCCTGGCCGCGCTCACCAAGGAGATCAACGAACTCGGCGGCGATGTCACCGAGACCGCCGACGGCCTCCACATCCGCCCGCGTCCCCTGCACGGCGGTGTCTTCCACACCTACGACGACCACCGCATGGCCACCGCCGGTGCGATCATCGGCCTGGCCGTGGAGGGCGTACGCATCGAGAACGTGGCGACGACGGCCAAGACCCTGCCGGACTTCCCCGACATGTGGGCCGGGATGCTCGGGAAGAACTGACGGGCGGACCGGGATCATGCGCCGTTACGGCAAGCACACCGACGAGGACGACATCCGCAGCCGCCCGAACCGCAAGGGCAACCGTCCCCGTACGAACATCCGTCCGAAGCACGAGGACGCCGCCGAGGGCATGGTCCTCACCGTCGACCGGGGCCGGCTGACCTGCCTCGTCGAGGACCGCGTCGTCTTCGCGATGAAGGCCCGCGAACTGGGCCGCAAGGCCGCGGTCGTCGGCGACACCGTCGCCATCGTCGGCGATCTCTCCGGCAAGAAGGACACCCTCGCCCGGATCGTGCGCATCGCCGACCGCACGTCGGTGCTGCGCCGCACGGCGGACGACGACGACCCGTACGAGCGCGTCGTCGTCGCCAACGCCGACCAGCTCGCCGTCGTCACGGCTCTCGCAGACCCCGAACCCCGCCCCCGCCTGATCGACCGCTGCCTGGTGGCGGCCTACGACGGCGGCCTGGATCCCCTCCTCGTGCTCACCAAGTCGGACCTTGCCTCCCCCGACAAACTCCTGGAGCTGTACGGCGACATCGACATCCCGTACGTCGTGACGAGCCGCGAGGAACTGGAGACGGGCGGCGCCGCCGACCGCGTACGCGAACACCTCGCCGGCAAGGTCACGGCCTTCGTGGGCCACTCGGGCGTCGGCAAGACGACCTTGGTGAACGCCCTGGTCCCGGAGGACCGCCGCCGTACGACGGGCCACGTCAACGCGGTGACGGGCCGGGGCAGGCACACCACGACCTCGGCACTCGCCCTCCCCCTCGCGGACTCGGACGGCGGCTGGGTCGTGGACACCCCCGGCGTACGCTCCTTCGGCCTCGCCCACATCGACCCGTCCCGGGTCATCAACGCCTTCCCCGACCTGGTGCCGGGCACCGAGGGCTGTCCGCGTGCGTGCAGTCACGACGAGCAGGACTGCGCGCTGGACCAGTGGGTGGCGGACGGTCACGCGGACCCGGCCCGCCTTTACTCCCTGCGCAGGCTCCTCGCGACGCGCGAACGGCGGGAAGGCGACTGACCTCCGCGTTGTTTGCGACCCTCTCCACCCGGTAAGTGCATAATCGCACCAAGTCTGATCCAGACCAGACGAGATCACACGAAGCGGTCACGGAGCGTGGGGACACGGGAGGGCGAGACATGGCGTGGCTGCTGGTTGTCGTGGCGGGACTGCTGGAGACCGGGTTCGCCGTCTGTCTGAAGCTCTCACACGGGTTCACGAGACTCTGGCCGACGGTCGCCTTCTGCGTTTTCGCGCTCGGCAGCTTCGGCCTGTTGACCCTTTCCCTGAAGAAGCTCGACGTCGGCCCCGCCTACGCCGTCTGGACGGGCATCGGCGCGGCCGGCACCGCGATCTACGGGATGATCTTCCTCGGTGACATCGTCTCGACCCTGAAGATCGTCTCCATCACCTTGGTGATCGTGGGGGTCGTGGGACTCCAACTGTCGGGTTCCGCGCACTAGTTCGCTCTGGATCCCGCCCCCTGGCTATGGCTGGCCGAGGGATCGGCTGAACTGGCGGGGCAACGCGGTCCGCACGAGGTCCGTGACCCCGCCCTCGCCCGGGGGCGCCGCCACACAGGACAGGGCGAGGCGTACGGCGAGTTCGCAGGAACGGGCCAGCTCCACGGTGTCCGTCTTGGGGGTGCCGGGTGCGGACAGCACGGCGACGGCCCGCTCGCGCACCAGGGCCACGAAGTCGGCGGGCGCGGGCAGCGGCCCGTCCGCGCGGCGCTGCGCGGGCACCGCGGAGGACGAGGGCACCGCCGTGAGGGTCGGAGAGGGCAGGCGCTCGCTCCAGCAGCCGGTGAGCATGGCCCGAATCAGCGCGTTGTTGCGGGAGGCCGCCACGGTCCACTCGGCGGTCGCGGCCAGCCGGTCCCGGGGGTCCGCCGGGGTGGCCAGCGCCCGCTCGACACCGGCGAGATAGCCGTCCGCTTCCCTCCGGACCAGGGCCCTGGCGAGACCGTCCTTGCTGCCGAACTCGTTGTACAGCGTCTGACGTGACACTCCGGCCACCGCCGCCACATCCACCATGCGCACGGCGGACCACGGTCGGCGCACCAGCGCCGTGTAAGCGGCGTCCAACAAAGATTCCCGCGCTGCAGGCATCATCGCCTCCCTAAAAGCGAGCGGGCGGCTCTGGCCCTCAGATTTGACGCGCATCAAGTCACTGTCAAGGGTTCGCGGCGGCCCCTGGGGGCGCACATCGGCCAACGTGCGCGGCACGCTCCGCCGAAGCCTTGGGTATCGCACCACCACCCGTACCCAGCTGCGAGGGGGCAAGTCCCCTGGCCTGCCATAGTTGGGGCAGTCGTGCCGCTGGGGCGGCACGGGTGGGCGCAGGCGGCACCCGGCAAGCGCCGGTGAGCGAAACCCCGGCCCGCCTGCAGCACCCCTGGGCGCCCCACCTACCCCGGCCCCCTGTAGCCCCGCACCGACCTCGACAGATACCGTTCGCAACATGGCCGACTACCTCGACGACCTCCGCTTCGCCCACGTCCTCGCGGACGCCGCCGACGCCACCACCATGTCCCGCTTCAAGGCCCTCGACCTGAAGGTCGAGACGAAGCCGGACATGACCCCGGTGAGCGAGGCCGACAAGGCCGCCGAGGAACTGATCCGCGGCCAGCTCCAGCGCGCCCGCCCCCGAGACGCGATCCTCGGCGAGGAGTACGGCGTCGAGGGCACCGGCCCCCGCCGCTGGGTCGTCGACCCGATCGACGGCACCAAGAACTACGTCCGGGGTGTCCCCGTCTGGGCCACCCTGATCTCCCTCATGGAGGCCGGCGAGGGCGGCTACCAGCCTGTCGTCGGCGTCGTCTCCGCCCCCGCGCTCGGCCGCCGCTGGTGGGCCGCGAAGGGCCACGGCGCCTTCACCGGCCGCAGCCTCAGCTCCGCCTCCCGCCTGCACGTCTCCCGCGTCGCCGAGTTGTCGGACGCCTCCTTCGCGTACTCCTCCCTCGGTGGTTGGGAGGACCGCGGCCACCTCAACGGCTTCCTGGACCTGACCCGCGAGGTGTGGCGCACGCGCGCGTACGGCGACTTCTGGCCGTACATGATGGTCGCCGAGGGCTCCGTGGACATCTGCGCCGAACCCGAGCTGTCCCTCTGGGACATGGCCGCCAACGCGATCATCGTCACCGAGGCGGGTGGCAGCTTCACCGGCCTCGACGGCCGCCCCGGCCCGCACAGCGGCAACGCGGCAGCCTCGAACGGCCTGCTCCACGACGAGTTGCTCGGATACCTGAACGAGCGTTACTGAACCTGAACCGGCGTCCACCGAACCGACCCTGTCGGCTTCCGACGAAGCGCACGGGCCCAGAGTGATCCCGGGGCGCCCCGAACTGCCCACGCACGCCCTCTTGTTGACCTCCGCTTTGCCTGCCACATTGAGAGTCCCCCCACTTGTGAACTTGTGCAGTGCTCAACAGGCGCATTCGGCGCCGGAGCCCGAACTGCCGGTCACGGGGGTTCCCTAGGAGGTGGCTGAACTCCATGCTCGTCCGCGACGCCATGAGCACAGTGGTCCTCACCATCGGCCCCGATCACACCCTCCGTCAGGCCGCCGCATTGATGTCGGCCCGCCGGATCGGTGCCGCCGTGGTCCTCGACCCGGACGCCGGCGGACTCGGCATCCTGACCGAACGCGACGTCCTCAACTCCGTAGGCCTCGGCCAGAGCCCCGACACCGAGCGGGCGCACGCCCACACCACCACCGACGTCGTGTTCGCCACGCCGTCCTGGACCTTGGAGGAGGCGGCCCGCGCCATGACCCATGGCGGCTTCCGCCATCTGATCGTCCTCGACGAGGGCACCGCCATAGGCATCGTCTCGGTCCGCGACATCATCCGCTGCTGGACCCCGGCCCGACAGCACGCGACGGCATAGACCCGCTCCCCGCGCCGGGATCTCCCAGAAGATCCCGGCGCCCGCCCCTCACATTGGACAGAATCCAATTCAAGTCAAGCTCCAAAGTCACACCTGTTCGGGATCTGTTTCGCTTTGCTGTTAGGCTGACCGGTATGAGTGACCTTCTGGAGCGGCTGCGCGGACGCGGATGGCGTATGACCGCGCAGCGGCGTGTCGTGGCCGAGGTCCTCGACGGCGAACACGTCCATCTGACGGCCGACGAGGTGCACGCGCGCGCTGTCGCCAAGCTGCCCGAAATCTCCCGGGCGACCGTCTACAACACCCTGGGTGAGCTGGTCTCGCTCGGTGAGGTGCTGGAGGTCGCCACGGACAAGCGGGCCAAGCGGTACGACCCCAACGCGCACCGCCCGCACCACCACCTGGTCTGCGCCCAGTGCGGCACCATCCGCGACGTCCACCCCACCGGCAACCCCCTCGCCGACCTCCCCTCCTCCGAGCGCTTCGGCTTCACGGTCTCGGACGTAGAGGTCACCTACCGAGGCGTCTGCCCGAACTGCACGAAGGCATAGCCCGCCCCCGACGCGACGACAGCCCCCGGCGACCGAACCGCCGGGGGCTTTCCCGTGACCACTTTCCGCCAAGCGAACACACCGAGGGCCCGGAACCTTGATCGGTTCCGGGCCCTCGGCATTCAGTAGCGGGGACAGGATTTGAACCTGCGACCTCTGGGTTATGAGCCCAGCGAGCTACCGAGCTGCTCCACCCCGCGTCGATGAACAGAACACTACGTCACCCCCACCGACCAGAGCAAATCCATTAAGACCCAGCCCTGACCAGCTGGGACAGGCAGCCATGCCTTACGGCCTGGCGCCGTCCCCAGCCGCGGCAGTCGCACCGCTGGGGCGATCGGGACACGCGCCCTCACACCTCCGGGCCCGAGCAGCCGCTCCGGCCACGCACGACTACGCCGACAACTCGTCCCGCAACGCATCCCGCAACCGCGCTGCCCGCTCCGCGACCTCCGCCGGCCCGAGCGCAACGGCCCGATCGGCCCACCGCTTCCCCTCCACCAGCTCCCCCCGACGCGCGTAGACGAGCGCAAGCCGCAGAGCGGCCCGCCCATGCCCCGCGTCGGCGGCCCGAGCCCACCACACCGCGGCCTCCGGCTCACTCCCCTCCCGAGCGAGCAGCAGCCCCAGATTGAACGCCCCGTTCCGCGACCCGGACTCCGCCGCCACCCGGTACCACCGCGCGGCCTCGACGACATCCCCCCGCCCGGCAGCCAGCATCCCGACCCGCACCTGCGCCCGCCGGTGCCCCTGCGACGCGGCTCTCTCGTACCACTCCTCGCACTCGTTCTTCTCCCGCACCGGCTCCCCCAGCTCATGCGCGGGCGCGGGCGGCCGGCGCGCGTCGAGCACGGCGGCCAGCCGGTACGCGGCCTCCGCACTGCCCCCACCGGCGGCACACCGCAGATGCCGCTCGGCGGCCCGCTCGTCGCCGTCCCGCAGCCGCGCGATGGCGACCTGGAGCGCCGCCTCGGTGTGCCCGGCCGCGGCCGCCCGCTCGTACCAGACGAGCGCCTTCACGTCGTCGCCCCGCCCGGCGAACAGGATGCCCAGGTTGAAGGCGGCGTCCACGCTGCCCGCCTCGGCGGCCTTGGAGAACCACGGCTCGGCCCCGGACGCGTCGCCGACCTGGAGCAGCAGGATGGCCAGCGCGTTCGCCGCCTCGCGGTGCCCGGCGTACGCGGCCCGCCGGTACCACTGCTCGGCCTGCGCGGTCCGCCCCTGCTCGGCGCAGAGCAGCCCGAGGTTGTACGCGCCGTTGACGTCACCGGCGTCCATCGCGGCTCGGTACCACCGCTCGGCGGTCTGCGTCTCGCCCCGCTCGGCGTGCAGCGCGCCCAGCGCGTTCGCCGCGTTGCCGTCGCCGTCCTGGGCGGCGCGCAGCCACCACACGGCCGCGCTCTCGGTGTCACCGGCGTCCCGCAGCAGGAACCCCAGCGCGCAGGCGGCGCGCGGCTCGCCGTCCTTGGCGGAGGTCAGATACCAGCGCCCGGCCTCCTTGAGCTCCCCGCGCCGCTCCAGGATCGCCCCGAGGTGCAGGGCGGCCCGCCGGTGCCCGCGCGCGGCGGCCTGGCGGTACCACTGCTCGGCCTCCTCGGCGGCGGACAGCCCGACACCGTTGCCGGCACCGGACTCCCCTTCCCCTACGGCGGACCGGTCTTCGCTCGCGACAGCACGCGCACGCCCGTCCCGCCCGGGAGCACGCCCCTCACGCACGGCCTCACGGCCAGGGCCCCCGATCTCGAACGCCGCGCGCGCGATTCTGCGCCCCTCTCGCACGGCCGCGCGCTCCTCGTCTTCCGCACGCTGGTCGAGCGTCCGCGCGAGCCGGTAGGCGGCTTCGCGGTGGCCGCGCTCGGCGGCGACGCGCATCCACTGCTCGGCGGCGGCGTCGCTGCGGTGCTCCAGCAGGTCGGCGAGGGCGTACGCGCCCAGGGCGTGCCCCTGTTCGGCGGACTGGCGCAGCCAGTACTCGGCGGCCGGTTCGTCGCCGCGCTCCCGGTGGTGCCGGCCGAGCGCGTGCGCGGCCGCGGCGGACCCGGCGACGGCGGCGATCCGCCACCAGCTGGCGGCCTCGTCGGCGTACCCGCGCTGGTGGAGCAGGACACCCAGGTTGTTGGCGGCGGCGCGGTCCCCCGCGGCGGTGGCACCCCGCAGATAGGGCTCGGCTCCGTCGAGGTCACCACGGCGCAGCAGCATGGCCCCGAGGACGCTCATCGCCTCGGCGTCACCGGCCTCGGCGGCGATCCGCTGCCGGGCCTCCTCGACGGCGTCCCCCGTCTCGTCCTGGTCCGCCGTCTGCACGGACTCGGCCGACGACTCGGACTCGGCGGGCACCACGAAGTCGGCAGGCAGCGCAAGGTCGACAGACTGCGCAAACCGCCCTGTCTCCAACAGAGTTGCCTTGTCCCCCATAACGTCCATCGTCGCACCACCTGCAACCTGGGTACACCTGGTATACCGCAGCCATTGAGGTCACTACAGCGTTTTGTCGACATGCCCACAGAGCGACAAGTCAAACACAGAATTCCCCGCCTCCCCCGACAACACGTCGAAGGCCCGGATCCTTTAGAGGATCCGGGCCTTCAACTTCAGTAGCGGGGACAGGATTTGAACCTGCGACCTCTGGGTTATGAGCCCAGCGAGCTACCGAGCTGCTCCACCCCGCGCCGTTGCGTTGCAACCGTACCACGGCGCGGGGTGGAGCTCTGCATCAGCCGCTTCCGGAGCCTTCCTCGCCGCTCTGGTCGCTGTTCTCGCCGGCGTTGCCGCCGGCCCCGTCGGTCTGGGCCTGCGCCTCCTCGGCCCGCTTCAGGGCGTCCTCCAGGTCCTGTTGGGCCCGGCCGTACGCCTCCCAGTCGCCGTCCTTGAGGGCCTGCTGGCCCTCGTCGAAGGCCTTCTGGGCGTCCTCCAGGGCCTGTTGGACCGTCGGATCGCCTGACGTCGGCGGCTCGTCGGTGCCCTCGTCGCCGTCGTCCACCGGTGGTTCGGTGGGCGGACCCTCGGTTTCGAACACCTTGTTGAGCGCCTCGTCGAGGGTGTCCTCAAAGGCCGTGTTGCCGCCGTAGGTGACCAGGACCTTGCGCAGCAGCGGGTACTTGAGGCCGCCGCCTCGCACATAGACCGGCTCGACGTAGAGCAGTCCGCCGTCGAGCGGAACCGTCAGGAGGTTGCCGTACTCGACCTGCGAGTCACCTCTCTTGAGGAGGCTGATGGTCTCGGCGATGTCCTGTTCGGAGTTGAACTGGCTCTGGACCTGTTTGGGTCCGTCGATCGGTTCGCTGGTCGGCAGTTTCAGGACTCTGATCTTGCCGTAATCCGCTGTGCCCGCCTCGGCGTTGACCGACACGAAGGCGCTGAGGTTGTCCCGGCCGTTCGGCGTGAGCGTCGTCGTCAGTGAGAACGCCTGCTCCGACTGGCCCGGCAGCTTCATGCTCAGGTAGTACGGCGGCACCGCGTTGCCCGAGGTGTTGGTCGGGTCGTCCGGGACCTGCCACACCTCGCTGCCGCTGAGGAACGTCTCGGCGTCCTTGACGTGGTAGCGGGTCAGCAGTTCGCGCTGGACCTTGAACAGGTCCTGCGGGTACCGCAGATGGGCCTCCAGCGACTTCGAGATCGCCGTCTTCGGCTCCACCGTGTCCGGGAACGCCTTCATCCAGGTCTTCAGGACCGGATCCTGGGTGTCCCACTGGTAGAGCTTGACCTGACCCGTGTACGCGTCGACGGTCGCCTTCACCGAGTTGCGGATGTAGTTGACCTGGTTCTGCTGCGCCACCACCGCGCGCTGGCTGTTGTCCGCGGTCAACGAGTCGGCCGTCGTGTCGCCCAGGGTGGTGCGGGAGGCGTACGGATAGCCGTTGGTGGTGGTGTACGCGTCGACGATCCACTGGATCTTCCCGTCGACGACGGCCGGGTAGGCGTCACCGTCGATGGTCAGCCAGGGGGCGACCGCCTCGACGCGCTCCTTGGGCGTGCGGTTGTAGAGGATCCGCGAACCCTCGCCGATGGCGCCGGAGTAGAGGATCTGCGGCTCGTTGAACGCCACCGCGTACGCGGCCCGGTTGACCGGGTTGGAGAGGTTGACCCCGCTGCCGCCCTTGTAGCTGGTGGTCTTCTCACCGCTGTCGTCGGAGTAGTCGATCTCCTTCTGGGGACCGCCGACGATCGAGTACTGGGTGGTCTTCTCGCCGTAGTAGACCCGCTGCTGGTACTGGCCAAGGTCGCCCTTGGACGGCAGGTCGGACTCGGTGAACACCGGGCGGCCGCCGGAGGTGGCCTCCGTGCCCTTGGCGGCGACCACGCCGTAGCCGTGGGTGTAGCGGAAGTGGTCGTTGATCCAGTTGTTCTTCGGGATGCCGGCGAGGTTCAGCTCGCGCAGACCGATGACCGTGTCCTGCTCCGCGCCGTCCGCGCCGCTGTACCGGTCGACGTCCAGGTTCGTGGGGAACGCGTAGTAGTTCCTCATCTGCTGGAGCTGCTGGAACGTCGGCGAGACGATGTTCGGGTCGAGCATGCGGATGCTGGCCGTGGTGTCGGCGTCCTTGCGGAGCTTGGCCTTGTCGGTGGTGTCACTCACCCCCGAGTACTCCTCGACCTCGGTCCCGTCGATGCCGTAGGCCTGCCGGGTCGCCGAGAGGTTCTTCTCGACGTACGGCGCTTCCTTGGCCTGCTCGTTCGGCTGGACCTGGAACTTCTGGACGATGGCCGGGTACAGCCCGCCGATGAGGATCGCCGAGAGCACCATCAGGCCGAAGCCGATGACCGGCAGCTGCCAGGTGCGCCGCCAGATGGTGGCGAAGAACAGCAGCGCACAGATGACGGCGATGCAGAACAGGATCGTCTTGGCCGGCAGATACGCGTTCGCGTCGACGTAGCGCAGACCCGTCCAGTTGCCGGTCGCCTTGAAGTCACTGGACTTCACCGCGAGGCCGTACCGGTCGAGCCAGTAGGCGACCGCCTTCAGGGCGACGAAGATACCGAGGAGCACCGACAGGTGCCCGGTGGCCGCGGCCGTGGCACGCGCGCCCGGCGAGGTGACCCTGAGGCCGCCGTACAGGTAGTGCGTGAGCGCGGCGGCGATCACCGAGAGCACGGCCGCGGCGAAGCCGAAGCCGAGCAGGAAGCGGTACCAGGGCAGGTCGAAGGCGTAGAAGGCGACATCCAGGTCGAACTGGGGGTCCTTCTGGCCGAACGACACTCCGTTGACCCACATCAGCCAGGTGCGCCACTGCCCGGAGGCGGAGGCGCCGGCGATGAGGCCGACCAGGGACGTGATCCCGAGGAGCAGCCACTTCTTGTAGGGCGCGATGCCCATGCGGTACCTGTCGAGGCTCTGCTGCTCCATCGACATGGCGCTCAGCGGCGGCCGCAGCCGGTGCGCCAGCCAGACGTTGAAGCCGACCGAGGCCGACATCAACAGACCGAAGACGAAGAAGAGCCCGATCTTCGTCCACAGCGTGGTGGTGAAGACGGACGAGTACTTCACCGACCGGTACCAGAGCCAGTCCGTCCAGAACCCCGCGAACATGACGAACGCCATGCCGAGGACGGCAAGGACGCCCAGCGTCATGAGCAGTGTCCGGACGCGTCGGGACGGTCGGCCCACTCTGATCCGCGGCCCCGTCGGGCCTCCGCCGCGGTCCGGCATCTGGAAAGCCAAGGTGCGCACCTCGAAGTTCGCTGTCGATCCATCAGGCCCGCGTCTACGGACCCTCCAGCGGGCCCCGTGATCGTAGGGGCCTCACCTATGCAACTTACTCACGCTTTACTCGGTTCCCGCTTCCGGGAACGAACGAGGCAGGATTGTGACCATGTCCAACACTCCCATGGCAGCGAACCCCCTCACCCGGGCCGTCCTCGAGATCGACGAGTACGCCTCGGGCCTCGGCTGGGACCAGCCCGCCCGCCTCTTCGCCCTCGTGGATACCGCGCGTCTGCGGACACAGGAACCCGCCCTCGCGGCCCAGCTCGGTCTGCAGGACGAGTCCGAGTCCGCCGGTCTCACCCCGATCGAGCAGGACGAGATCCCCGCCGGCAAGGCGCTCGACGAGTTCCTCGGCACCATTGCCTGGCCCGACGCGGTGGTCGGTTGCGCGCTGACCGTGGAGCGGCTGATGCTGCCGCCGTCCGCCGAGGCGTCCGTCCCCGAGAACCTCGACGGGTCCCGCCTCACCAAGTGGGTCGCCTCCCACCCCGACCGCCAGGAGGTCCGTATGACGGTCGCCGTCCTGCGCGACGGCTCCCGCGACTCGGCCCTGCGCCTGCGCGAGAAGGACACGCCGACCGAGGTGCTCACCGGCCCCGAGCTGGTACCGGGCCTGGCGGAGGCCCTGTCCGCGACCTTCGTGGACTGATCTCCGGCCGTACGGCGGTGGGGGTGCCCCCGGTCTTCGGGAGCGCCCCCACGCGCGCGTGCACATCCGTCTCCGTCAGCCCTTGGTGGTGCACTTCGGCAGGTCCGCGGTGTCCCCGGAGCGGATGTCCTCCAGGGCTCCCAGGGCGTCCTCGATGGTGTCGACCTTGACGAGGGTGAGTCCGTCGGGGGTGTCCCTGGCGGCCGCGGCGCAGTTGTCCTTGGGCGTCAGGAAGTACTCGGCGCCCTTGTCGCGCGCGCCGACCGTCTTCATCTCGATGCCGCCGATGGGGCCGACCTTGCCCTCGTCGTCGATCGTGCCGGTGCCGGCCACGAACTTCCCGCCCGTCAGATTGCCCGGCGTCAGCTTGTCGTAGATACCGAGGGCGAACATCAGTCCGGCGCTCGGGCCGCCGACGTCGGCGAGCTTGATGTCGATGGTGAACGGGAAGGTGTGGTCGGTCCCGGCGGAGATCCCGACGATCGCCCGTTCCTCGCCCGAGTCGTCCGACCTGGCGGTGGTGATCGTGATCTTCTCGGTCTCCGTCGCCGCCTTGTTCGCCTTCTCGGCGGCGGCCTGCGCCTTGGCGGGGACGATGACGAAGTCGACCTTCTCGCCCGGCTTGTGCTTGGTGACCAGCTTCGCCACGTCCTCGGGCGCCTTGACCGCCGTACCGTCGACGGACTTGATCACGTCACCGGCGTGCAGCTTGCCCTCGGACGGGGAGTCCTTGAGGACGGTGGAGACGATCACCCACGACTTGACGGGGATGTCCAGCTGCTCCAGGGCCGCGACCTTGGCGCTCTCCTGGGACTGGCTGAACTCCTCGGCGTTCTCCTGGGTCGACTGCTCCTCGGTCTTGCCGTCCGGATACAGCGTGTCGTGGGGCACGACCTTGTTGTCGTGTGCCAGCCATCCGTAGACGGCTTCCACCAGGTTCATCCTGTAGTCGGCGCTCGTGACCCGAACGGTGGTCATGTTCAGATGCCCGGTCGTCGGATAGGTCTTGCGCCCCGAGATCTGCAGTACCGGCTCGCCGTCGTGCTGCCCCAGCGTGTTCACCGTCGGCCCCGGCGACATCTCCGAATACGGCACGGGAAGAAGCACTCCCGCGCACAGGATCGCGATCAGCATCAGGGTGGAGGCGAGCATCGTCGCGGTGCGGCGTGGCATGGAACGACAGTACGGGACACCCCTGTCAGTGCACTGTCGGGGCCGCCCGTCCGGGGCGAAGGCGAACGGATGCGGCTAGCCGCCGGAGTGGGACCGCTCCATGGCCTCACGGAACCGCGAGTACCCCGCGAGCTCGCTGCCGTCCTCCATGGTCCTGCGGTTCCGGCTGGCCCAGCCACCCCACAGTCCGGCACCGATCGCAGCCACCAGCGGAATCAGCAACCAGGCGAGCGCCCCCATGCCGACCTCCCAACCCCTGTCAAGCGACGGCAACTTACTGATCAACAGATTATCCGTCCGCACCGTCAACGCTCGCGCCGGGGGGCGGGTTACGCAACCGGAACGCGCACGGGCGCGTTCCGGTCACGGCCTCAGCAGGCCCCCACCCATTCCTCCGTGCCATCGGAGAACTTCTGGTGCTTCCAGATGGGCACTTCGTGCTTCAGATCGTCGATCAGTTTCCGGCACGCCTCGAAGGCCTCGCCCCGGTGCGGACACGACACGGCGACGACCACGGCGAGGTCCCCGACCTTCAGCCTCCCCACCCGGTGCACGGCCGCGAGCGCCCGCACCGGGTAGTCGGCGACCACCTTCTCCGCGATCCGCCGCATCTCGGCCTCGGCCGTCGGGTGACACGAATAGCCGAGCTCGTCGACATCGGCTCCCCCGTCGTGGTTCCGCACGGTCCCCACGAACAGCGCGGTCCCCCCGGCCGCGTCGTCCCCGACCGCCCGGAACACCTCGTCGACGGAGAGCGCCGTCTCTCGGATCCCGATCAGCTTGACGGGTTCCTCGGCCCCCTGCTCACCAGGGTGATCGTCATTCACTGCCATACCCCCCATCGTGCCCCACGTGCTTCCGACCCGACACGGTGGGAACAGCCCTCACGCGCGCGTAGGGGCATTCGAGCGTTGCCCACCTCGCACAGCCCCAGCGAAGGGCGCACCCTCACCGCCGCCCCCGCGCCTTCCGGGCCCGCCGCACCAACGCCGCCGTACCCAGCAGAGCGACCGTCGCCCCCGCGGCCCCCGCGGCCGTCGCGTCCTTGCGCCCCAGCCGCCGCCCGGCCACGGTGTGCCGCCCGGCGACCTCCTCCAGCAGCTCCGCCAACACTTCCTCGTTCGTCCACAGCGGCCGCCACCCGGCATCGTGCAGCCGGCTCCCGCTCACGACCCACGGATACATCGTGTACGCCAGGTCCCCGGCCGGTGACGGCGTCAGCCCGATCCGGTGCAGCCGAGCGGCGGCCCCGAGAGCGACCGCGGACGGCAGCTCCATCCGCCGGATCCCGCTGAGCTCCTCGACCTCCTCCTGCTCCAGCCACCCCTCGCACCCGACGGCCAGCTCCCCGTCGACCTTCTCCAGCACGGCGTACTCCAGCGCACCGCACAGATCCTCGACATGACAGAACTGCCAGGCGGGCCGCGACCCGGCCACCACCAGTAGCCGAGGAGACTCGAAGTACCTGGTCAGCGCCGTGTCCGTGCCCCCGACGAGGGTCGCCGGGCGGACGACGGTGACATTGAGGCCCGGATGGGCGCGCGGCGCCCGGCGTGCGAGCCGCTCGATCTCCAGCAGGTCGCCGACCCCCGTGGCCTCGGCGGTCGCCCGCAGCTCGGCGTCCTCCGAGAGCGGCAGTTCGTTGTCGGGCAGCGCCCCGTAGACCATCGCCGAGGTGCACAGCACGACCCGGTGCACCCCGGCCGCCGCGGCCGCCGTGAGCACGGTCTGCGTGCCGCGCACGTTGTACGCGCTGCGCGCCGCCGAGTCGGTGCCGAGGTCGAGGTCGACGGCGAGGTGCACGACGACATCCGCCCCGCGCAGCTTCTCGGCGATCGCCGGGTCCCGCACATCCAGGATGTGCCACTGGGCGGCCGCGCACTCGCCGCGCCGCTCGTCGATGGCGATGACCTGCCGGATCTCGTCGGACTCGGCGAGCCGCTCGGTGAGCAGCGCTCCTACGCCGGACGCGGCACCGGTCACCGCGACGACGGGCCCGCGCGCGGCGGGACTGGTTGAGTGGTTTCGCGCTGCGCGAACCTGTGGATCTGGGGAACTCACCGGGCGTCTCCAGCGGTTGTCTTCAGTACGAACGCGGGTGACGCGTACGTACCAGGTGGCATCCATCCTGCCGCAGGCCTACGGTCGGCGGAGCACCGAGGCCCGAACGCGCCTTGGTGTCTACGCTGGGTGGTGTTCGGGCAGCCGTGCCGTCGGAGAAAACCGATGGCCCTATCAGCCGAGGAATCCCGTGAGTGACACCCCATTCGGATTCGGCCTTCCGCCGGAGGAGCCGGACGACGGCGACGAGGGCAAGAAGAAGGACCAGCAGAGCGGTGGTGGTCAGGGACCGGCCAACCCGTTCGGCTTCGGGTTCCCCGGGGCCGGCGGCTCCGGCGCCGACAATCCGTTCGCCGCGATGTTCGGTTCCATGAACCCCACCGACCTGGGCGCCGCCTTCCAGCAGCTGGGCCAGATGCTCTCGTACGAGGGTGGCCCGGTGAACTGGGACATGGCCAAGCAGATCGCCCGCCAGACGGTCTCCCAGGGGACCGCCGACGGCACGAAGGACGCGAGTGTCGGCCCCGCCGAGCGCACCGCGGTCGAGGAGGCCGTCCGCCTGGCCGATCTGTGGCTGGACGACGCGACGTCCCTGCCGTCCGGCGCGGGCTCCGCCGTGGCGTGGAGCCGCGCGGAGTGGGTGGAGGCCACCCTGCCCGCCTGGAAGGAGCTCGTCGACCCGGTGGCCGAGCGTGTCGGCGGCGCCATGGGCGACATCCTGCCGGAGGAGATGCAGGCCATGGCCGGCCCGCTGATCGGCATGATGAAGTCGATGGGCGGCGCCATGTTCGGCCAGCAGATCGGGCAGGCCGTGGGCGTGCTCGCGGGCGAGGTGGTCGGCTCCACCGACGTCGGCCTGCCGCTCGGCCCGGCCGGCAAGGCCGCGCTGCTGCCGATCAACGTGCAGGCGTTCGGCAAGGACCTGGGCGTCGGCAAGGACGAGGTGCGGCTCTACCTGGCCCTGCGCGAGGCCGCCCACCAGCGTCTCTTCGCCCATGTGCCCTGGCTGCGCTCGCACCTGTTCGGCGCGGTCGAGGGTTACGCGCGCGGGATCAAGGTCGACACGGCCAAGCTGGAGGACGTGGTCGGCCAGTTCGACCCGCAGAACCCCGAGGAGCTGCAGCAGGCACTCCAGCAGGGCATGTTCCAGCCGGAGGACACCCCGGAGCAGAAGGCCGCCCTGGCCCGTCTGGAGACGGCTCTGGCGCTGGTGGAAGGCTGGGTGGACGCGGTGGTGCACGCCGCCGCGAAGCCGCGCCTGACGTCCGCCGACGCCCTGCGCGAGACCCTGCGCCGCCGCCGCGCCACCGGTGGCCCGGCCGAGCAGACGTTCGCCACGCTCATCGGCCTGGAGCTGCGCCCCCGCCGCCTGCGTGACGCGTCCCGTCTGTGGGCGTCCCTGACGGACGCGCGCGGTGTCGACGGCCGTGACGGCCTGTGGGCCCACCCCGACATGCTGCCCACCGCCTCCGACCTGGACGACCCGGACGGCTTCGTCCACCGCGAGCAGCTGGACTTCTCCGAGCTGGACAAGATGCTCGGCGAGGCCGCGAACGGGCCCACCGAGAAGCCGGACCCGGAGAAGAAGGACGACGACACCGAGTGAGCCTGCACGACGACGCGGTCCTCGTACTGAAGAGCTACGAGGACCAGGCCGAGCTGCGCCAGGCGTACCTCGACCACCTGGCGGCCCACCCGGACGGACTGTGGAAGGCGTGCGACGCCGGGCACATCACGGCGAGCGGCCTGGTGATCGACCCCGAGCGCGGGCAGGTGCTGCTCACCCTCCACAAGAAGATGCGCATGTGGCTCCAGATGGGCGGCCACTGCGAGCCCGAGGACACCACCCTGGCGGGCTCCGCCCTGCGCGAGGCGACGGAGGAGTCCGGCATCACCGGCCTGACACTGATGCCGGGCGGCCCGGTCCGTCTCGACCGCCACCACACCCCGTGCGCCTGGCACCTGGACGTCCAGTACGCGGCCCTCGCGCCGTCCGGGGCCGTCGAGGCGATCAGCGACGAGTCCCTCGACCTGCGCTGGTTCCCGTACGACGAGGTCGCGACCGTCGCCGACGATTCGGTCGTACGCCTGCTGGAGGCCACGCGGGCGCGGCTCTGACCTCGCTCTTCCGTGTGGAGTCGGCGGGCGATCGGTATGGGGCCGACGAGCTGGGGAAGGCCCCCGCCGGGGGGACAGACGCCGTAAGGGGCGTCCGCAAGGGCGGACGCCCCTTACACATTCCCTGCTGATCAGTTGCGGCTGCCCCCGAGGGAGTTTCCGCTCAGCCCGCCCGCGCCCATGCCGAACTGGCCGAGCACTCCGGACGTACGCAGATGCTGCGGCGGCAGAAGTTCACTCGGCTGGACCAGGACGTGGCCCTCGCCGGAGAAGTGCATCTCCCAGCCCTCACCGGTGGAGCCCCTGCGGCGCCACACGGCGGAGGTGGAGGTCGGCGCCTGGAGCTGCGTGCGCAGCGACGTGGACCAGGCGATGACGGCGTCCGAGTCGACGCAGATGTTCTTCTGGGGCGTCACTTCGAGGGCCAGCGGCTCACCGGAGGTCATCAGGACGACCTTGCCGCCGCCGGACAGCTCCAGGTTGTACGCCCCGGCCGAGGCCACCTCGACGGCGCTGTCCACGGCGACGATGCCGACGTTGAGGGAGCCGTCGAAGGCGAGGACTGCGGAGGAGTCGACGGTGATGCCGCGGCCGACCTCCATGATGTGCAGGTACTGCGCGAAGTTGGCGAGATAGACGATCCCGTTGCCCTTGCAGCGCATGAGTTCGAGCCGCTCACCGGTCATCCGCTCGGCGTTGCGCCAGCTGCGGTTGCGGTACTGGCTGTCGAACTCGACCTGCCCCTCGAAGGCGACCATGGCGCCCTGGCGGGCCAGGACGGGGCTGCTGCCGATGGTGACGTCGGTCTTGAGCAGCTGTGGGTTCTGCAGTGTGTAGCGCTCGGTGTGGTTCACCGGGATGTGCGCGAAGAGTGTGCTGTGCATGGTGTGCTGTTCTCCTCTCAGCCCCGGTCAGCCACGGATCTTGAAACGGTCGCCGGTGTCCTCGCTGGGTTGGACGACCACGAAGCCCCGTCCCTTGAAGCCGATCTGGAAGGCCTCTCCGCTGCCCCGGCCGATGAGCGCGCCGGCCTTGATGGTGCGGCGGGCCTTCATGTCGAGGCCGTCGGTCCAGGCGATCAGCGCGTCCGGGTCGACATAGGTCTCCCGTTCGGCACAGTCCAGGGAGATCGGCACGCCCCGGCTGACCAGGGCGACCCATCCGGTGCCCCGGATCACGAGGTTGGTGAGACCCGAGCCGGAGAGCTTGGCGAGTCCCTTGACCGGCTCGATGGTGAGCTGGAGGGAGGCGTCGCAGGCGAGCAGGGTGGGACCGTTGACGGACAGCGCCTCGTTGTTCAGGTGGAGGATGAGGACGTCGCCGCCGTAGTCGGCGAGGTAGAGCTCCCCGTCGCCCCGGCACATCATCAGCTTGCCGCCTTCGCCGGTGACCATCTCCTCGGCGCTTCGGCGCAGTGTGGCGGGCGGGCCGTCGAACTGTACGTAGCCGTCGTACGCGATCATCGAACCGGCCTTGGCCAGGAGGTCCTGGCCGGTGACCATGGTGACCTTGAGCGTCTTGGAGCTGTGCACGCTCATACGAACGCCGGTGGACGTGGAGCGGTGCGCGTTGAGTGTCTGGAGGTCCATGCTCTGCCTCACACCTCGAAGGGCTGGACGACGACGAAGTTGCCGGGAGCACCGCGGAACTGGAGGTTCACGGCCTCCTGGGTCTGCCGGGCGTACCCGGAACGGCGCAGCCTGAGCGAGGTGGTGGTGACGGCCTGCGCGCCGGCGGACCAGGCGATGACGGCGTTGCCGTCGACGTAGGTGGCCGGGCCGACGGGCAGGACGACGGGAACACCGCGTGTCTTGACGACGACCGCTCCCGTGCCGGAGAAGAGCATGCTGAACAGACCACCGCCGGGCAGGCCCGCGCCCTCGATACGGCGGATCTCGGTGTCCAGCGCCTCGTCGAAGGCGAGGACGCCGCGCGCGCTCGTGTAGAGCTGCTCGTTCTCCAGGCGGATGACGAAGAGGTGGCTGCCCTCGTCGGCGAGGAACACCTCACCGTCTCCGGAACAGCGCATCAGGGCCATGCCCTGGCCGGTGAGCTGGCCCGTCAACTTGCCGAGCAGGCCGGAACCCTTGTGGGCGAAGTCGATGTCGCCCTGGTAGGCGACCATGCTGCCCTGCTTGGCGAGGATGTTGGCACCCTTGGTGAGCGTCGCCCGCACCATCTGCGGGTTCTGCTCGGTCCAGCGGTCCCCGACGGGGGCCTCGGAGTACTTCGTCAGGACGACCCGCAGCCCCGCCTCCGGAGGTACGGGCGCGAGCTGCGTACCGCCACCGAAGGGCTGCGCCTGCCCCGGGAAGGCCACGGGGGCGCCGGGGGGCGTGAACGGTCCGCCCTGGGGCGCGGCACCAGGAGGCGTGAAGGGCCCGCCCTGCGGGGGGGCGCCGGGCGGAGTGAAGGGCCCGCCCTGCGGCGGGGCCGGGGGCGGGACGGTGCCACCGGGCGGTGTGTTCAGGGGCGCGGCGATGGTCGGCGCGGCGTGCACGGAGGGGGAGGGCGCGGGGGGCGTGAACCCCGGAGCGGGCGCCGGGGCCGGGGCGGTCGGGGCGCCGAACGCGGGTGGGGCGAAACCGGGCTCGGCGTCGGCCTGCGGCTGCTGCGGCGCGGCGGGCTCCTCCTCGGCGACCTCGCCACCGAAGTTCTTCAGCAGCGCGTCGAGGCCGCCGTCGAATCCCTGTCCGACGGCCGCGAACCGCCATACGTCCTTCAGGTAGAAGTCGCCCAGCATCACGGCGCGCTCGGTGGAGAACTCCGAGCCGTCGAAGGGGTATCGGGCCACTTCCTCGCCGCCCGCGACGATACGGATGTAGCCGGGGGCGATCTGCGACATCTGCCCGTTGCCGTCGATCGTCGCCGTGAAGGACAGCTTCTGGATCTGCGGCGGGATCTTGTCGAGGGTGACGCGGAAGGACTCGGCGTCGCCCGACTGGGCCCCCAGGAGCTGGATCGACTCCTCAGGGGTCTTCGGCTGGTTGAAGAAGACGAAGTAGCGGTCGTCCGAGAGCCGTTCGTCGGCGTCCAGACCGAAGCAGCTGATGTCGAAGGTCAGCCCGGGGGCGGAGATCTGTACACCCACGTACAGATCCGTACCCGCGGTGAGGTCACTGATCTTGGCCTTGTGGCCGCGTTGGAATTGCCTGGCCATGCGTAACGACCGTCCCCCATCCCGAAAGTGAGTGCGCCTGCGAGTGCGTCGCGCCAGGCTAACCGCAAAGTCCTGAGGCGTACGAGGCTGGTACAGAGCCGGTACAAAAGCGCGACTTCGGTCACCTGTCCCACAAACGCGTACACACGCGCGTGAGACGCCCGCTCAAATCGCGCCCACGCGCGCGAAGCGCCCGATGCGCGTCACTCGTCTTCGGGTCGCAGGTCGCGACTCGTCCGCCGAGGGCCGGCCGTACGGCGATCTCACTGGTCGCGCGCGACCGGCAGATGCGGCAGCCGATCGGCGGCGACCACCCCTTCGAGGTAGCCACGAGCGCGCTCGGTGCGCGGATAGGCCTCCAGCAGCTGCCAGAAGCGGGGGCCATGACCTGGTACGAGCAGGTGTGCGAGTTCGTGGAGGAGGACGTAGTCGACGACGTACTCGGGCATGCCCTGCAGCCGGTGCGAGAGGCGGATGCTGCCCTCGGCGGGGGTGCACGAGCCCCATCGGGTGTTCTGGTTGGTGACCCAGCGGACCGAGGCGGGCCGGGCGCGGCCTCCGAAGTACTGATCGGAGAGTCGGGCGGCGCGGTCCGCCAGCTCGGCGTCGCCGAGGAGCCGTTTACTTTCCTGTGCGGCCAGTTTGTCGAGCATGACGGTCACCCAGCGCTGCTCCTCCGCCTCGGACATCCGAGCGGGGATGAGCACGACGGTGCGATCGCCCTCGCGGTACGCGGAGACCGTTCTGCGCCGTCGCGCGCTCCTGCGGACCTCGATCGCGCTCGCCCCCGAACCGCTCGGCGGCGGACTCGTCGTGCTGCGCTGTGGCTTTCCGGCGCGGTGCAGTGGGTCGGCGGGCACGCCCCGACGTTACCCGCTGCACACGGGGGAAGTCCCGCCTCCGGGACGGTTCGATATCGATCCGCACTCCGAGCGCCTGATTTGTACGACGAATGCCGTCACCTGTGGACAACTCTCGACACGTGTCGTCGCGGTCCGTGCATGCTGGCACTCGTCGGCGGACCATGCACCCGCACCGTCGGCATACGGGGACCTATCTCTGGCTACGGGGGGCCGATCATGCATCCGATGGTGAAGCCCGCGCTCCGGCGCGGCTGGCGGGATCTCAACACCGTGCAGTTCGGTCTGGCGCCGGCGCACGCCATGGTGCTGGGCCCGATGGACACGGCGACAGGCAGTTTCCTCGCGCTGCTCGACGGCACCCGCGGGTTGCCGCTCCTGCGTGACGAGGGGCGCCGCATGGGCCTGCCAGACGGTCATGTGGACGGGCTGGTGGACCGGCTGGCCCGGTCCGGCCTGCTGGACGACGCGACGGGCGGGGGCCCGGGAGCTGACGAACTACGGCGCAAACCCGAGGTCCTGGACCGGTTACGTCCCGACGTCGCCGCGCTCTCTCTGGTCGCGCCCGGCCCGGGCGATGCCATGAAGCGTCTGGCCGCCCGCCGGTCGCTGAGCGTGCAGGTACGGGGTGCGGGGCGGGTGGGAGCGGTGCTGGCCTCCCTGCTGTCGGGGGCCGGTGTCGGCGAGGTCGACGTGCGCGACGTCGGTCGGGTCGAGCCAGGGGACGTGACGCCAGGCGGTCTGCCGGCCGAGTCGATCGGCGAGCGCCGGGACATGGCAGCGCGCCGGGCCGCTCGCCACGCGGCACCCGATCGCCCGCCTCGGCGTCGCCGGGGCCCCCGGCCGCCCGTGGACCCGTCCGAGGACATGCTGACGAACCGCCTCCGCGAGGAGCCCGGCTTCTCACTGGTGGTCATCGCTCCCCGCGACGGGGTCGATGTCCACGCCCCCAAGCCCTCGGCCGCCGAACCACTGATCGCCTCCGGCACCCCCCATCTCTATGCCGGTGTGGTGGAAGGGACGGGCGTGGTCGGTCCTTTGGTTCTGCCCGGTGAGACGGGCTGTGCGGGCTGTCTCGACCAGAGCCGTACCGACCGCGACGAGAGCTGGCCGCGGATGGTCACCCAGTGGCGGTCCGGTCGATCGCGGCAGGCCGAGGCATGCGATCTGGCCCTGGCCACGACGGTCGCCGGGCTGGCCGCTGGACATGCGCTCGCCTTTCTCGACGGGCATGTGCCGTCCAGCGCGGGCGCCCGGTGGGAGGTCTCGGCACCGGGGCTCGACTGGCATCCACGCCCGGTGTGGCCGCATCCTGCATGTCCCTGCGCGGCCACTGAGAAAGGTGCCGCCGGGAAACGTAACGGGGAACACACATCAAAGGACGGGGAGGCGCGCGAGACAATGGCGGGGCATCAGCGGTCAACGAGGTTGTCCCGCAAGGCACACGCGGCACGGCCTGCTGGGACTTGGAGGGCGCATGTCTGATCTTCCCCGGAAGGCGGTCACCCGGACCGCCAAGCTCGCCGCGCTTCCGCTCGGCATCGCAGGCCGGGCCACCTGGGGACTCGGCAAGCGAATCGTCGGAGAGTCGGCGGACCTCGTGGGCCGCGAACTCCAGCAGCGCACGGCGGAGCAGTTGTTCAAGGTCCTGGGCGAGCTGAAGGGCGGCGCGATGAAGTTCGGGCAGGCCCTGTCCGTGTTCGAGTCGGCGCTCCCCGAGGAGGTCGCGGGTCCCTACCGGGCGGCGCTCACGAAGCTCCAGGACGCGGCGCCGCCGATGCCGACCCGCACGGTGCACTCCGTGCTGGAGGAGCGCATCGGGCCGGACTGGCAGGAGCTGTTCCTGGAGTTCGAGGACAAGCCAGCTGCCGCGGCCTCGATCGGCCAGGTGCACCGTGCGGTGTGGCACGACGGCCGTGCGGTCGCCGTCAAGGTGCAGTACCCGGGCGCGGGCGAGGCTCTCCTCTCCGATCTCGGTCAACTGAGCCGGTTCGCCCGACTTCTGGGCCCGATGATCCCCGGCATGGACATCAAGCCGCTCATCGCGGAGTTGCGGGACCGGGTCTCCGAAGAGCTCGACTACGGCCTGGAGGCCCAGGCGCAGCAGGCGCACGCGGAGGAGTTCGCGGACGACCCCGACGTCGTGGTCCCGGCTGTGGTCCACCAGTGCGAGCAGGTGCTGGTGACGGAGTGGATGGACGGCACACCCCTCTCGGAGGTGATCACCGACGGTTCCCAGGAGCAGCGCGACCGGGCGGGCCAGCTGCTGACCCGCTTCCTCTTCTCGGGCCCGGCCCGCACCGGCCTCCTGCACGCCGACCCTCACCCGGGCAACTTCCGCCTCCTGCCGGACGAGAAGCGCGGCTGGCGTCTCGGCGTCCTCGACTTCGGGACGGTGGACCGTCTGCCGGGCGGCCTGCCGGCCCCCATCGGTGAGGCGCTGCGGCTGACCATCGCGGGAGACGCCGAGGCGGTCTACGAGATGCTCCGCACGGAAGGCTTTGTGAAGGAGTCGATAGACCTGGACCCGGACGCGGTTCTCGACTATCTGGTCCCGATCATCGAGCCGGCCCGGGCGGACGAGTTCGTCTTCACCCGTGGCTGGATGCGCAGCCAGGCGGCCCGCATAGCCGACCCGCGCTCCCCCGCCCACCAACTGGGCAAGCAGCTGAACCTGCCTCCGTCGTACCTCCTCATCCACCGGGTGACCTTGAGCACCATCGGTGTGCTCTGCCAACTCGGCGCGACGGTCCGTATGCGCGACGAACTGGAGGAGTGGCTGCCGGGGTTCGTGTCCGAAGAGGAGGAGGGCGACTCAGCCGCGGAGGCGTGAGTGGGTGCGCGACTCGGAAGAGCTCACCACCAGGCCGAGTCCAGTCGGCTCTCGATAGCTCTCAGGTTCTCTCGGGCGCAGGTCTCGCAGAAGTAGTACCGTCCGCCGTTCTCCAGGGAGCAGGCCCACAGGGGCTGGGGGGCTTCGGCGGTGGTCCCGCAGCGGGCGCACACGAGAGTCCGGGGCTGCGCGGCGCGGCCGCTGTTGTCGCTGTCCCCAAAAAGACTCGTCACTCGGCGACGATATCGCCGCGGTCGGCGGATCCGTGGTCACAACGCACCGCGGGGGCCGGTCCGTTCGGACCGGCCCCCGCGGGGAGCCACTGCTACGGGTGGTTCTGACGTGCCTGTCCAGGCTGGTTCATGCCGGTTGCCGCGTGGCGGCTACTGCATGACCGCCAAGGCGAGCGCACGGCGGGCGCGCATCGAGGCGCGCTCGGCTCGGCGCTGCATCCGGCGGGCGACCGCCAGGCGCATGGCCCGGCGCTCCTGCTCCGCCTGGTGCAGGCGCTCGTGCATATGCGCACGAGCCAGGGCTTCTGGCATGAGATGCATTTCTCGGGTCCTGTTCTGACGCGAGGCGTTCGCGTCGGTGGTGGTGAAGTCTGGGGTCACGGAGCCGGCGGGCTCGCTCGTGGACGGCTTCATCGGGGCCTGCTTCTTGGGGTCGTGCGTGAGGGGGCGGTCGATCGTTCCGGTGATGTTCATGCCGTGACCGGGTTCTTGCGCGGGCGACCACGAGGCCGCTTGCGGGCAACGACGACACCCTGGACGAAGAGCTCGCCACCCCAGACGCCCCAGGGCTCACGCCGCTCCTTGGCGCCGGCGAGGCAGGCCTCGATCAGCGGGCAGGTGCGGCAGAGGGACTTGGCGTACTCGACGTCGGCCGGCGACTCGGCGAAGAAGACCTCCGGGTCGTAGGAGCGGCAGGGGACGGGTACGCCGAGGTTCTCGATGGCGTCGTCGAGCGCGGTGAGCGCGGTGAGCGGGGTCAAGGTGGAGTCCTCCGTGAGGCCGGGCGGGGGGATCGTTTCGGAAGGCGGTACGGACGGGGCGTGCGCTTCGAGTTGCACGGTTCGTCTTCCTCGTCTGGTCGTTCCGGCCTGTTGGCCGGGGGCGGCTGGTACCGGGTTCTTTTCTTGTCCCGAGGCCCCTTCGCTCTGCAGTCCCCGGTCGGGGACAAACAGAAGGGCCGCGGATCCCGGGTGGGGTTCCGCGGCCCTGAAGGCGCCGGCCTGATCGGATCAGGCTGGATCACTCCAGGGTTCAGGCCCACGGAAGGCCCACATCAGGTGGTGCTGCGTCGTCTGCTTCCGGAATCCGGCACCGGCCGCCGCAAAGGCATAGGCCTGCGCCTGTGCCGTTACTGCTGCTTCCAGTGCCTTGGTCGGTCGCTCATTGCGCTCACGGACGGGAAGGCCCGCCAGAGACACGGAGGACGCCGGACGGCCGCCACTGATGGCGGACAGACCGGTACCCAGGTTCGAGACGCCGAGCATGCACGTGGAGACGGCCGAGCGATCGGTCATTTTGACCGGGCTGATGAAGCTGGTGTCGATGGTGATCACTGGACTCGCCTCCTCTCGGCGTCTACGGGGACCGGCGCGAACCAATCCGACGGATATGAAGTACATCACGAAACCAGGGCCTTCGAGAAGGCCGCTGCTCTCGTGCCTAAGAACCTATGGGGATTGCCGGGGCATGCGCAAACTATTTTTTCGACGAGTTCGCATCAGTCGTTCTCGTCCTCGCACCCAGGCTCCCGACCTGCGCAGATGTCGAGAACATCGGCGCCGTACCGCTGCAGCTTACGAGCGCGGACGCCGGGAATGCGACCGAGTTCAACCGGAGTGCTCGGCCCCGCTTCCGCGATCGCCATCAGTGTCCGGTCGGTGAAGACACAGAAGTCCGGTTGGCCGCTGCGCTGCGCCTGGACCGCGCGCCACTCGCGCAGTCGCTCGTAGAGGCCCTCGTCCATGTCGGAGGGGCAGTCCTCGCACCGCATCAGCTTCATGTCACCGGCGTCCCGCAGGGTGCGGCCGCAGACCCGGCAGCGGGCCGGGGTCCGGCTGGTGCGGCGCGGGACCGTCTCGGTGCCGCCGCCCGCGAAGTCACCGGAGCGACCGCCCGACGAGCCCAGTTCGACGCCTCCGGGCCCGCCGACACCGGTCCGGCCCGTCGTGGCGGTGGATCCGGGGCGGAGGCCGTTGAGGAAGCGGCTGGGGCGGCGGTTGGGACGGCTGCCGGGCGATCGGGACAGGGCCCAGGAGACGGAGAGATGTTCCCGCGCGCGGGTGACGCCCACATAGAGGAGTCGCCTCTCCTCCTCGATCTGTTCGTCCGTCCTCGCGTAGGTGATCGGCATCATGCCCTCGGCGACACCGACCAGGAACACGACGTCCCACTCCAGACCCTTCGCCGAGTGCAGCGAGGCCAGGGTGACGCCCTGGACGGTCGGGGCGTGCTGGGCGTTCGCCCGCTCGTCGAGTTCCGCCACCAGGTCGCCGAGCGTGGCGTCGGGCTTGGCCGCGGCGAAGTCCTGGGCGAGGTTCACCAGGGCCGCCAGTGACTCCCACCGTTCCCTGACCGCGCCGGAGCCCGCCGGCGGTTCGCCGGTCCAGCCTTCTCCGGACAGCACGGCCCGTACCTGTGAGGGAAGGTCGACGGCGTCCTCCAGGAGGGTGTCGTTGCCGCCGAAGCGGGCGGCTGCTCTCAGAGCGGCGCCCGCCTTGCGCACCTCGGGACGGTCGAAGAATCGTTCCGCGCCACGCAGTTGGTAGGGCACTCCGGCGTCCGCGAGGGCCTGCTCGTAGGTCTCGGACTGGGAGTTCGTCCGGAAGAGGATGGCGATCTCGCTCGCGGGGACTCCGGAGGCGATGAGGTCACGGATGCGACGGGCGGCGCCCTCGGCCTCGGCGGGCTCGTCGGTGTACTCGGTGTAGCGGGGCTCCGGCCCCGGTGGGCGCTGGGAGATCAGCTCGAGGCGGTGGTCGGCGGCGCGGCCCCGGGCCTGGGACAGCAGTCCGTTGGCGAGGTGGACGACCTGCGGGGTGGAGCGGTAGTCACGGACGAGCTTGACGACGGTGGCCCCGGGATGACGGTGGCGGAAGTCGAGCAGATGGTCGGGAGTTGCGCCAGTGAACGAATAGATCGTCTGGCTGGCGTCGCCCACGACGCACAGGTCGTCGCGGTCACCCAGCCACAGTTCCAGCAGACGCTGTTGAAGGGGGCTGACGTCCTGGTACTCGTCCACCACGAAGTGCTGGTACTGGGAGCGGACCTGTTCTGCGATGTCGTGGCGGTCCTGGAGGATGCCGACCGTGAGCAGGAGGACGTCCTCGAAGTCGATGACGGCCCGCTCGCGTTTGAGGTCCTCGTACGTCGTGTAGATCTGGGCGATCTCGGCGGGGTCGCGGGGGGCCTCGCGGCCGTGCTTGGCGGTCGCGGCGGCGTAGTCGGCGGGGACGGTCCGGGTGACCTTGGACCACTCGATCTCGGCGGCGGCGTCCCGTAGTTCGTTGCGATCGAGACGGATGCGGCAGGCGGCGGCCGCGTCCGCGACGAGTTGGATCTTGCGGTCGACGATGCGTGGCATGCCGCCGCCGACGGCCTTCGGCCAAAAGTACTGGAGTTGGCGCAGCGCGGCCGAGTGGAAGGTCCGGGCCTGGACTCCGGCGGCGCCGAGCTGGCGGAGGCGTCCACGCATCTCTCCGGCGGCACGGTTGGTGAAGGTGACGGCCAGCACGCTGGCGGGCTGGAGTATCCCGGCACGCACCCCGTAGGCGATGCGGTGGGTGATCGCCCTGGTCTTGCCCGTGCCGGCGCCCGCCAGCACACACACCGGACCGTGCAGGGCGGTCGCCACCGCGCGCTGCTCAGGGTCGAGCCCTTCGAGCACCGCGTCGGCCGAGTCGGGGACCTGCGGGAAGAGGGTGGAGTGCGTTGCTGCTGTCACATGGCCATGCTGCCAGGTCGCCCGAGACGGCTGAGCCGGTTGTCCACAGGCAGGCACTCGCAGTCGTACTAATGCGGCAGGCGCCGCCGTACGCGGTGGGCAGGCGCCGCCGTACGCGGTGGGCAGGCGCCGCCGTACGCGGTGGGCAGGCGCCGCCGTGCACGGTGCGGCAGGCGCCGCCGTGCACGGTGCGTCGAGAGCCCCGGCGGCGGTGGTGGACGCCACCCGCGTACGGGAATGGCGGGCCTGTCGCGTACGTTCCACTCACTGCGACACGCACCCCTCAAACCGTGAAGGAGCGCCAGGGACATGGCGGGCACTGTGACGATGTACAGCACCACGTGGTGCGGCTACTGCCGTCGGCTGAAGAGCCAGATGGACCGCGAGGGCATCACGTACAACGAGATCAACATCGAGCACGACCCGGAGTCCGCCGCGTTCGTGGAGAAGGCGAACGGTGGGAACCAGACGGTTCCCACCGTCCTCTTCCCGGACGGTTCGACGCTCACGAACCCCTCGCTGGCGCAGGTCAAGCAGAAGATCGGCGCGTAGCACCCGCCGGACGGGCCTAGCCGGTGTGACCTCGTGTCGGCAGGGGCTTGCCGTACCAGAGCTCGATCAGTCGGGCCGCGATCGAGATGCCGTAGGGAGGCAGCACCTCCCCAGACTCGAACGCGGCCCGCAGTTCTTCGCGGGAGAACCAGCGGGCCTCGTGTATCTCGTCGCCGTCGACGTCCACGGCGGTCGAGGTGGCGCGGGCCATGAAGCCGAGCATGAGGCTGGAGGGGAAGGGCCAGGGCTGGCTGGCGATGTACTCGACCCGGCCGACGGTGATGCCGACCTCCTCGTGGACCTCCCGGCGCACGGACTGCTCTATGGACTCTCCCGGCTCCACGAAGCCGGCGAGGGTGGAGAAGCGGCCCTCGGGCCAGTGGACCTGACGGCCGAGGAGGATGCGGTCCTCGTCGTCCGTGACGGCCATGATCACCGCCGGGTCCGTGCGCGGGTAGTGCTCGGCGCCGCAGGCCGGGCAGCGACGGATGTGGCCGGCCGCCGCGATGACCGTGCGCTCTCCGCAGCGGGAGCAGAAACGGTGGGTGCGCTGCCAGTTCTCCAGGCCGACCGCGTGCACCATGAGGCCCGTGTCCCGCGGCGACAGCAGCATGCCCGCCTCACGCAGTCCGGCCGGGCGTGCGGACTGGTCCATGCGGCCGGGGAGCGTGTCCTTCTGGAGTGCGAAATAGCTCACACCGTCGGCGTCAGTGCCCAGGAAGTAGCGGTGCGCCTCGGTGAGGGGGGCCTCGAAGGAGGGGATCATGACGAGTTCGGTGGTGCCGTCCGAGGTCTCGTCGATGAGGACCTGACCGCCGGAGACCACGAAGCAGCGGGTCGTGGGGTGGCTCCACGCCGCGGCGAGCCAGGCCTCGTCGAGCCGGTGGTGGGCGGCTCGGTCGATGCCGCTGGGGGCGGTGAGCGCGATGGGTCGGTCGGCGGTGTGGTCGATCCAGGTGGTCACGGGTGCTTCCAACTCCCCCGGTGGAACGGATGATTGGGCGGGCGGTTCGGCGGGGCCTGCGGCGGGCGGGTGCGCTGGGGCGCGGGGGCCTTTTCAGTGTGCCTCGCGGGAGTTCTGAGCCAGTTCGCCCCAGAGGTGGGCGCTGGTCTCGGCGCCCTTGAGGAGCAGGTCCAGTTCGACCTTCTCGTCGGGGGCGTGCCAGCCGTCCGAGGGGACGGAGATGCCCAGGAAGAGCACGGGCGCGTCCAGGACCTCCTGGAGGTCGGCGGCGGGGCCGGAGCCCCCCTCGCGTGTGTAGCGCACCGGCTGCTCGAAAGCGCGGCCCATGGCCCGGACGACCGACTGCAGGGCCGGGTGGTCCAAGGGGGTCAGACACGGGCGGGTGGAGCCGCTGAACGTGATCTCGGACCGGATCCCGGCGGGGATCCGCTCGGCGGCCCAGGCGGTGACGGCTTTCTGGATGTGGTCCGGGTCCTGACCGGCGACCAGGCGGAAGGACAGCTTCACCATGGCCGAGGACGGGATGATCGTCTTGCTGCCCGCGCCCTGGTAGCCGCCGCCGATGCCATTGACCTCGGCGGTCGGGCGCGCCCAGACCCGCTCCAGGGTGGTGTGTCCGGCTTCTCCGTACGTCGCCGTCGACTTGGCCGTGCGCAGCCACTGCTCCTCGTCGAAGGGCAGTTCGGCGAAGAGTTCGCGCTCGCGGTCGGTGAGTTCGACGACGCCGTCGTAGAAGCCCGGGATCGCCACGCGCGCGTGCTCGTCGTGCAGGGCGGCGACGAGGCGGGCGACAGCGGTGGCCGGATTCGGTACGGCGCCGCCGAAGGAGCCGGAGTGGATGTCCTGGTCGGGGCCGTGGAGCTGGATCTCGCACTCGGCGAGGCCGCGCATGCCGGTGCACACGGTGGGGGTGTCCTCGGCCCACATACCGGTGTCGGAGACGACCACCGCGTCTGCCGCCAGCCGCGCGGCGTGCTCCTCGACGAGGGTCCGGAAGTGCGGGGAGCCGGACTCCTCCTCGCCCTCGATCAGCATCTTCAGGTGGACGGCAGGCGCGGAGCGGCCGGTGGCGGCGAGGTGGGCGCGGACGCCGAGTGTGTGGAAGAACACCTGGCCCTTGTCGTCGGCCGCCCCACGCGCGTGGAGGCGGTTGCCGCGGATCACCGGCTCGAACGGCTCGGTGTCCCAGCCGTCCTCACGCGCCGCCGGCTGCACGTCGTGATGCCCGTAGACCAGGACCGTGGGGGCGCTGGGATCCTCGGAGGGCCATTGCGCGAAGACCGCGGGGGCACCGGGCGTCTCCCACACCTCGGCGGTGGGGAAGCCGGTCTCCTTGAGCTTGGCGGCCAGCCAGTCGGCGCTGCGCCGTACGTCCGTCGCGTGCTCGGGCTGGGCCGACACCGACGGGATGCGCAGCCATTCCACGAGGTCGTCGAGGAAGGCGGCGCGGTGGTTCTGGATGTATGTACGGACGACGCTGACGTCGCTGTCAACGGGCTGGCTCATGCTCACGAGCCTATCGGCCCGCACCGACATGCTCGTCCGGCGGTTCGTCCGTGAACGCGGCAGGCCCGTCGGCGTCCGGCTCCGGGCCCTCGGCGCCGGGCTCCTCCAGGAGCAGCCGCTCCAGTGCGTCCCGGTCCGGCAGACCCTCGGGCTGTACGACGTCCCCGGTACGGACGTACAGGAAGGCGGCCCCGACTGACTCCAGGGGCACGCCCTGCTGTTCAGCCCAGGCGAGCCTGTACAGGGCGAGCTGGAGCGGATCGGCGGTGCGGGTGCGGCTGGTCTTCCAGTCGATGATCTCGTATGTCGTCGTCCCGTCGGCGTCGATCTCCCGGTAGACGGCGTCGATACGGCCGCGTACGACGCGCCCGGCGATGCCGAGCTGGAAGGGCGCCTCGACGCGGTAGGGCGTGCGGTGCGCGTACGGGGTCCGTTCGAAGGCGTCCTTGAGGGCCTCCAGGTCCCGCTCGTCGGCGATCTCGGCCTCGCTGCCGGGCAGGTCCTCGGGCTCCAGCATCGGCAGCCGCAGTTCTTCGAAGCGTGCCTCGACCCAGGCGTGGAAGCGGGTGCCGCGGCGTGCCGCCGGCTGTGGGGGGCGGGGCATGGGGCGGGCGAGTTCCTGCGCGAAGCCGTCCGGGTCGGCGGCCAGGCGCACCAGTTGCGAGGCGGTCAGCGACGCCGGCAGGGGGACGTCGGTGACCTTCGCGCGGGCGCGCAGGAGTTCGCCGGTCAGGGCGTCCAGATCACGGTCCCAGGAGGCGATGGTGCGGGCCTCCTCGGGGGTGAGTTCTGATACGGCGGGGTGCCTGCGGGCGTGCGGCACGGCCGGCGCGCGCTCGTCCTGTGCGGGGTGCGGCACGCGCGCGTGGGGGGCCTGCGGGGAGTGCGCGGGGCGGTCCGACGACCAGGATTCCCAGTCGGAGGGGTCCTCCCCGTGGAGCACCTCCTCGTGGAGCACCTCCTCGTCGTCCGGTGGCGGTGGCCAGTCCGGGTCGTCGTAGGTGTGGGAGTCCGGGGCGTCGGCGGCGCCGGGATGGGTGTCCTCGTGCGAGACGGCCCTCTCCAGATGGGCCAGTACGGTCTCGGCGGCCGCGCGGCGGCGCTTCATGGCCGTGCCGTCGAGCGGGAGGGGCCAGGCGTGGTCGGCGGCGGCTTCGTGCAGGGCGGGGTTCTCGGCCTCCTCCTCGGGTTCGTCGGCCCATGCCTCGATCTCGCCGTGTCCGGCGACGCAGTGGTCGTACAGGGCCGTGAGGAAGTCGGACGGTCCGCGCGGGCGCTTCTGCGAGGGCCCCCACCAGTGGCCGGAGCCGAGGAGGAGAGAACGGGGGCGGGTGAACGTGACGTAGCCGAGCCGGAGTTCCTCGGTGTGCTGGTGGTCCTTCATGGCCTCCTGGAATGCCTTCAGGCCGCGCGCGTCCCAGGCCTCGACGTCGGGGAGGGTGTCGGCGTCGCCGCGCAGCTCGTGCGGCAGGACCTTGCCCTGGGCCGTCCACTTCTCGCGGCCCTGGGTGCTCGGGAAGGTGCCGGTGACCAGGCCGGGGACGGCGACGACGTCCCATTCCAGACCCTTGGACTTGTGGGCGGTGAGCACCTTGACGGTGTTCTCGCCGCCCGGCAGGGCGTTGTCGAGGCCCTTCTCGTACTGGGCGGCCGTACGCAGGAAGCCGAGGAAGGCCAGCAGGCTGGCCTCGCCGCTGTTGGCGGCGAAGGAGGCGGCGATGTCGAGGAAGTTGGAGAGGGTCTCGCGGCGGCGGGCCGCGAGCGCGTGCGGGGACGCGGAGAGTTCCACCTCCAGGCCGGTGACTGCGAGGACCCGGTGGAGGACGTCCATGAGCGGATCCGCCAGCGAGCGGCGCAGGTCGCGCAGTTCGGCGGCGAGGCGGGCGAACCGTACGCGCGCGTCCGGCGAGAACGGCAGCCCGTCGTCCTCGCGTTCGACTTCGAGCGGCAGCTCCAGGAACGTGTCAAGCGCGTCGGCCAGCGAGATCACCTCGGCGGGGTCGACGCCCTCGACGGCTGCGGCGAGCCGTCGGTCCGGGTCGTCGTCGCCGTCCACGCGCGCGTGGGACACCAGCAGCCTGGCCCGGCGCCCGAGGAGGGCGAGGTCGCGCGGGCCGATCCGCCAGCGCGGGCCGGTGAGGAGGCGGACGAGGGAGGCGTTGGCGCCGGGGTCCTGGAGGACCTCGCAGACAGCGACGAGGTCGGCGACCTCGGGGAGGTGGAGCAGCCCGGAGAGGCCGACGACCTCGACCGGGATGTCGCGGGCGACGAGCACGCCCTGGATCTCGGCGAAGTCGGTGGCCGTGCGGCACAGGACCGCGATCTCGCCGGGTTCCTTGCCGGTGCGCACGAGGTGGGCGATCGAGTCGGCGATCCAGTCCAGCTCCTCGGCGTGGGTGTTCAGCAGGGCGCAGCGGACCACGCCGTCGCGTTCGGCGCCGGGGGCGGGCCGGAGTGCTTCCACGCCGGCGTGCATGGCCCGCAGGGGCTCCGCGAGGCCGTTGGCGAGGTCGAGGAGGCGGCCGCCGCTGCGGCGGTTCTCGCTGAGCGCCTGGCGGGTCGCGGGGCTGCCGTCGGGGTGGGCGAAGTGCTCGGGGAAGTCGTCGAGGTTGGCGACGGAGGCGCCGCGCCAGCCGTAGATGGCCTGGCAGGGGTCGCCGACCGCGGTCACGGGGTGACCCGTGCCGTCGCCGAACAGGCCCGCCAGCAGGACGCGTTGGGCCACCGAGGTGTCCTGGTACTCGTCGAGCAGGACCACCCGGAACTCCTCCCGCAGGATGCGCCCCACTTCGGGAAGCTGGGCGAGACCGGCGGACAGGGCGATCTGGTCGCCGAAGTCGAGGAGGTCCCGCTCACGCTTGGCCGCCCGGTAGCGGCCCACCAGCTCGGTGAGTTCACGCCGGGCGGCGGCCGCCTCGGGGACCTTGCGGAGGTCCGCGTTGGTGAGCCTGGCGCCCTCCAGTTCGCGCAGCAGTTCGGCGTCGTACGCGCGCAGGTCCTCGGGGCGTACGAGGTGCTCGGCGAGCTCGGAGTCGAGGGCGAGGAGGTCGCTCACCAGGTCGGGGACCGAGCGGGTGAGCGCCGGATAGGGGCCGGGGGACTCGCGGAGGACTCTGGCGGCGAGCTGGTAGCGGGTGGCGTCGGCCAGGAGCCGGGAGGTGGGCTCCAGGCCGATGCGCAGACCGTGGTCGGTCAGGAGGCGGCCCGCGAAGGCGTGGTAGGTGGAGATGACGGGCTCGCCCGGCGGGTTGTCCGGGTCGATCAGATCCGGATCGGTGATGCCCGCCTTGACCAGGGCCTTGCGTACGCGCTCGGCGAGTTCGCCCGCCGCCTTGTTGGTGAAGGTCAGGCCGAGCACCTGTTCGGGGGCGACCTGTCCGGTGCCGACCAGCCACACCACGCGCGCCGCCATCACCGTGGTCTTCCCCGACCCGGCTCCGGCCACGATCACCTGCGGGGCGGGCGGCGCGATGATGCAGGCCGTCTGCTCCGGGGTGAACGGGATGCCGAGGAGCTCCTTGAGCTGCTCGGGATCACTGATACGGGCGGACATTCCAGAGAGGCTAGCGCCGACCACTGACAGCGGATGCGGAGCCGCTGTGGGGGTGGTCTCACTCGACCACGTGACGGCCCTCCGGGCGCGCGCTGCACGATGCCCGGAACGCGCAGTGTGCGCAGTGTTGTCCCGTGGTGGGCGAGAAACGTTCGTCCAGGACCTTGCCGGCTGCTGTGGCGAGGAGGTCTCCGACCCACTCGCCCTCCAGGGGTTCCTGGGCCTGCACCTTGGGAAGGGTCTCGCCGCCGTTCTTCTTGGCGGCGCCCTGCCGCAGTTGGACGAGTTCGGCGCCGCCCGGTTCTGGGCGTGTGCCGCCGAAGGGTTCGTCGACGGCTCCCTCGCGGACGGCGAGCTGGTACACCGCGAGCTGGGGGTGGCGGGTCACCTCGGCGGAACTCACGGGCTGCTTGCCGGTCTTGAAGTCGACGACGTACGCGCGGCCCTCGGTGTCGGCCTCGACGCGGTCCATGGAACCCCGGATGCGCACCTCGTAGTCGCCCGCTTCGAGGGTGACGTCGAAGTCGTGCTCGCTGGCCACCGGGGCGCGCCCCGTGCGGTCCATGACGTGCCACTTCAGGAAGCGTTCGAGCGCCACGCGCGCGTGCTGCTTCTCCTGCTCCGACTTCCAGGGCGCGTCGAAGGCGAGCGCGTTCCACACGGAGTCGAGTCGCTCCATGAGGACGTCGAGGTCGGCGGGGGTGCGTCCGGAGGCGACCTCGTCGGCGAGGACGTGGACGACGTTGCCGAAGCCCTGCGCGGCGGTCGCGGGCGCGTCGGCCTTCACCTCGCGGCCCAGGAACCACTGCAGGGCACAGGTGTTGGCGAGCTGGTCGAGGGCGCTTCCGGACAGCACGACGGGTTGGTCGCGGTTTCTGAGCGGCACCTTGCTCTCGGTGGGCTCGAACATGCCCCACCAGCGGTACGGGTGCGCCGACGGGACGAGCGGGCGGCCATCCTCGTCGCTCAGCGCGGCCAGCCGGGCCAGGCGTAGGGCGGCGGCCTCACGAAGGGTGTCCGACACGCGCGGGTCCACCGTCGTGGCGCGCAGTTCGGCGACCAGGGCGGCCACGGACAGCGGGCGGCGGGGGCGCCCCGTGACGTCCTTGGGCTCGACACCGAGTTCGGCGAGGAAACGGGAGGGCTGGTCGCCGTCGTCGGCGGGTGCCTTCACAGCGGTGACGACGAGGCGTTCACGCGCGCGCGTGGTGGCCACGTAGAACAGACGGCGTTCCTCCGCGAGCAGCGCGCCCGGGGTGAGCGGTTCGGCGAGACCGTCACGGCCGATGCGGTCGGCTTCCAGGAGCGAGCCTCGGCGGCGCAGATCCGGCCACAGGCCCTCCTGGACGCCCGCGACGACGACCAGGCGCCACTGAAGGCCCTTGGAGCGGTGCGCGGTCATCAGGCGTACGGCGTCGGGGCGGACGGCCCGACCGGTGAGCGTGTCGGCGGCGATGTCCTCGGCCTCGATCTCCGCCAGGAAGTTGAGGGCGCCGAGACCGCCGGTGCGCTCCTCCGCGCGGGCCGCCGTGGCGAACAGCGCGCACACGGCGTCGAGGTCGCGGTCCGCGTTGCGTCCGGCCGCGCCACCACGCCTGGCGGCCCGCTCCAGACGCCTGGGCCACGGGGTTCCGTCCCACAGCTCCCACAGCGCCTCCTCGGCCGTGCCGCCGCCCGCGAGGCGCTCACGGGCTTTCCGCAAGAGCGCGCCGAGGCGTTGCGCGCCCCGCGCGTACACCGGGTCGTGCGCCACCAGACGCTCCGGCTCCGCCAGCGCGCGTGCCAGCAGTTCGTCCGAGGGCGGAGGTACGGAGTTGCCGCCGGCCCGCTCCTCCTCGCGCAACGCGCGCCCTAGACGCCGCAGGTCGGCCGGGTCCATGCCCCCGAGGGGGGAGGCGAGGAGGTTGAGCGCGGTCTCGGTGTCGAGCCAGGACCGCTGCGGCTCGGGCGCGACGGACGGCTCCTGGGACCTTGCCGCCTCGGCGGCGACCGGCCCTTCGTCGTCTCCCGCGTCAGCGGCCACCGGCCCCTCGTCGTCTCCCGCGTCAGCGGCCACCAGACCTTCGGCGTCCCCGGCCTCCTCAGCCGCCGCCGCGTCTCCAACCGCTCCCGCCGCCTCGGCCGCTGCGGCACCCTCGGCTTCGCCGGGCTCGACGAGGTCCGCCCGCTCCTCCGGCACCGTCGGGACCGATTCCCCCAGCTCCGCCCGTGCCACCGCGCGCAGCGCCGTCAACAGCGGCTGTACGGCCGGTTCGTGGCGCAGGGGCAAGTCGTCGCCGTCGATCTCCAGGGGGACGCCCGCGGCGGTGAGAGCGCGCCGGATCGAGGGGATCGTACGGGCGCCGGCGCGCACGAGGACGGCCATCTCGCTCCAGGGGACGCCATCCTCCAGATGCGCCCGGCGCAGGACGTCCGCGATGTTGTCCAGCTCGGTGCCCGGGGTCGGGTACGTGAAGACCTCGACGCGGCCCCCGTCCCGTACAGGCCTGAGTGCGCGGTGGGCCCGTACCTTCTCCGCGGGGAGGCGGGTGAGCGGCATGCGCTGCGTGAGCAGACGGGTGGCGGCGAGGAGAGCGGCTCCCGAGCGGCGGGAGTTCCTGAGGACGGCCACCGGGGCCTGGCGGCCGTCCACGCGTGGGAAGGCGACCGGGAACTCCAGAATGCCGTTCACGTCGGCGCCCCGGAAGGTGTAGATCGACTGGTCGGGGTCGCCGAAGGCGACAAGGGTGCGGCCGCCGCCCGCCAGGGCCCCCAGGAGCCGTACCTGTGCCGGGTCGGTGTCCTGGTACTCGTCGACGTAGACCGCGTCGTACTGGGCGGCCAGCTGCTCGGCGACTCCGGGGCGGCCGGCGAGGAGGACCGCGCGGTGGACCAGTTCTGCGTAGTCGAGCACTCCTTGCAGATCGAGGACGTCGAGGTACTCGGCGAGGAAGGCGGAGGCCGCGAGCCAGTCCGGGCGGCCGATGCGCGAGGCGAAGGCCCGCAGGTCCTCGGGGGCCAGGCCCAGTTCACGGCTGCGGGCTAGGACGGCGCGGACCTCGTCGGCGAACCCTCGTGTGGTGAGGCAGGCGCGCAGTTCGTCCGGCCAGCGCACATGTGCGAGGCCCAGGCGCTCCAGGTCGGGCTGACCCGCGAGCAGTTCACGGACCGCGACGTCCTGTTCGGGGCCGGACAGCAGCCGCAGTGGTTCGACGAAGAGCTCGCTGTCCTGGTGGGCGCGGACCAGGGCGTAGCAGAACGAGTGGAAGGTGGTGGCCTGCGGGGCGTGCGCGGCGCCCATGCGCAGCGCCATCCGGTCGCGCAGTTCCACGGCGGCCTTGCGGCTGAAGGTCAGGACCAGCACACGCGCGGGGTCCGCTCCGCGGGCGACGCGGGCCGCCACGGACTCGACGAGCGTGGTGGTCTTGCCGGTGCCCGGGCCTGCCAGAACGAGCAGAGGACCGTTCTCGTGGTCAACCACGCCACGCTGCTCGGCGTCCAGACGAGGGGGGTCCGTTCTGGCCGGCGGGGTACGCACCAGTCGGTAAGCGCCACGGCTCCCCTGTCGCACCTGGGTGTGCGACAGGCGCCTGGTGGAGAAAGAGGAGCTCACGTGGTTCGCCGGTCCTGGTGGGTGTGCGAGATGTCACTGCCGACGCGGTGCGCCGTCGTCGAAGGGTGGTGGTCGGGAGACGGGTGGGAGGCCCGCCGTTCGTCGAGGACGGTGGCCGCGGGGTGAGAGGGACGCGTGCAGCCGACGCTACGCCGACGTCTGGTGCGGAAGCAGGCCTTCCCCTTGTTCCCTCCCGACTCGCGGGGCACGTACGTCCCTCGCCCCACGAACGTACGGCATGCCACCGACGTGCCCCGCTTCCCCCGTACGGACCAGGGGTCGCACCGACGTCCGGCGGCTGCCGGAAACTGTCAGGTGGGACCTTCCGCGTGTTCGCCGCCGTCCCAGCGCGCCCGTCCGATGTCGACGCGTGGCACATGGCCCTCGGTGGCGCGGCTCGCCTCGCGCAGCGGGGTTCCCTCCGCGCGGTAGTGGTCCAGAGCTCTCAGCTCGTGGCCGGGCAGCAGGACACCGTCGGCGCGGACGACCCGCCACCACGGGACAGCCCCTCCGTAGAGGGCCATCACCCGGCCCACCTGGCGCGGGCCGCCATCTCCCAGCCACTCGGCGACATCCCCGTATGTCATGACCCGCCCGGGCGGGATCAGGTCGGTGACCTCGAGGACCCGCTCCGCGTACTCCGGCAGGGCATCCGCCGGAAGGCTCTCCTCGCTCATCCGCCCCATCCTGCCTCACCCCACCGACAATGGGAGGTGGTGGCCGACGCGTGCGCGCCTCGCCCCGAGGGCGGTCTTCGGGCAGACTGTGCGCCCCCGCATCGCACCCTGATGCCCCTGTGTGCCCACCGGGCATGCCACCATCGTGCGGGCGGTGACTGGTGATACGAGACCAAGAAGAGACGATGAAGCAGCAGAGCGTGCACCCCGATGACGCGTCGGGCACCTCTGACGCCTCGTCGCGCCCGGACACCGCCGACGGGGGCGACCAGGGCACCGAGAACGTGTCGAAGAAGGACCCCGGCACTGCCCCGCCATCGACCGAGAAGGCCGCCCACAAGTCGCACGAGAACGAGGAACAGCAGGGAGAGCGGGCCGAGGACGGTCAGGAGGACGCCCACGCCGAGGAGGTCGAGGGCGACGAGCCGTTGCTCCCCGCGCGCGTGCACCGCCCTTCCGACCTCATGCGGCTCTCGGTCGGCATTCTCGGGATCATCGTCCTGCTGGCGATCGCCGCCTTCGCCCATGGCACCACCTCCGGGCTCGAACAGGACATCAGCAAGGGCACGGGGCAGGCGCCCGACCTCCTGATCAAGCTCGCGGGCCTCGGGTCGAGCATCGCGATCCTGCTGGTGCCGGTCGCCTTCGCGATCGAACGGCTGATCAAGCGGGACGGGCTGCGCATCGCCGACGGCGTGCTCGCGGCGGTCCTGGCCCATGGTGTGACGCTCGCGACGGACCTGTGGGTCGCGCGAGCCGCCCCGGACTCGATCCAGGAGGCGCTCACCCAGCCCTCCCCCGGTGACATCCACGCCCTCACCGACCCCGTGCACGGCTATCTCGCGCCGGTCATCGCGTACATGACCGCCGTCGGCATGTCACGCAGACCGCGCTGGCGGGCCGTGCTGTGGATCGTGCTGCTGCTGGACGCCTTCTCCATGCTGGTCACCGGCTACACGACACCGTTCTCGATCATCCTGACCGTGCTGATCGGCTGGACCGTCGCCTACGGGACGCTGTACGCGGTCGGCTCACCGAACGTACGACCGACCGGCCGGACCCTGATGGCAGGTCTCAGGCGGGTCGGCTTCAAGCCGGTGAGCGCCGCCCGCGAGGAGGTCCCGGAGACGGCGGAAGGCGGGGACCGGGGCCGCCGGTACTTCGTGACGCTGGAGGACGGTCCGCCCCTGGACGTCACCGTCGTCGACCGGGAGCAGCAGGCGCAGGGCTTCTTCTACCGGGTCTGGCGACGGCTGACGCTGCGCGGCATCACCACGCGCCGCAGCCTCCAGTCGCTGCGCCAGGCGCTGGAGCAGGAGGCGCTCCTCGCGTACGCGGCCATCGCGGCCGGCGCCAACGCGCCCAAGCTGATCGCGACCTCCGAACTAGGACCGGACGCCGTGATGCTCGTCTACGAGCACACCGGTGGGCGCACCCTGGACTCCCTGGCGGACGACGAGGTCACCGACGAGTTGATGGCCGACACCTGGCACCAGGTGCAGGCACTGCAGTCGCGGCGCATCGCCCACCGCAGACTCGTGGGCGACGCCATTCTGGTGGATCGTTCCGGCACCGTGATCCTGACCGATCTGCGCGTCGGGGAGATCGCGGCCGGCGATCTCGTCCTGCGGATGGACGTCTCCCAGCTGCTGACGACGCTGGGCCTGCGGGTGGGCGCCGAGCGCGCGGTGGCCTCGGCGGTGAGCGTGCTCGGGCCCGACGCGGTGGCCGACTGCCTGCCGATGCTGCAGCCCATCGCGCTGTCGCGCTCCACGCGCGCGACCCTGCGCCGACTGGCCCGGGAACGCTCGGAACGCCAGCGCGAGGCGGTCCTGGAGGCCTCCCAGCTGGCCAAACAGGCCCGGGCGGAGGAGCACAAGGAGGCCATCGACCCCGCCAAGGCGGACAAGAAGGCCGTACGGGCCGAACAGCGGGCCGAGAAGCGGGCGATCGACGAGGCCCTGGAAGGGGCTCGCGAGGAGGACCTGCTCACCCAGATCCGCCACCAGGTGCTGCTGATCAGGCCCCAGGCGCCGGTCGAACCGGCCCGTCTGGAGCGGGTCAAGCCGCGCACGCTGATCAGCCTCTTCGCCGGTGCCATCGGCGCGTACTTCCTCCTGACCCAGCTCACCCACATCGAGTTCGGGCCGCTCATCGAGAACGCCGAATGGGGCTGGGTCGCCGCGGCCGCGCTCTTCTCCGCGCTGAGCTATGTCGCGGCTGCGATGAGCCTGCTGGGCTTCGTACCGGAGCGGGTGCCTTTCCTGCGAACGGTGGCGGCGCAGGTCGCCGGGTCGTTCGTGAAGATCGTGGCTCCGGCGGCGGTGGGCGGTGTGGCCCTCAACACGCGCTTCCTGCAGCGTGCGGGGGTGCGGCCGGGGCTCGCGGTGGCGAGTGTCGGCGCGTCGCAGTTGTTCGGGCTGGGCTGCCACATCCTGATGCTGCTCGCCTTCGGTTATCTGACCGGAACCGAGAAAACCCCGTCCCTGTCGCCGTCCCGCACCGTCATCGCGGGTCTGTTGACGGTCGCGGTGCTCGTCCTGGTGGTGACCTCGATCCCCTTCCTGCGCAAGTTCGTCGTCACGCGCGTGCGGTCGCTCTTCGCCGGTGTCGTGCCCCGCATGCTCGACGTACTGCAGCGGCCGCAGAAACTGGTCACCGGCATCGGCGGCATGCTGCTCCTCACCGGCTGCTTCGTGATGTGCCTGGACGCGTCGATCCGTGCCTTCGGCAGCGACACCGCCTCGCTCAGCATCGCCAGCGTCGCCGTCGTCTTCCTCGCGGGCAACGCACTGGGTTCCGCGGCTCCGACGCCGGGTGGTGTGGGCGCTGTCGAGGCCACCCTGACGGTCGGTCTGACCGCCGTGGGGCTCCCCTTGGAGGTCGCCGCGCCCGCGGTGCTGCTGTTCCGCCTGCTGACTCTGTGGCTGCCCGTCCTGCCGGGATGGCTGGCCTTCAACCAGCTGTCACGCAAGGGCGCACTCTAGGCGGGGGATGCCGGTTCGGTCGGCACACGCGCGTGCCGACCGAACCGGCGTCCACGCGCGCGTGGACCCGCCTCCCGCGTCTCACCCGCACGGCTCGCGTCCCGAGCGCCCCGCCCCGGTCGGCTCCAGGATGGACGCATGCCCACCTCGCCCCGACCACGGGCCCTCGCCGTGACCGCCCTCGCCGCCCTGCTGTCCCTGTCGGCGGCGGGCTGCGGCGACGAGGCCGAGGGCCGCGGCGAGGACCTGGCGGCCCAGAAGCTGAGCTGGGAGACCTGCGAGGCGCCGTCCGCGTCCCAGGGCGGCGGCGCCGCTCCCTCGCCTCTTCCGGACGGCGACGTCTGGCAGTGCTCGACCATGAAGGCCCCTCTCGACTGGGACGAGCCCGAGGGCGACACCATCTCCCTCGCGCTCATCCGGGCCCGGTCGAGCGGCACCGGCGACCAGCGCATCGGCTCGCTCGTCTTCAACTTCGGCGGTCCCGGCCTCTCGGGCGTCAAGACGATCCCCTCCTTCGGCGAGGACTACGCGAAACTGCGCACTCGCTACGACCTGGTGAGCTTCGACCCGCGTGGCGTCGGCCGCAGCGCGGGCATCACATGCGAGGACTACGAGGAACTCGACAAGTACTTCCAGCAGGACGGGACCCCGGACGACGCGGCCGAGCGGACGCGGTTCCTCGACACCACGAAGACGTTCAACTCCGCGTGCGAGAAGAACTCCGGCAAGACCCTCCCGTACGTCCGCACCACGGACGCGGCCCGCGACATGGACCTGATGCGCCAGGTCCTCGGCGACGACAAGCTCCACTACGTCGGCTTCTCCTACGGCACCGAACTCGGCGGGGTCTACGCCCACCTGTTCCCAGGCAATGTCGGACGAGCCGTGTTCGACGCGGTCGTCGACCCGACCCAGACGGCCGAGCAGGGCTCGCTCGGGCAGGCCAAGGGCTTCCAGCTGGCGCTCGACAACTACGCGAGGGACTGTGTGTCGAAGGCGGAGGACTGCCCCGTCGGCGACACCGAGCAGGGGGTCCAGGACCGGATCACCAAGCTGCTCGACGACCTCGACACCAAACCGATCAACGGAGTCTTCCCCCGCGACCTCACGCAGTCGGAGGCGACGAACGGCATCGCCCAGGCCTTGTACTCCCAGGACCTCTGGCCCTATCTGACGGAGGGCTTGAAGCAGGCGTACGACGGGGACGGCCGCCTGCTGATGCTGCTGTCCGACTCGTTGAACGGGCGCAGCGAGAACGGCGAGTACAGCAACATCACAGCGGCGAACGTCGCCATCAACTGCGCGGACGACAGGCCTCGCCACACCACCGAGGACGTGGAGGCGAGACTCGCCGAGTTCCGGGCGGCCTCACCCGTCTTCGGCGAGTGGCTGGCATGGTCCATGCTCAGCTGCACCGACTGGGCCGTGGCCGGCGCCGCCGACCATCCCGACGTGCGCGCCCCGGGCTCGGCGCCGATCCTCGTGATCGGCAACACCGGCGACCCGGCCACCCCGTACGGGGGCGCGCGGAGAATGGTGGAGGCGCTCGGGCCGGGAGTCGGTGTCGAGCTGACGTACAAGGGGCAGGGGCACGGGGCGTACCGCAGCGGGAATGCGTGCGTCAGGACAGCCGTGGACGACTACCTGCTGTCGGGGAAGGTACCGAAAGCCGGCACGGTTTGCTCGTAGATCTGCAGGTCAGAACGTTATCCACAGGCGATCTCGGCATTCGGCGCGGTCCGCATACCATGGCATGACTGTCATTCGGGACATCCGGTGAACGGTATCGCGAGAGGGGGGAAGTGCTCATGGCGCGTTTTCCACGGGGAGCGGCTCTGGCCGCGGCCGTGCTGCTGATCGCCGGTTGCAGCGGAGGCACGGACGACGAGGGAGGCGAGGAGGCTGGCGACGGAAAAGCCTCGGCCTCTTCACCCGCGTCGCAGAAGCTCGACTGGGGGCGCTGCGAGGCGACATCGCAGGGTCCGGCGCCGGGCGGCGACTGGCAGTGCGCGACGCTGCAGGTGCCGCTGGACTACACGAAGCCGGACGACGGGACGATCGGGCTCGCCCTGATCCGCAGCAAGGCGACCGGCGGCGACGGCAAGCGTCTCGGCTCGCTCCTGTTCAACTTCGGCGGGCCCGGCGGCTCCGGGGTGTCGATGCTGCCGTCGTACGCGGGGCTGGCGAGTGAACTGCACGAGCGATACGACCTGGTGAGCTGGGATCCGCGCGGGGTCGCCGAGAGCGACGGCGTGCGCTGCCGCAGCGACAAGGAGATCCAGGCGGGCGAGGCGGTGGACGCGACCCCGGACGACGCGGCGGAGGAGACGGCTTTCTTCAAGGACGCCGCCGACTTCGGCGCGGGCTGCGAGAAGGCGGCGGGCAAGCTGCTGGCGCATGTCTCGACCGCGGAGACCGCACGTGACATGGACCTCATGCGCCAGGTCCTCGGCGACGAGAAGATGCACTACTTCGGCATCTCGTACGGCACCGAACTCGGCGGCGTCTACGCCCATCTGTTCCCCAAGAACGTGGGACGTCTGGTCCTGGACGCCGTGGTCGACCCGACCGCCGACACGGTGGGCCACGCGAAGAACCAGACCCTGGGCTTCCAACGCGCCCTCGACAACTACCTGAAGTCCACGGGCCAGGACCCGAAGCAGGGCACGCAGAAGATCGTGGACCTGCTGGAGCGGATCGACGCCGAGCCGCTGGCGACGACGTCCGGCCGTGAGCTCACCCAGACCCTCGCGACCACCGGCATCGTCCTGCCGCTCTACAGCGAGCAGAGCTGGCCCACTCTGACCAGCGCGCTCGACGCGGCCGAGGACGGCGACGGCACCGAACTGCTGGCACTCGCCGACGGCTACAACGAGCGCGATCCCTCGGGCCGCTACGGCACGACGACCCACTCCCAACGGGTCATATCGTGCTTGGACCAGAAGCAGCGGCCCACACGGGAGGAGACGAAGAGGCTGCTGCCCGAATTCCGGGAGATCTCGCCCGTCTTCGGCGAGTTCCTGGGCTGGGACACCGCGGGCTGGTGTCACGACTGGCCGGTGCCCGGCCTGACGGACTCACCGGAGGTGAGCGCACCGGGAGCGGCGCCCGTCCTCGTGGTGGGCAACACCGGGGACCCGGCGACGCCCTACGAAGGCGCGCGCAAGATGGCCGAGGAACTGGGCGAGGGTGTCGGTGTGGTGCTCACCTGGAAGGGCGAGGGCCATGGGGCGTACGGCAGCGGCAGCAGGTGTGTCGACTCGACGGTGAACGCGTATCTGCTGGACGGAACGGTGCCGAAGAACGACAAGGTCTGCACGTAGGGAAGGACGGCCCTCGCCTCGCGCCTGCCCGCGAGGCGACGGGAAGGGGCCCGGCACACGTGGTGCCGAGCCCCTTCCCGAAAGGCCTGTGCCTAGTAGACCGGCTTCTGCGGCTCGATCTGGTTGACCCAGCCGATCACGCCGCCGCCGACGTGGACCGCGTCGGCGAAGCCCGCCGACTTCAGGACGGCGAGGACTTCCGCACTGCGGACACCCGTCTTGCAGTGCAGGACGATCTTCTTGTCCTGCGGGAGGGCCTCCAGGGCGGTGCCCATGAGGAACTCGTTCTTCGGGATCAGCTTGGCGCCCGGGATGGAGACGATCTCGTACTCGTTGACCTCGCGGACGTCGATGATCTCGATGTTCTCGCCGTCGTCGATCCACTCCTTGAGCTGCTTGGGAGTGATCGTCGAGCCGGCGGCCGCCTCCTGGGCCTCCTCGGAGACGACGCCGCAGAAGGCCTCGTAGTCGATGAGCTCGGTGACGGTGGGGTTCTCGCCGCAGACCGCGCAGTTCGGGTCCTTACGGACCTTGACCTGGCGGTACTGCATCTCCAGGGCGTCGTAGATCATCAGGCGGCCGACCAGCGGCTCGCCCGTGCCCGTGAGGACCTTGATGGCCTCGGTGACCTGGATGGAGCCGATGGACGCGCACAGCACACCGAGGACGCCGCCCTCGGCGCAGGAGGGGACCATGCCCGGCGGCGGGGGCTCCGGGTAGAGGCAGCGGTAGCAGGGGCCGTACTCGGACCAGAAGACGGAGGCCTGGCCGTCGAAGCGGTAGATGGAGCCCCAGACGTACGGCTTGTTCAGCAGCACACAGGCGTCGTTGACCAGGTAACGGGTCGCGAAGTTGTCCGTGCCGTCGACGATCAGGTCGTACTGGCTGAAGATGTCCATCACGTTCTCGGCCTCGAGCCGCTCTTCGTGGAGGATCACGTTCACGTACGGGTTGATGCCGAGGACGGAGTCGCGCGCGGACTCGGCCTTGGAGCGGCCGATGTCGGCCTGGCTGTGGATGATCTGGCGCTGCAGGTTCGACTCGTCGACCTCGTCGAACTCCACGATGCCGAGCGTCCCGACGCCCGCCGCGGCCAGGTACATCAGCGCCGGCGAGCCCAGGCCGCCGGCGCCCACACAGAGCACCTTGGCGTTCTTCAGCCGCTTCTGCCCGTCCATCCCGACGTCGGGGATGATCAGGTGGCGGGAGTACCTGCGGACCTCGTCTACGGTGAGCTCGGAAGCGGGCTCGACCAGGGGTGGCAGCGACACGGGGACTCCGTTGGTCGGTCAATCACTACAGTTGTTCTCCCCGTAACACTGCCACGCCCTTTTTCATTCCGAGACACCCGTTCCAACCAGCGAGACGATTTCGTCCCAGTAGCCGGGCATCGTCTCCCAGGGGTCGAACCGGCCGTCGCGGTCCGTGCGGTCGGTGAAGTAGATCGTGGCGGCACCCTGCCAGCGGGCGATGCGCAGCGCCTCGTCGAGATGGCCGCGGGGGACACCGTGGACGAAGTGGCAGAAGCGCTCGGGTGGATGGTCGGCGGTCCATTCGGCCACCTGCGACCAGCGGTAGTCGCTCCACGACCCGGAGAAGGTCACCAGTTGGTCGGCGGTCTCCGCATATCCGGGATACGGGTGGGTTCCGTGGCCGAGGACGATGTGGCCGCCGCCGAGGAACGCGCGGAGCGTGGTGACGGTGCGGCGGATCTCCGGGAGGGCGCTGTGCCCGGTGGGGCAGCGGTCCAGGAGGAAGCCGTCGACCTGGTACCAGTCGAGAAAGCGGCGTGCGTCGGAGGCGGTGTCGGCGAGGGCCCGTGCCCCGAAGGTGACGTCCAGGTGGCCGAGGACCCGGACGCCAGCGTTCCGGAGCCGTCCGGCGGCTTCCAGGCAGTGCGGGTCGGGGCGGGTGCCGGGGCCGTCGGAGATGTTGAGGACGACCCAGTGCAGAGGGGTGCCGGGGCGGGTGAGTTCGCCCCATTCCAGTGGAGCGACGAGGGGGTGAGCATAGCCGGGGACGCCGAAGCGGAGACTTAAGCCGGTGCTGGCGGTGCCGGACCGGGCGGGGATCAGATACGGCATGCCGCCTCCATCCAGATGTCGGCGAGGGACTCCTCGAGGTTGATCCGGGGGCGCCAGCCGAGCCGGTCGCGGGCGGTGCGCACATCGGCCTGCTGCCAGCTGCCGCAGCCGTCCGGGTAGGGGTAGGAGACGGGAGCGGCGTGGTCCGGTTCGGGGCGGGGGTGACCGATGGTCGGCCGGAGCGGGCCGGGCGGGGCGTCGAGTTCGTGGAGGGCACCGCCGTAGCCGGCCACGCGGGCGAGGACGGCCGCCGCGTCGCGGAGGCGCACGGCGCGGCCCGAGCCGATGTTGATCACCCCCTGGGCGGCGGAGAGCGAGGCGGCATGGACGGCGCGGGCGACGTCGCGTACGTCGACGAAGTCGCGCTGGACGCCGAGGCCGCCGAGCTTGAGTTCACCGTCGCCGGACTGCATGGCGCGGCGCATGGCCTCGGCGAGGCGGCCGAGCGGGGAGCCGGCGGGGGTACCGGGTCCGGCGGGCGAGAAGACGCGCAGGACCACGGCGTCCAGACCGGAGCCGAGGACGAGTTCGGTGGCGGCGAGCTTGCTCACGCCGTACGGGCCGCCCGGGCGGGGCACGGCGTCCTCGGCGGTGGAGGAGCCGGGCTGGCTGGGCCCGTACTCGGCACCGCAGCCGAGCTGCACCAGCCGCGCCCCGCAGCCGCTGCGCCGCAGGGCCTCGCAGACGGTGGCGACGGCGACGGTGTTGTGCCGGGTCAGTTCGCGGGCGCCGCCGCGGGTGGCTCCGGCGCAGTTGACGACGACTCCGGGATGGACGGCGTCCAGGAAGCGGGTGAGCGCGCCGGGGCTGCCGGTGGCGAGGTCGAACCGTACGTCGGCGTCGTCGCCGCGGCCGAGTGCGGTGAGCTGCACGGCCGGGTCGGCGAGCAGGCGTTCGGCGACGAAGCGGCCGAGGTATCCGTTGGCTCCGATCAGCAGGACCCTCATCGGGCGGCTCCCGGGGCGGGCTCTCCGGTTCGGGAGGTGATCATCTGGCTTTCTCCTTAGAAGGTGGTGCCGTGGGTGATGAGGTGGGTCCGCGGTGTCGGCCCCGCGGGCCCCGGGAGGAGAGGCCCGGGACGGAAGTCCCGTGCGTCGGTCGGGCTCGGGCTCCGCCATGGCGGTGTGCGGCCGTCGTGGCGTAGGCCGAGGGGGTCAGGTCTCCCCGGAGGGCAGGGCGTGGGCCGAGGCCCGGGTCAGTGTGCGGGTGGCATGGACGAGCAGGACGAGCGCGGGGATGCCACACACGAGGGCCGGTACGGCGCCGGGCCCCCAGGCGACAGTCACCGTCTCGACCGGAACGGTCAGGAAGGAGCAGCCGGGCAGACGGCCGGCGAAGACCGTGGCCGACGCCACCGCCTCGGTCAGGGCGGCCGTGCGGAGGGCGACGGCCGCGGCGTGGCCGAACCCATGGGCCGTCAGCAAGCGGGCGAGCAGGAGGAGTGCGCCGAGGGCGCCGGCTCCGGCGTACCCGGCGGGCTCGTCCAGGACCGCGCCGCACAGCGCGAGCAGGGCGGCCAGGACGCAGAGATGGAGCGCGAACACGCCCAGGATCAGGGGCTTCATGGAGTCGGCGAACTCCGCGAGGCCTCGGCTGGAGGCCAGTTTGCGGCGGGCGCGCACCGAGAGGAGATGGGCGCACCAGACGGCGGGGGCGCAGGCCAGGGCGAGTGCGAGTACGGGTGCGGTGGCCAGGGACCAGAGGCCGTGGGGGCCGCCGTCGAGGCCGGCGGTGAGCAGGCCGTCGCCGAGGAGGGCGTACGCGATCAGCCAGCAGGTCCAGACGTGGGTACGGCTCGTGCTGCCGGACGGGGCGCGCAGGGGGCCCCGGTCGAGGGCCACGGGGAGGGTGAGCGCCACCGCGAGGGCGCCGACGGCGGCGGCGACGATGCGGGGTTGGCCGTCTGTGAGCCGTACTCCGGCCACGACCGCCGCGCATACGGCGCCCGGCAGCAGGGCGAGCACGGCCCAACCGCCCCGAGCGCCGGGCGCACGCGGCACCGGCTCGCGCTCCGTGGATTCCTCCCCGTCACGCGGCACGCGCGCGTACATCTCCTCGGCCAGCGAGAACACGTCCCGGTGTCGGAAACGGGCGGCCGTCCGGTCGGTCACCCCGTGCGCCTCCAGCCCGGCGGCGATCTCCAAGGGGTCCACGGCCCGCTCACAGAGCTCCCGGTGTCGGTGCATCAGCGCCTTCACGGGATCGACGGCACCGCGCTTGGGGGCGGGCGGGGGACTGGCCGCGGCGGAGCCGTCGCCGTCCGGCCCGCTCAACGCCTCCGAGCGGCCCAGCCCATCCAGTCCGCCCAGTCCGCCCAGTCCGTACAGCTTCCGCGACCCGTCCACCTTCAGCTCGCTCATCGCGCGCCCTCCCCCGCGGTCACCGGTTCCCCCGCCGCCGCGCCCGGAGGTGTCCCCTCAGCCCGGACCGGCGTCGCGGCAGGAGCCGTCGTCGCTATCGATGCCGTTGCCTCCACCGGCGTCGTCGCTCCTGCCGGCGTCATCGCCCGAGCAGGCGCGTCGAGCGCCCAGCGCGGCCGACCGGCGGCACCCGCACCGAGGCCCGCGACACCGGCGGCTCCAGCAGCCCTCACCTCCCCGGCGCCCCCCGCGCCCCCGGGGCCGCCCGCCACCACCCGGGAGTCCACCCAGCGGCCGGGCACATGGGCCTCGGCAGGTACTCCGAAGGGCAGCGGTTCGCCGGTGTCGTTGCGTACCGGGGCGTGGGAGACGATCTCGAGGTAGATGCCACGAAATGCCGCGACGTTCTGCTCGACAGTGAAGAGTTCGAGGGCGCGTGCGCGGGCTGCCGCGCCGAGGAGCGCGCGGCGCTCGGGTTCGCGCAGGAGCGCCACGCACGCTTCGGCGAGCGCCCGTGGATTACGCGGCGGTACGACGAGCCCGGTGCCGCCGATGACCTCCACGACCGCGCCCACGTCGGTGGAGACCGTCAGCCGGGCGCAGAACATGGCCTCGACCAGGCTGATCGGGAAGCCCTCGACGACACTCGACAGCACGACCACGGCACCCGCCGCGTATGCCTCGGCCAGGTTGGGCACGGCCGGGTCGCCGATCTCCTCGAAGGAGACGGGGTTGTCGCCGACCGCGTGGACGCCGTCCGCCTCGTCCGGGAAGAGCTGCGCGGCCAAGGCCTTGCAGTGGCCCAGATAGGCGGCCGACTCGGATCCCGCGGCCGCTCCGACGATCCTGAGCCGGGCCCTGGGCTCCGCCCGGCGGATCTCGGCGAAGGCGTGCAGCAGGGAGATCAGGTCCTTGGCGGGTTCGATGCGGCCGACCCACACCAGCGTGTGCGGATCCGCGCCCTCCGGCGCCTCGCCCACCTCCGCGAAGCGGGCGGCGTCCATGCCGGGGTAGACCGTCCGGATCCGGGCACGGTCGGCGCCGCAGCGCTCCTGCCAGCGCCGGGCGTGGGTGTTGCCCGGGGTGAGGCACGCGGACTGCCGATAGACCTCGGCGGTCAGCCGCCGGTGGAAGGCCGCGAGCAGCGCGCGCACCGGCGCCTCTCCACAGGCCCCGAGGTAGTGCGCCCGCAGGGGCACGCCGTACTCGGTGACCAGCAGCGGCACCCCGTGGAAGTGACGGGCCAGCAGCCCGGGCAGTGCGGCCGAGCCGCCCGCCGCGGCGTGGCACAGGTCGACCGAACCGAGCCCGTCGTCCTGGTACCAGTCGAGCGAAAGAGGGCGCAGGGCGCGTTCGAGATGGGAGGCGAACGTCAGCAGATCCGGTACGCGCGCCTCGCGAGCCCCTCGCAATGCGCCCGGCGCACGACAAGCGCGCTCCAGCGTGCGTACGGCGACCTCGGAGCGCAGCGCGCCCACCAGCCCGCCCTCGTCACGTGCCAGTTCGGCAAGCCCGTACAGAGCGTTGCCGAAACGGTCCGCCTCTACGTCGAAGCCGCCCGCGGAAGCCTCCGCACCCCCACCGGCCCCGGCCGCCGCCGCCCCGGCCACCGCCGCTTCACCCGTCGCTGCCCCGGCCATCGCAGCCGAGGCCGCCGCTGCCCCGGACGCCCCCGCCCCGCCGAACAACCCGGCGACACCGGCCGCCCCGCCGACACCGCCGGAACACACCGCCGCCGCCAGTTCGCCGTACACCTCCGCGAAGCGCCTGCGCGCCCGGCGGCCGTACACGACCCCGTCGTCCGCGGCCGTCCACAGCGGTGCCGTACGGACCCGGCTGACCTGTGGTGGCAGGGGAATCCAGCCCTCGTCCTCCTGCCGCTCGCTTCGGCTGAGCGCGTAGATGTCGAACTCGTGTCGATCCAGCCCACGTACGAGTCGATCGCACCACAGCCTGGCGTCACCGCTCACATACGGATAGCCACCCTCCGTAAGCAGTCCGATGCGCACGCGTGCACCCCCGATCTCCCGTTTGAGGAGCCGCCGTTCACCCGGCGGCTCGCAGCGGGACGAACGTATGCGGACAAGGCGGTGGCGCGACGGACGGTTGTCCATCGCGCCACCAAAAGGGGTGAACGGTCGTAACTTTCGCTAGCGGGGCGCGTTTTGTCGCGCTAAGGGATCAGTCGGTTACGTGCCGTCAGATCGCCGGAGGCTGTCAACCGCCGGGGTATGGCCAGGGATTGGCCTTGCACGTGATCCCGCCGAAGGTCAGGAACTTGCTCTGCTGCTGCATGACGGGCGCGAGTTCGCCGTCCTTGTCGCAGGTCTCATGGTCGTAGCGGAGACGGTGGCCGATCTCGTGGTTGATCAGCATCTGACGGTACGCATGGATCTGGTCACCGTAGGTCTCCGCGCCCTGGGCCCAGCGGTACGCGTTGATCATCACGCGCTCGGTGGAGGCCGAGTCGCAGGACACGTTGTCGACGGTGGTGTCGAGGCCCGACTTGGCGCACCAGATCGCGGTGGTGCCCGGGCTCGCCAGTGTGATCACGAAGTCGGGTGTCCCCGAGGAGATCCGCTCGAACGTACGGCCACCGCCGTGGGCCCAACTCCGCTCGTCGTTCAGGGTCTTCTGCACGGCATCGGCGAACAGTTCCCCGTCCAGCCCGAGCCCCTTCTCGACATCGACGCGGTAGCGGTACTTCCTCCCCGTCCCCGGCGCCTTGTCGAACCCCTTGACCGCCTCGAACTCCCCGCCTCCCTCCAGATCGGCGGCGAGCGCGTACTTCTGGCCCATCCTCTGGTCGTAGGACAGCGGGGTCGCGCGGGCGCTGGGCGTAGGGGACGGCGCGGGCCGGGTGTCGCTGCGCGAGGCGCCGCGCACATCGCGCTCACCGGCGTCGGCGGCCTGCGACCGCGGGGCGGTGTCTTCCTGTCCGCCGGCCATCTGGCCACCCACGACGACGGCCAGCACGGTCGTCACCGCAGCGGCCGCGATCCCGGCGAACGCCCGACCCTTGCCGCCTTTCGCCGTCTCCGCGCCCTCGGGCCCGTCACGCGGCGGCTGCTCCTGCCGCCCGTTCTCGTGCAGCGGCTTCTCTTCGAGAGCCACCTCGACCCGGCCGTCGGCGTCGGCATCCGGCGCGGCGCGGTGTGTCCGACCGGGTGCCAAGACGTCGTCGACCTCGTCGAAGGCCTCCAGATAGGCCTGGCGGGGGCCACCGGTGGGCATGGCCTCCTGCCGCTGCCGGGGAATGGGGATACGGCGGCCGGAACCCTCCGGAGGCGCGCCGTGCGGGGCGCCTGGGGACGCCGCCTCGCCCGGCACACCATACGGAGCCCCCGCAGGAGCTCCATGCGCCACGCCGTGCCCGGCACCCGTCTGCCGTGCACCACCACCCAACTGCCCCCAAGCCCCACCCGCTTCACGCTGCTCGGGGTGCCCGCCTCGGCTCCGAGGGAAGCCACGCGCCGGGTTGCCGTCGGGGAGCCGGGGGAAACCGTGCGCGGGCGTGCCGTCGGCGACACGCGGCATCCTGTGGACCGGCGTGCCGTCGGAAACACGCGACACCCCTTGCACCGGCGTGCCATCAGGAAGACGCGGGAAACCGTGCGCGGGCGTGCCGTCGGCGAAACGGGGCACTTCGCGGGCCGGGGTGCCGTCGGGAAAACGAGGGACACCACGCCCGGGCGTGCCGTCGGGGAAGCGCGGGCCATCACCCTGCCCGACCGCGCCATCGGGGAAGCGTGGGCCCCCACCCTGCCCGGGCGCGCCGCCAATGGACCTCGGCACCCCTTGGCCCGGCGTCCCGTCGTACCTGCGAGGGGCTGAATTCGCACCCCCTGATCGCGCCGCCACTGGAGCCGGCGCGTCCCTGGCGTCCCAGGGCGCCGACCCACCCGGGCTCGGAGTCCCCTGGGCCCCCGGCGCTCGCGGCACCGCTGGTCCGCGTCCGCCCGTCCGGGCGGACGCCTCCGTCCCAGCTTCCCTTACATCGCTTGTGTCGCCTTTCGGCGCCCGCCCCTTGCGGCTGTGCCGTCCCACGCCGCGCCTCAGCTCCCCCCACCGGGAGAGCCCTCGGGGGGCCCGCCGTCGGTCGATTCGTCACAGTCGACGGTAGCCGAGCCACCGCTTCCCTCCGGACCACGCTCGCTCGACCCGTCACCCGAAGCGGACCCCGCCATCGCAGCCGGGCCCGGCACCGAACGCATCGAAGCCGCAGAGGAATCCGCACCCGAACAGGGCCCCGGATACGGACCCGCACACGGATACGGACCGGGATCCGCGATCGAGTCCCACTCCGGGTCCGCCGCCCCCGAACCCGTCCGCGCCGCGCCCGCCCCGCCGGTCGGCTGCCCCGTATCCGCGAGCAGTTCGCGGAACATGGCGGCGACCGTCTCCGGATACTCCATCATCGCCACGTGCCCCGCGTCCGGCAGACAGACGAGGCGGGAGTAGCGGAACGCCTGGGCGGCGCGCTGGGCCATGCGGAAGCCGACGAGTTGGTCGCGGCGGCCGTAGACGAGGAGCGTCGGCGCGAGGACGCGCTCGGCCTGGCGCCAGAGCGAGTGCTGCCCGCCCAGGGTGTAGGCGTCCACGATCCCCCGGGCGGACCGGGTCAGGGCGTCCCACATGTACGGCAGCCGGAGGCGCCGCTCCATCTCCTCCACGGCGTTGCGGAAACCCTCCTCCGTGACGCGGCCGGGGTCGCCGTAACAGAGCGCCATGACACCCCGTACCCGCTGCTCGGCGGTCCAGCCCTTGGTGAAGCGGGTCAGCAGCGCCGACATGCCCGGCAGCGCGAGCATTCCGGTCGGCACGGCGGTCCGCTGCACGCGGAGCTCCGGCAGGGCGGGCGACACGAGGGTCAGGGTGCGGACGAGATCGGGGCGCAGCGCGGCGACGCGGGTCGTGACCGCGCCGCCGAGGGAGTTGCCGAAGAGGTGCACGGGGCCGCGCCCGGCGGAGTCTAGGTAACGGATGACCGCGCGGGCGTGGCCCGTGACGGAGTAGTTGCCGTCGTCCGGCGGCGGAGAGTCGCCGAAGCCGGGCAGATCGAGTGCCTCACTCTCCACGAGCCCGTCGAGCAGCGGCATCAGCGCGGACCAGTTCTGCGAGGAACCGCCCAGGCCGTGCACATACAGGGCGGGCGGCAGCCCCTCGCGCGCCGGTGGCCTCGACCGTACCGACAGCGTCATCCCCGGCAGCCGGACCGACCTGATCCGCTCCCCGGGCGCCACGCGCACGGCACTCGCCTTCGGCGACGCGGTGGCGGTCAGCAAGGACGGCAGCTCGGTCGAAGACATGCGGCAATGTTACGAGACGATCACGCAGGGGCTCATGTGTTCGCCGTCACAGAGGGAGGCGCAAATCGGCCACTTGTCACGGGGTACCGGGAGGCGGAGCAGTCACCCCCGGACGAGGTCGGACGGCATAGCGCCACGATCGGCTGTCTCCTAGGCTCGTAGGCAGGGCACCCGTATGTGGCCCCTGCCGCCTTCAGAGACGTTCCGGCGGTACCAGGGCAGCACCAGGAAGGGGAACCCACGATGGCCGTTGACCCGAGCGATCCCGACACCTTCGTCGAGGAGGAATCCGTGGAGATCGACGATGTCGAGGCCCCCGAGGCCGATGCCGCCGAGCAGCACACGGACGTCGCCCCGGACCGGGACGACCCGCTGACCGACGCCGACCCCGGCGTGGCCAACGAGGCCGACCTGGCCGAGCAGGCGCGCGTGGTCTCCCTCGACGAGGACGACTACCGGTAACCGGATCCTCACCAGGGACGACAGCCGGTGGCGGCGAGAGGCGGCGACCGGTGACGAGAAAGGGCTTCCTTCTGCCCGCCCTGCCCCCGTATGACGCGGTACGCGGCACTTTCCCCGCCGTCCGGTCCGTGAAATTCTGCGCTCGCACCGCGCACACCCGGGTTACCGAAAAGTACGATGGCGGCGCGGCGCACACCGCATGTGGACGATTTTGGGAGGCGGCGTGACAGCCATCGAGCAGACAGAGGCGGCGCGCCCGCGGGGCACACGCCTGCCGCGCCGAGCCCGACGGAACCAGTTGCTGGGCGCCGCCCAGGAAGTGTTCGTGGCCCAGGGGTACCACTCGGCCGCGATGGACGACATCGCCGAGCGCGCCGGCGTCAGCAAGCCGGTGCTCTACCAGCACTTCCCGGGCAAGCTCGACCTGTACCTGGCCCTGCTGGACCAGCACTGCGAGTCCCTGATCCACGCCGTACGCGGCGCGCTGGCGTCGACGACCGACAACAAGCAGCGCGTCCGGGCCACCATGGACGCCTATTTCGCGTACGTCGAGGACGAGGGCGGCGCCTTCCGGCTCGTCTTCGAGTCGGACCTGACGAACGAGCCTGCCGTGCGCGAGCGCGTCGACAAGGTCACCAACGAGTGCGCCGAGGCCATCTGCGACGTCATCGCCGAGGACACCGGCCTGTCGCGCGCGGAGTCGATGCTCCTCGCCTCGGGCCTGGGCGGCCTCGCCCAGGTGGTGGCGCGGTCCTGGCTGCACAGCGACCGCAGCGTCCCGCGCGAACAGGCGGTCCAGCTGCTGGCCTCGCTGGCCTGGCGCGGGATCGCCGGCTTCCCGCTGCACGGCATCGACCACCACTGACGGTATCGGCGTCCGGGCGTTTGTTCCCGCTCGCTGTTCGCTCCTGGCGTTCTCGCGCGGAGCGTGGACGTCCCCTCACCGGGCTAATGTGTGCTGCGTACGGCGCGGAAGCCCGCGCACTTCACTGACCGTCGGAGGGACATAGCCGTGGAGGTCAAGATCGGCGTGCAGCACGCGCCCCGCGAGATCGTTCTGGAGAGCGGTCAGAGTGCCGAGGAGGTCGAGCGTGCCGTTGCCGAGGCGCTGGCCGGCAAGTCGGCGCTGCTGAGCCTCACGGACGAGCACGGCCGCAAGGTGCTGATCCCGGCCGACCGTCTCGCCTACGTCGACATCGGCGAGCCGACCGTCCGCAAGGTGGGCTTCAGCGCGCTGTAGTCAAGAGGCACTTGAGGCACAGGGAAGGGGCCCGGTGGTGTGAAACCACCGGGCCCCTTCCCTGTGCCCACTCCCATGGCCCGCCATGGCCAGGACCGCGCGGAGCCACCACATCTCATCCACAGATGATGATTGCGTTCCATGACTGACGGGTAGTACCGGCTACGACCGATTTGCCCAGGCCAGGCCGTGCGGGAGGGAACCCGATCATGTTCTTGGAAGCACTCGGATCCGCACTTCTCGGCCTCGCCCTGGCCTGCGCCGCCGCCTACCGCCTCCCCCACCGCCTGCCGTCCCGCACCCTGGTCCTCCCGACCGGCACCGCGGGCGGCCTCTTCGGCGCCTTCCTCACCCACACGGCACTGGGCTCAGCGAACTACCTGCTGATCCTCACCGGCGCCCTGATCGTCGCGGCGGCGTCCCTGTCGCTGCTCCTCCGCCCGACGGAGCGCTTTCGACGCAGCAGCTCGGCGACGGCGTGAGGATGCCCGGATAGGGGCGAAGCCCCGCCCAGGGGCGCGGGGGACTGCGCGACCATCCACGAAGCACCCGCACCCGCCGGACGACAGCTCGCCCCGCGGCGACTAGGCGCTCACGCGGCCAGGCCCAGCGCGGCCATCCGCTTCGTGTGCGCCTCGGTGATCCGCGAGAACATCCGCCCCACCTCGGCCAGATCGAACCCGTCGGCCACACCCCCCACGAGCATCGTGGACAAGGCGTCCCGGTCGGCCACCACCCGCTGAGACTGCGACAGCGCCTCCCCCATCAACCGCCGCGCCCACAGCGCCAACCGCCCGCCCACACGCGGGTCCTCGTCGATGGCCGCCCGCACCTTCTCCACGGCGAACCCGGCGTGCCCCGTGTCGTCGAGCACGGCGAGCACCAGCCCGCGCGTGTCCGAGTCGAGGTGCGCCGCGACCTCCCGGTAGAAGTCACTGGCGATCGAGTCGCCGACGTAGGCCTTGACGAGGCCCTCCAGCCAGTCCGAGGGCGCCGTCTGCTTGTGGAAGCCGTCGAGCGCGCCGACGAAGGGCTCCATGGCCCGCGTCGGCTCCTCCCCGATCTCGGTGAGCCGGTCCCGGAGCCTCTCGAAGTGGTGGAACTCGGCCGCCGCCATCTTCGCCAGCTCCGCCTTGTCGACGAGGGTCGGCGCCAGCTTCGCGTCCTCCGCGAGCCGTTCGAACGCCGCGAGCTCCCCGTACGCCAGCGCGCCCAGCAGATCCACCACCGCCGCGCGGTACTGCGGGTCGGCGGCGGCCCGGGCCCAGTCCTGGGCGGCGATCCCGGTGACCTCGGCGGTGCCGGCGGTGTCGGCGGACTCGGTGTCGGCGGCGTTCTCAGGCTTGTCAGACGTGGTCATGAAGCGCACAATAGCCCGCTCCGCGCACGGCGGAAGGGCACGGTCATTCTGGCTGCCCTTCCGCGTCCGATTCGGTGTGACGACGACTACGTGACCAAATCGGCCATCGCATATGCGCGATTCCGGGGTATGGTGGTAATGCGCCTGCTGGTACGTCGACGTAGCTCGACCGTGCCTCGACAGGCCGCACGCATGAGGATGCCCGGTCGGTGGCCCGATCGGCTCCGACCCGACAGCCCTCCTTTTCCGTACGGCACTCCGCGTACGGCGTCCGGAGGGAACCCCTCAGCGGTATGAGCGCTAGAGCGTCGGCAGTGGTCCCGTGCCACACGGCCCGCCCGTGAGGGCGGCCGATGTCCCCCGGCACGGTCCGACACGACCCCCGCGCTCGCCTCACGCCGCGTACACAGAAGAGGCAGCACCCTGACTACGACTTTCCGAGATCTCGGAATCTTTCCCGAGACGGCCGAGGCCCTTGAGGCCGTCGGCATCATCAACCCCTTCCCCATCCAGGAGATGACGCTCCCGGTCGCCCTCACCGGCACCGACGTCATCGGCCAGGCCAAGACCGGCACCGGCAAGACGCTGGGCTTCGGTCTTCCGCTCCTCGAGCGCGTCGTCGTCCCCGCCGACGTCGAGGCCGGCCGCGCCAAGCCCGAGGACCTCGTCGACTCCCCGCAGGCGCTCGTCGTCGTCCCCACGCGCGAGCTGTGCACCCAGGTCACCAACGACCTGCTGACCGCCGGCAAGGTGCGCAACGTCCGCGTCACCGCGATCTACGGCGGCCGCGCCTACGAGCCTCAGGTCGAGGCCCTCAAGAAGGGCGTCGACGTCGTCATCGGCACGCCCGGGCGACTCCTCGACCTGGCGGGCCAGAAGAAGCTGAACCTGAAGCACGTCAAGTGCCTGGTCCTCGACGAGGCCGACGAGATGCTCGACCTGGGCTTCCTGCCCGACGTCGAGAAGATCATCAACATGCTTCCGGCCCGGCGTCAGACGATGCTGTTCTCGGCGACCATGCCGGGCGCGGTCATCGGTCTGGCCCGCCGTTACATGTCCCAGCCGACGCACATCCGTGCCACGGCCCCGGACGACGAGGGCGCGACGGTCCGGAACACCTCGCAGCACATCTACCGCGCGCACAACATGGACAAGCCCGAGCTGGTCGCGCGCATACTGCAGGCCGACGGCCGGGGACTGGCCATGGTCTTCTGCCGTACGAAGCGCACCGCGGCCGACCTCGCCGACCAGCTCAAGCAGCGGGGCTTCGCCTCCGGCGCCGTCCACGGTGACCTCGGGCAGGGCGCCCGCGAGCAGGCGCTGCGCGCCTTCCGCAACGGCAAGGTGGACGTCCTCGTCTGCACCGACGTCGCCGCGCGCGGCATCGACGTCGAGGGTGTCACCCACGTCATCAACTACCAGTCCCCCGAGGACGAGAAGACGTACCTGCACCGCATCGGCCGTACGGGCCGCGCGGGTGCCAAGGGCATCGCGATCACTCTCGTCGACTGGGACGACATCCCGCGCTGGCAGCTCATCAACAAGGCGCTGGACCTCGGCTTCAGCGACCCGCCGGAGACGTACTCCACCTCCCCGCACCTCTTCGAGGAGCTGAGCATCCCCGCGGGCACCAAAGGTGTCCTGCCGCGCTCCGAGCGCACCCGGGCCGGTCTGGAGGCCGAGGAGCTGGAAGACCTCGGCGAGCCGGGCGGGCGTGGTCCGCGCGGGCGTGGCGGCCGTTCCTCCGGCCCGTCGTCCGCTGAGCGCGAGCGTGAGCGCCCGGCGCGTACGCCGCGTCGTCGCCGCCGTACGCGCGGCGGTGCGACCGTCGACGGGGCGTCCCCGGAGGCCCCCGCGACCACGGAGCCCACGCAGACGCCGGGCATCGACTCCGCCGAGTCCGAGACCCGTACGCCCCGCCGTCGCCGCCGGACCCGTGCCGGGGTGAACCCCGCGGCCGAGGCCGCGGTCGAGACGGCCGAGAGCACGTCGGCCGAGCGGGCCGAGGCCGTGATGGAGACCGTCGCGGGCGCACCTGCCGAAGCCGAATCGGTCGAGGAGGCGCCCAAGCCGCGTCGCCGCCGTACCCGCAAGTCGGTGGAAGCCGCCGAGGCTCCCGTCGCCGAGGCCGCGCCCGGCGCGGAGGTCGTGCTCGACACGGCCGAGGGCGCGACCGGCGCGGAGCCGGCGGCCGAGACCCCGGCCAAGCCCCGCCGCCGCACCCGCAAGGTGGCCGCACCCGCCGAGGCCGTGGTCGAGGAGACCGCCACCGAAGCGACCACCGCCGAGGAGGCTCCGGCCAAGCCCCGGCGCCGCACCCGCAAGACGGCAGAAGCCGCCGTCGAGGCGACCGACACCGCCGCCGAAGCGACCGCCGACACCGTCGAAGCGACCAAGCCGCGCCGCCGCACCCGCAAGACGGCGGCGACCGTCGAGGCCACGGTGCCGGCCCAGCCGACGGAGGAGCAGGCCACGAAGCCTCGGCGGACGCGCAAGGCCGCGGTGCCGGCGGCTGCCGCCGAGGAGACGGCTGAGGCTCCGGCGCCGCGTCGGCGGACGCGGAAGGCCGCGGTCGCCGTGGAGGCCACGGAGGGCTGAGCCGATCCAGCCGAGTGAAGGTCCGGTCCCCGTTCGGGGGCCGGACCTTCGGCGTTTCGAAGGGGTTCTTCGCCCCCCGCCGCCCCTGCCCGTCCCCTCCCCAGGGGCTGTGCCCCTGTGACCCCCTGGCGCCTCAAAGCTCGGGGGTTCGGATTCGTTGGCGGGTGCGGGTGGTGCCTGGTTGATCGCGCAGTTCCCCGCGCCCCTGACGGGGCGCTGACGGGGCCGGTGCCGGCAGCGGGAACCCGTCTACCGGTCGTCCAGGGAGTGGGGTCGCCCGTTACCCTCGCCCCATGAGCCGTCCGCCGACCTTCACCCCGCCCCCTGGCGCCAGGGCCCACCTCCTGCGCACCCCTCGCGGGGAGTTCGCCATGATCGAGGCGGGGACGTCGGTGAAGGGGACCGCGCTGCTCGTGCCGGGGTTCACCGGGAGCAAAGAGGACTTCATCGCGCTGCATGAGCCGTTGGCGGAGGCGGGTTACCGGACGGTGGCCGTGGACGGACGCGGGCAGTACGAGAGCCCGGGCGCCGAGGACGACGAAGCGCCGTACGCGCAGGCGGAGTTGGCGAAGGACCTCCTCGCCCAGGCGGAGGCCGTGCGCGACGGTGGCCCTCTGCACCTGGTCGGCCACTCCCTCGGCGGCCAGGTCTCCCGCGCCGCCGTGCTCCTGGACGCCTCCCCCTTCGCCTCGCTCACCCTGATGGCCTCGGGCCCCGCCCGGATCTCGGTCAGTCAGCAGCAGCGCGTGAAGCTGTTGCGGGACGCCCTGGCGGTGATGGGCATGGAGCAGGTGTGGGACGCCATCCAGGCGATGGAACCGCCGGAGGAGACCGAGACGGGCGCCCTCGACGAGGGTCTGGACGACCGCGCCGACCTGCGCCGCCGCTGGCTCGCGACCAGCCCCGCGCAGCTCATCGCCACGGGCCGCCAGCTCTGCGTGGAACCCGACCGCGTCGCCGAACTCGCCGCCGTCGACCTGCCCAAGCACGTCCTGTCCGGCGAACGCGACGACACCTGGCCGATCCCGCTCCTCGACGACATGGCTGTACGCCTGCACGCGCACCGCACCGTCATCCGAGACGCCGAGCACTCTCCCAACACGGACCAGCCGCAGGCGACGGCGGACGCCCTCATCACCTTCTGGGACCTGATCACCAGGGGCTGACCGGCGGCAGAGCCCCTGTCGCCTCGCGTACCGCTAGTACTGCGCCCGCAAGTGCTCCCAGAACCCGTCCCGCAGGGCCCGTCTCAGGTCCGCCTGGCCCCGTAGCGAGTACTGCAGCAGCCCCTCCGCCTCGACGAGCAGGTCCTGGTCGACGGAGCCGGGGAGGTAGGGATGGCTGTGGAGAAGCTCCTGGAGGCTCTCCCGGCCCCGCGAGGCCAGCCACTTCGCGGCGATCTGGGCGCCGACGAAGCGGACGTCCTCACGGGCGGGCCGGACGCCGGTGGCGGCCTCGTAGGTGGCGGCGGCCCGCCGTGACACATACGGCTTGAAGAAGTCGAGGTCGAGGGTCCGCTGGCTGTCGACCTCCCAGAGCAGGGGGTCGGCCTGGTTGCGGCCCTCGGGCGCCTCGATGCCCCACAGGTGGACCCGCGCCCCGTACCCCTGCGCGGCCTCGACCGCCGACACCAGGTCCTCGTCGCCGCCGAGCAGGGCCGCGTCGCTGATGGCGCGGTGCCGGGCCAGTGACTCCAGATCGGTGCGGATGAGGGAGTCGACGCCCTTCTGCTGGTTGTTGGCGTTGAGGTTGCCGAGCCGCACCTTCACGTCCGGCAGTTCGGCGATCGACTGCTGCTCCGCCGTATGGATGCGGCGGCGTGCCCCGTCGTACCAGTAGACCCGCAGCAGCCGGCTGTCCGCGAAGATCGTGCGCGCCCGGTCGATCAGCGCGTCGATGAGGCCTTCCGCGTCGAGGTCGAAGGACCGCCGGTCCTCGGTTCCCGCGGCGAGCCGTCCCACGGCCGCGTACAGATACCCGGCATCGACGAAGATCGCGTGGGTCGAGGGCGTCTTCGCCACCTCGGCGAGCATGCGGTGCAGCAGCTCGTTCGTACGGTCGATGCGGGCGCCGAGCGCCGTGAGGTCGTCGTTCATATGCTTCCATTGTCCCGGTGGTCACGCTACGAACACAACCGGTCCCAATCAGTCTTCCTGCCTCCCGGTAGACATCCCCCCCCCCACACCACTTACCGGCTAGTAATTAGCTTCTCGAAAAATTTCCTTAGCGTAGGGAATGTTTGTAACGTGCATACCGTTGAATCCTCATGGAACACGGGCACCGACGACCCGTGACCACCGCAAGTAGTTCTCCTCAGGAGGATGACCAGACGAAGGGAGAAGCCCATGCGCTTCGAAATTCTGCGACTCGACGATGTCAGCGGCGCGCCCGTCGACAGCACCGTCGTGGACGCCGCCTCCGTCAACCGGATCGTGCAGCAGGCCGCCGCCATCGGGCAGCGCCTCTGGATCCGCCCGGCCGACGCGGCCGCCTTGTAACAAGCGGCACCGTTCACACTTCAGAGCCCCGTACGGCACCGATGCCGTACGGGGCTCTGCTGCGCGGGCCGACGAGCGGGCCTCAGCCCCTCAGCCGCCCCGCACCACCTGGGTGACACCGTTGATGATCTGCTGTACGGCGATCGCGGAGAGCATCATGCCCGCGAGCCGGGTCACCAGCACCACACCGCCGTCCTTGATGACCCGGATGATCAGCAGCGAGTAGCGCATCGTCAGCCAGAGCACGACATGGATCGCCAGGATCGCGGCCCACACGGACACCTGGCCGGCCACGCCGTCCGCCTTCTGCACCGCCAGGATCACCGACACGATCGCCCCGGGACCGGCCAGCAAGGGCATCCCCAGCGGCACGAGCGCGACGTTCACGTCCTTCGTCTGCTTCGGCTCGTCCGTCTTGCCGGTCAGCAGATCCAGCGCGATCAGCAGAAGCAGCAGTCCGCCCGCGATCATCAGCGCCGGCACGGACACATGCAGATAGGCCAGGATCTGGTGCCCCAGCAGCCCGAAGACCGTGATGACGCCCCCGGCCACACAAACGGCCTGAAATGCCATCCGCTTCTGCGTCCGAGCGGGCCGGCCGGCCGTGAGCCCGAGGAAGATCGGGGTGATCCCGGGCGGGTCCATGATCACGAAGAGGGTGAGGAAGAGAGAACCGAAAACGGCGAGATCGAACACAGGGGTGCCTTGAGGGAGTGATAAGCGAAAAGAAGAGGGCATCCCACCGAGGGCCGACGACCACTGGACGACCGCTGTGGGCAATCGTTCCGCAGGGGCGGAACAGGTGAGCACAGCCGGCAACGGCCGGGTGCCGTACGACGAGAGGGACCGGGCTAGCGGACTCCGCCGGTCCCCGGGACGGGAAACGCCCCGGTGGCCCGCCGCGTGATCTCGCCGTACACCTCGGGGTCGGTCGTGTACTCGCCGAGCACACAGGTCTTGCGGCTGCCGTGGTAGTCCGAGGACCCGGTGGTGAGGAGCCCCAGCTCCTTCGCCAGGCCGCGCAGCCGCGCCCGGGTGGCCGGGTCGTGCTCCATGTGGTCGACCTCGATGCCGTCGAGCCCGGCGGCGGCCAGTTCGGCGATGGCGGACTCCGGTACGGTCCGGCCGCGCTTGACGGCGGCGGGGTGGGCGAAGACGGCGACGCCGCCGGCGCCCTTGATCAGCCGGATCGCCTCGAAGGGGTCGGTCTCGTGCTTCTCGACGTAGGCGCGGCCACCGTCGGCGAGCCACTGCTCGGTGAAGGCGTCGCTCACGGTCGGTACGACGCCGAGTTCGACGAGGGCGGTGGCCACGTGCGGCCGCCCCACGGAGCCGCCGCCGGCGATCCGCGCGACCTGCTCCCAGGTCACGGGCACACCCAGTTCGTTCAGCTTCGCGATCATCCCGCGGGCCCGCGGCACCCGGTCGTCCCGGACCAGCTCGCGCTCGGCGAGCAGCTCGGGCTCCTCGGGGTCGAAGAGGTAGGCCAGCATGTGCATGCTGACGCCGTCGAGTCGGCACGACAGCTCGGCGCCGGTGACCAGCGTGAGCCCCTCCGGCAGCGCGGCGATCGCCTCGGCGTGCCCGCGCGTCGTGTCGTGGTCGGTCAGCGCGACGACGTCCAGCCCGGTCGCCCTCGCCTTGCCCACGAGCTCAGCCGGGGTGTCCGTACCGTCGGAGGCCGTGGAGTGACAGTGCAGATCGATACGCACGACTCGGACTCCAGGCGCAGACGACGAAACGGAAGCGGACGCTCAAGGATAGCGCCCTTTCGGACTACTCCCGTCACACCCGAAACCCCCGAGTGACCCCTACAGGCACGCGGGAGGGCCTACCGTCGTTCCCGGCCAGAGGGCAGCGGAGTCAGGGGCACGGGGAACCGCGTGACCAGCCACGACGCATCCGCAGTCACCCGAGCACGGCACCCCCACCCCGCCAGGCGCCCTACGGTTCCAAGATCCGCGGCGAGAGCGCCCCGCACGGCAGCAGCTCGACCTCCGCCCCCGCATCCCGCAGATCCGTCAGCACCAGCTCGTCGTACATCAACAACCCCGTCTGCTCGGGCCACACGATCGCCCACAGCCACAACCCGAGCGCCTCCCCCGCGAACACCGCACGGTCGTCCGGCGTACCGGAGACATGCCACAGCGGCGTCGGCCGGCCGGCGGCGAGCACCTTCGCCTGCGGCGGCTTCTCCACGCTCAGGTACGGCCCGGGATCGGGCCCGTCGATGCCCGCGTACCGCGCACCGAGGCCGACGCCGAGCTCCTCCGCGATGAGGACGAGTTCCCCCACGCCCCCGAGCGGGCCCGGACCGGAGCAGGCCACGGCGGTGGCCCGACCACCGCTACGGTCGTCCCCGGCGAAGGCGGCGCCCGTGAACAGCCAGCCCACGGGCAGCGGCCACGGCATCCAGACCGGCACCTTGGCGCGGTGCACCACGACGCTGAGGGCCTCGACGCTCGGCGGGATCACGGGCTGCAGCGGGTGCACCGTCCCGTGCGCGGCGCACTGCCAGGAGTCGGCAAAGAGGCCGGGAGCCCTGACCCGGCCACCACACTTCGGGCAACTGGGTTCGCCCCTCATAGGGCCCAACGGTCCTCCCCGTGCTTCCTCGCGTCAAGGACGATCACCCGTCCGGCGTGTGCGCGTCACATTCCGCGCACAGTCGCCGGACTCCGGTCAGCGATCGGCCCGCCGGACCGACCAACGGGATCAACTACCCACACGACCAAGGGAAGCGGCGATTTTCAGCCACCTGCCGAGCGGGGTCCGGTCACGTACGGCGTGCCGTCCGTCACATGGGGAAGCCGCACGGGGAAGTCGTACGGGCGGGTTCCGGGGCGGTCCGGTCAGTCCAGCGGGACCGACTTGCGGACGGGGTCGCGAAGGTCCGTCCCGTGAGTGAGCCAGCGCTCCTGGAGGGCCTGGGCGCCGTGCACCCGCTTCCAGGCGGCCTCGTTGGCGGTCATCGGCAGAAGGGGCAGGAACCGTACGGGGTCGGCGGGGGCATCGAGTTCGAGATCCTCGACCAGGCCGCCGGACTCGGCGACGAGGACGGAGGTGAAGGGGGCGCCGGGCCAGAGCGGCTCACCCACGTCGAGAGAGGCTCCGGGGGCCACGATCACACCTTCCACCTGCGGTGACGCGGCGAGGACGGCGAGCGGGCGGAGCACCTTGTCGGTGTCGGCGACGCCGTGCCGCACGGACAGGACGAGCTCGGCGCGAGGGCCCTTGACCGGGTCGGCGAGGACCGCGCTGGGGTCCGACATCGGCTGGGCGGACATGCCGAGCGTGGCGTAGCGGACGACGTCGCCGTCGGTGAAGCGGAGGACCTCGATACGGTCCGTGCCGAGGAAGGTGACCGCGGCGCGCGCGTCCGGTTCGCCCAGCGCGGTGCGCAAACGGGCCTCCACCAACGGAAGAACATCAGCCATGGCCCGAGCATAGAACTCGTCAGGAACCGGCAAACGGGCACCTTGACACTTCAACCGACTGTTAGTCTTGGCCGCCGGTCGAGACAGCGCACGGGCAGCACGCAGAAGCGTCGTTCTCAAGCCTTCGTGTCTCGGACCGAAAGACTGACTCCCCTACGGGGAACCCCGAACGGGGTATGGATCGTCCCTTACGAGGGACCGGCCGGAGGAGGTGGGGCTGCGATGGACCGAAGTCGACCGTGCAGTACCACCCGCTCTTCCGCGCGCTGAGTTCCGTAGCTCTTGTCGTAGCCGTAGTTCTCGCTCCGCTGGCTGCCACCCTCACTCGCGTCGTACCGCCTGCTGGTCGTCGCGCATCGGAAGAGCACTTCTTTCCCGTCTTGATCTGAATCAAGCGAAGCTGTCACCGCGACGGTGCGGTGCTCCCCGCTTTGTGGACGTGCCAAACATCCGCAGTCAAAACGTCCCCATTCCGGGTAGTTCCAACCGTCGCCGGCGGCCTTTCGTTGCGAAGGAGCCTGCTCATGTCGATGATCCACAACCTGCGTGCCGCAGTTCGTCCGTCCCGCCCCGCGCGGCTGTCGCTGCGCAAGGACGGCGGCGTCTACGACGCCACGCGTCCGGCGGAGGCGACGACGGCCGTCGTGGACTGCGCCGTCTACCGCGACGGCGCGCGGGTCGCGTTCGAGCACAATCTGACCCCGCACGAGGCGATCCGTCAGGTGCGCCGTGACGGCGGCTTCGTCTGGATCGGCCTGCACGAGCCGTCGGAGTCCGAATTCGCCAGTATCGCGGCGGAGTTCGGGCTGCACCCGCTCGCCGTGGAGGACGCCGTGCACGCGCACCAGCGGCCGAAGCTGGAGCGTTACGACGACACCCTGTTCACCGTCTTCAAGACCATCCACTACGTCGAGCACGACGAACTCACCGCCACCAGCGAGGTCGTGGAGTCGGGCGAGGTCATGTGCTTCACCGGGCGGGACTTCTTCATCACCGTCCGGCACGGCGGGCAGGGCTCGCTGCGGGCGCTGCGCCACCGGCTGCAGGACGACCCGGAGTTGCTCGCCAAGGGCCCCTCGGCCGTGCTGCACGCCATCGCCGACCACGTCGTCGACGGGTATGTGGCGGTCGCGGACGCCGTGCAGGACGACATCGACGAGGTGGAGACGGAGGTGTTCTCTCCCGGGCGCAAGGGCACGCCCCGGGGCACCGACGCCGGCCGGATCTACCAACTCAAGCGTGAGGTCATGGAGTTCAAGCGCGCGGTGCTGCCTCTGGTGCGGCCCATGCAGCTGCTGAGCGAGCGGCCGATGCGGCTGATCGACCCGGACATCCAGAAGTACTTCCGTGACGTGGCCGACCACCTCGCCCGCGTCCAGGAGCAGGTCGTCGGCTTCGACGAGCTCCTCAACTCGATCCTCCAGGCGAACCTGGCGCAGGCCTCCGTCGCGCAGAACGAGGACATGCGCAAGATCACGTCCTGGGCGGCCATCATCGCCGTACCGACGATGGTGTGTGGCGTCTACGGCATGAACTTCGAGTACATGCCGGAGACGCAGTGGAAGTACGGCTACCCGGTGGTCCTCGGGGTGACGGTCGCGCTCTGCCTCGGTATCCACCGCACGCTCAAGCGGAACGGATGGCTGTAGGTCGGCGGGGAGCGGTGGCTCCGGGGCGGCGTGGCCGGGGGCCTTCGAGGAGGCCCGGTTAGGCTGCCTCCATGACCGCCGACTCGCTGGGCGCCGACGCGCTGCTCGATCAGGCCCTCGTGGAAGAGGCCACCAAGAAGTCCGGGCTCATCTGGGTGCGGGGGCAGGGGCCGGGTGAGCCGTCACGTGTGTTGTGGCACGTCTGGCACGAGGGCGCGGCGTGTGTGGTCGGTGACGGGCCGGGTGAGCAGCCGTTGACCGGGCTGGCCGACGGGGGCTCGGCCGTCGTCACCGTCCGCAGCAAGGACAAGGGCGGTCGGCTGGTGAGCTGGGCCGCGAGCGTCGTGGAGCTGGCCCCCGACTCCCCCGAGTGGCAGGCGGCCGTGGCCGAGCTCAAGGGCAAGCGTCTCAACGCCCCCGACGGCGAGGCGATGCCGGCGCGCTGGGCGAGGGAGTGCCGGGTGCTCCGGCTGCGGCCGACGGGCCCGACCCTGCCGCTGCCCGACGGCGACCTGGCGGAGGCGCCGGTCCCCACACCCGCGACGACCCGCCGGCCGATTCCGGCGGGGGTCCCGCGGCTGCTCTTCGGCCGCCGCAAACGGAAGTAGAGGGGCCCGAGGCCAAGGAGTCGGCGGGGCCGGATCAGCCGGCGGGGACACCCGACCGACCGACAATCTGTCGGCGGGGACAGCCCACCCGGTACCGACCGACAAGCCGTCGCTGCTCAGCCTGCGGCGGCGGAGCGTCGCGTCACGACGTCGGGAGTTGCTTGCCGTAGTCGACGACCGACTTCTTGTCCGGCTCCTCGAGGGTGAAGTTCTTGCCCCAGTCGGTGAGGAGGATGGTGCCGGCGTCGCCCGCGCGGACGAGGCGGAGGGGGTAGGGGGTGCCTTCGAGGGAGACGTCGAGGGTGCCGCCGGAGCCCTTGTCGCCGGTGATGCGGATCGTGCGGGTGCCCGACTGCTCGTGGTGGCCCTCGGTGGACAGCGTGCCGTGCAGGGTGAGGAGGCCGTCGAGAAGGACGTCCTTGTCGGTGAAGCCGCTGAAGCGCTTGTAGGCGGGGTCACCGGTCGGCACCTTCACATACATGCCGTCCAGTTTGTCCGCCGCGGCCGCCTCCGAGTCGTCCTGCTCCTCCCCGTTCCCGCCGCCCTTCCCGGAGTCCTGGTTGTCCCAGAAGTCCTTGTCGGCCTTGAGGAAGAGGTGCTCGCCGACCTTCAGCAGCCGGAAGGTGGAGCCCTCGGACGTCACCGAACCCGTACCGCCGTCCTCCTTCAGGCGCATGTCCAGCCTGTAGGTCCTGCCGTTGCTCACCACGGACCCGGACAGCCGCACCGTGTCCGCCGCCGTGGCGGCCGCCTTGGTCCTGCTCTGGATCTTCGCGGGTTCCAGCTTGCCGACCCCGTTGGTGCCCTCGTTGGGATCCTCGCCGCACCCCGTGAGCCCCAGCCCGCTGACCACGAGGGTGCAGACGGCGCTCACCAGTGCGGCCCTTCGCGGACGGGGAATCACAGTCACAGGCGATGCACCTCTTCGTGGGGAGTCCAGGCCTACCGCAGAGTACCGGGGGTCCCGGCATGCCACGGAGCCAGTCCGTCCGCACCGCTCACCAGGGCATATCCGATCGGGACGGGCTAGCCTGAAGCCCTCCTCGGCGGACAATCCCCCTGCGACGGAAGGAAAGGGGCGGCTCATGGCGGCGGTGGCGCCCCGGATCTTCGTCTCCCACCTCTCCGGCGTCGCCGTCTTCGACCCGAACGGCGACCAGGTGGGCCGCGTCCGCGACCTCGTGACCATCCTCCGGGTGGGCCGGAAGCCCCCACGGCTGCTCGGGCTGGTCGTCGAGCTGTCCACGCGCCGCCGGATCTTCCTGCCCATGACCCGGGTCACCGGCGTGGAGTCCGGCCAGGTCATCACCACCGGTGTCCTGAACGTACGCCGGTTCGAGCAGCGGCCCACCGAACGGCTCGTCGTCGGGGAACTGCTCGACCGCCGCGTACAGCTGGTGGAGACGGGCGAGGAGGTGACGGTCCTCGACATCTCAGTGCAGCAGCTGCCGGCCCGCCGGGACTGGGAGATCGACCGGGTGTTCGTGCGGAAGGGGAAGGGCGGGGCCTTCCGGCGGCACAAGGGCGAGACGCTGACGGTGGAGTGGTCGGCGGTCACCGGGTTCTCGCTGGAGGAGCACGGGCAGGGCGCCGAGAACCTCCTCGCGACCTTCGAGCAGCTCCGCCCGGCCGACCTGGCCAACGTCCTGCACCACCTCTCCCCCAAGCGCCGGGCCGAGGTCGCCGCCGCCCTCGACGACGACCGGCTCGCCGACGTCCTGGAGGAGCTGCCCGAGGACGACCAGATCGAGATCCTCGGCAAGCTCAAGGAGGAGCGGGCCGCCGACGTCCTGGAGGCCATGGACCCCGACGACGCCGCCGACCTCCTCGCCGAACTGCCCAAGGACGAGCAGGAACGCCTGCTGACGCTGATGCAGCCGGACGACGCGGCCGACGTCCGGCGGCTCATGGCGTACGAGGAGAAGACCGCCGGCGGTCTGATGACCACCGAGCCGATCGTGCTGCGCCCGGACGCGACCGTCGCCGACGCGCTCGCCCGGGTCCGCAACCCCGACCTGTCCCCGGCGCTCGCCGCCCAGGTGTACGTGTGCCGGCCGCCGGACGAGACCCCGACCGGCAAGTACCTCGGCACGGTCCACTTCCAGCGGCTGCTGCGGGACCCGCCGTACACCCTGGTCAGCGCGATCATCGACGACGATCTCCAGCCGTTGGACCCCGAGGCGGCGCTGCGGGCCGTCGCCGGGTTCTTCGCGACGTACGACATGGTCGCGGCGCCCGTCGTCGACGAGAGCGGATCGCTGCTGGGCGCGGTGACCGTGGACGACGTGCTGGACCACATGCTGCCCGAGGACTGGCGGGAGACGGAGTTCCATCTGCACGAGGACAACGGCGTCGCCGACGACGAGGGGGCCGCCGATGGTTCCCGAGCGTGACGGGCGCGAGGGGCGGGACGGGGGGCGCGAGAGGGCGCACTCCGGTGTGGGCGCACGCGAGCGCACACTGCACTCCGGGGCGCCCCTGCGGGAGCGCACGCTCTCGGGGGCCACAGCCCGCCCGCGTACACGTCTCGACCAGCCGCTGCCGCGCCGGGCCAGGTTCCTCCCCGAGTGGGACCCGGAGGCGTTCGGACGGCTGTCGGAGCGGATCGCACGGTTCCTGGGCACGGGCCGGTTCATCGTCTGGATGACCGTCGTCATCATCCTCTGGGTGGTGTGGAACGTCTCCGCCCCGCGTGACCTGCGCTTCGACAACTACCCCTTCATCTTCCTGACCCTGATGCTCTCCCTGCAGGCCTCGTACGCCGCCCCGCTGATCCTTCTCGCGCAGAACCGCCAGGACGACCGCGACCGGGTCAACCTCGAACAGGACCGCAAGCAGAACGAGCGGTCGATCGCCGACACCGAGTACCTGACCAGGGAGATCGCCGCGCTGCGGATCGGCCTCGGCGAGGTCGCCACCCGCGACTGGCTGCGCTCGGAGCTTCAGGACCTGGTCAGGGAGCTGCAGGAGCACGACGGTGACGGGCCGCGGGGGACGCGGACCGTATTCCCGCCGGAACACCCGCGCGGACGTGACATGGGCGACCGCTGACGGGGCTCCCAGGGGCCCCGCGGGTCGCCGTACCATCGTCCTTATGGCTACGGAAGACGCGGTGCGCGAAGCACTGTCGACGGTGAACGACCCCGAGATCAACCGACCCATCACCGAACTCGGGATGGTCAAGTCGGTGGAGATCGGTGCGGACGGAGCGGTCGCGGTCGCCGTGTACCTGACGGTCTCCGGCTGCCCCATGCGCGACACGATCACCCAGCGTGTGACCGAGGCGGTCTCGAGCGTCGAGGGCGTCACCCGCGTCGACGTCGAACTCGACGTCATGAGCGACGAACAGCGCAAGGAGCTGGCGAGCGCGCTGCGCGGCGGCCAGGCCGAGCGCGAGGTCCCCTTCGCCAAGCCGGGCTCCCTCACGCGCGTGTACGCCGTCGCCTCCGGCAAGGGCGGCGTCGGCAAGTCCTCGGTGACGGTGAACCTGGCGGCCGCCATGGCCGCCGACGGCCTCAAGGTCGGCGTCGTCGACGCCGACATCTACGGCCACTCCGTGCCCCGCATGCTGGGCGCCGACGGCAGTCCCACCCAGGTCGAGAACATGATCATGCCGCCGTCCGCGAACGGCGTGAAGGTCATCTCGATCGGCATGTTCACCCCGGGCAACACCCCGGTCGTCTGGCGCGGCCCGATGCTGCACCGGGCGTTGCAGCAGTTCCTCGCGGACGTCTACTGGGGCGATCTGGACGTCCTGCTCCTGGACCTCCCGCCGGGCACGGGCGACATCGCCATCTCGGTGGCCCAGCTGGTCCCGAACGCCGAGATCCTCGTCGTGACGACCCCTCAGCAGGCGGCCGCCGAGGTCGCCGAGCGCGCCGGTTCCATCGCCGTGCAGACCCACCAGAAGATCGTCGGCGTCGTCGAGAACATGGCGGGCCTGCCCTGCCCGCACTGCGACGAGATGGTCGACGTCTTCGGCACGGGCGGCGGCCAGTCCGTCGCCGACGGCCTCACCCGCACCACCGGCGCCACCGTCCCGGTCCTCGGCTCCATCCCCATCGACGTCCGCCTCCGCGAGGGCGGTGACGACGGCCGCCCGGTCGTCCTCTCCGACCCCGACTCCCCCGCCGGCTCCGCCCTGCGAGCCATCGCGGGCAAGCTGGGCGGCCGCCAGAGGGGCCTGTCGGGCATGAGCCTGGGAATCACCCCGAGGAACAAGTTCTAGGGGCGCCTGTCGAAGCCAGGGCCGCTGGAAAGGGGCGCGGGGAACTGCGCGACAAGCCACGACGCACCCGCACCCCCGAACCACCGAATCCCCAACGGCGATGAAGGGCACCGCAACACAACCCTGCGGTGCCCTTCGGGACTACGCGTACGCCTCGATGTCCTTGATCACGGCGAAGCCGAGCCCATACGCGCTCATGCCCCTCCCGTAGGCGCCCACGTGCACCCCCTGCGAGGTCGACCCGGCGAGCACCCACCCGAACTCGGACTCCCGGTAGTGGAACGGCGTCGGCACCCCGTCCACCGGCAGGGACAGCGTCGACCAGTCCGGACCGGCGAGATCGTCCGCGAGGACCCACGCCGTCTCGGTCTGCTGGTCGAGCCAGTCGTCCCGCCGGGTGTGGTCCAACTGCCCCGGCCAGGTGAAGGACAACAGCCCCACGCCCGCCAGCCAGGCGGCGGAGGAGACCGACGTGGCCTCCAGCACTCCCGTCCCGTCGGCGCTGCGACGCACGTCGTTCGCCGCGACGGTCACCACGACCGCGAAGCGCTCCTTGACCTCGTCGTCCGCCCCGGCGGTGTACTCGTTGCGCACCGAGGGCTCGTCACCGTGGCCGATCGAACCGTGCTCGACGGCTCCTTCCGCCGACGTACCGACCTGCATCAGCCAGCGCGGTCCCGTGAAGGCCTCGTCGAGGCCGTACCACGGGAAGGGCGCCAGCAGGTAGCCGTCGACCGTGCGTCGGGCGGAGGGGACAGGTTGTCCACCCTCCGCGGCCGACGCCTGCGCGCCTACCCGACTCGTCGTCTCCATCTGCCCGGACGCCTCCTCGCTCTCGGCGGACCGGAGCGGCCCGCCCCCCACTCGGGCGTCGTCGCTCGCTCTCCTTACGGTCCGCACAACAACTGGGCAGCATAGCCACAGCTCTCCGAGCAGCAGGGAAAGCGCCCGGCGCGTAGGACGGCGTACGGGCGGCTTCAGGCCGTACGAGGGTGCGTGGCGGTATGAATCGCGTCACGTACGGGGCGCGGCGGCACACGGGCGTACGGCACGGAAGGGCAGGCCTGAGGCGGTACGGGCGGTGAGCGGGCGTAAGACGGCGGGACCTACGACGGCCGGGCTTACAGCGGCAGGACCTACGGCGCGCCGGAGTCAGGGCGTCCCGGGCTTAAGGCGTGCCGGGCCTACCGCTCAGGTGGCGTCCATGTCGTACGGCGGACGCTCTTCGATCTCGAGCTTCTTCTTCGTCATGTCGACGGCACCGCCGGTCGAGCCCGAGGAGGAGCCACCGGAGTCGGCGCCGGACGACGAGGAGGCCGACGACTCTGACTCGCGGCCGTGGACCGCGTCCGTGAGCTCGGCCATCTCCTTCTTCAGGTCGAAGCCGTTGCGGATCTCCTTGAGCCCCAGCTCGTCGTTGTCCAGCTGCTTGCGGAGGAACGTCTTGGGGTTGAGGTCCTCGAACTCGAAGTCCTTGAACTCCGGGCCGAGTTCGTTGCGGATGTCCGCCTTGGCGCTGTCCGAGAACTCGCGGATCTTGCGGATGGTCCGCGTGACGTCCTGGATCACCTTCGGGAGCTTGTCCGGACCGAAGACGAGCACGGCGAGGACGACGAGCGTCACCACCTCGAGCGCACCTATGTCATTGAACACCTGAAGCTCCTTGCGATGTCCTCGGTCCCGTCCTCGGGCCTCGGCAGGTCTTCCGTGGTCCGGGCCGGATCCACGGTACCCGGCGATGCCGCCGATCCGGTACCGTCGGGCGGCTTCGGACCAGGTCCGCCCGGCGGGTTTTCCCAGCTGTTTGCCTGGCGGAATGGGGTACGGGACCCTCTTCTGTGAAGTTGCTGTCAGTCGCCGGACGAGCCGAGGGTCAGGGTGACCGTCTGCTCCTCGCCGTTCCGCTGGAGGGTCAGCTCCAGCCGGTCGCCGGGCCGGTGGGCGCGGACCTTGACGATCAGCTCGTCGCCGGAGTGGACGCGCTGGCCGTCGACCTCGGTGACGACGTCCCCCGAGCGGATGCCCGCCCGGTCGGCCGGGCCGCCCTCGGTCACCGCGGACCCGCCGCCGCTGCCCTCCTCGCCGATGCGGGCGCCGTCACCCGAGTAGTCCATGTCGAGGGTGACCCCGATCACCGGATGGGTCGCCTTGCCCGTGTTGATCAACTCCTCGGCGACGCGCTTGCCCTGGTTGATGGGTATCGCGAAGCCGAGCCCGATCGAACCGGCCTGTCCGCCGTCCGACTCGGAGCCGCTGCCGGCGGAGCGGATGGCGCTGTTGATGCCGATCACCCGGCCCTTGCCGTCGAGGAGCGGGCCGCCGGAGTTGCCCGGGTTTATCGGCGCGTCGGTCTGCAGCGCGTCCACGTACGACACGTCGCTCACGCCGCCGGCCGTGATGGGCCGTTCCTTGGCGCTGATGATGCCGGACGTGACGGTGTTGGCCAGGTCGAAGGGGGCGCCGATGGCGACGACCGGGTCGCCGACCTGGACCTGCTCCGAGTTGCCGAGGGTCAGCGGCTTGAGTCCGCTGACGCCGGACACCTTGACGACGGCCAGGTCGTAGCCGGTGTCCCGGCCGACGATGGTGGCCTTGGCCGTCTCGCCACCGCTGAACGTCACCGATATGTCGCCGCTCGTGCCGGCGGGGTCGACGACGTGGTTGTTGGTGAGGATGTGGCCCCGCTCGTCGAGCACGAACCCCGTGCCGGTGCCCTGCGCGCTGCTCCCGCTCACATGCAGGGTCACGACGCTGGGCAGGGCGCTGGCGGCGATCCCGGCGACGCTGTCGGGCGCCCGCCCTGTCACCCCGTCGGCGGCCTGCGGCAGTTCGACCTCGCCGACCCCGCCGTTGCGCTCCAGATACGCGCCCACGACACCGCCGACGCCGCCGGCCACCAGAGCGATCAGCAAGGCCCCGGCCAACAGCCCCTTCCCTCTCCGGCCCCGCCGCCGCGCGACGCCGCCCACTGCGGCCCCGTTCTGTTGCAACGACCCCGAACCGGCCCAGGGGTCGTAGTTCTGCCAGGGCCCGGGCGATGTCTGCGGCACGGCTCGGGAGGCGTCCGCGTAGCCGGCCGACGGAGGCTGAGCCCCCTCCGCGTACGGAGTCGCCGCAGCACGCGCCGCCTCCCCGAAGGGCGGCGGCCCCGGCTGCGACGGATAGGCATAGGAGGCCCCCGGGGGCTGGGGCGCCACCTGGGGCTGCTCCGGTTCGGGGGCCACCCCTGGCTGACCTGCCGCCGCCGTGGGCTGAGGCACGGTCGGGGGTACGGCGGTGCCGTGGGCCGGGGTCACCGAAGAGGGCGGAGGCGCTGCCGAGGCCGCTTCCGCGAGGGGTGTCGACGTGCTGGCCGAAGGGGGGCCCGAGTGCGCCAAGGCACCCGCCGCCGTCTCCCCGGCATGGGTTGGCACCCCCACCGAGGGGGCGTCGACGTGCGTGCCGTGCGCGGGAGTCGTCGCCGGGTGCTGGACCGGCGGAGCGGGCGCCCAGGGGCCTGGCTCGCCGTACGGAGGGGTGCTGTAGGGATCGGGGTCGTGCAGCGGCTTGGGGCGCTCGGAGAGCCCTCCAGCGGCGCTCAGGGCACCTGGCTCACCCGACAGCTGGGCCTCAGCGACAGCCGTGGCGGCCACCGCGGTGGCTGCCACAGCGGCAGAACCGGACCCACCGGGCTCCCCCGCGCGCCGGGCCACAGCCGCCTGGGAAACAGCTGCAGCCCCCGTGGCACTCTTCTCCAGCCCGAGCCGCGCGGTCACCTCATCGGAAGCCGGTGGACTCGCCCCGGCCCCCCGCGCGTCGCCCGCGTCGGCAGTACGGGGATCGCCCCCGTCGGCGTTCGTCGGCATCGCCGCCCCGTCGCCGTGGCGCGCGGCCTCGGCTGTAGCGGCCCCTTGGGCGACGCCGTCCGCCGCCTCGGCGAGCACGGCTCCGTGACTCGCCCCGGCCGCAGCACCACGCCCCTCCTCCGTCAGTGCCGGCCGCTCCAGCTCGAAGTCGCCGTTCGTGTCGGGAACCGGCGTGGAGCCGGACCGGTGCGGGGCTTCGGCGGCCGGGCGGGCCAGTTCGAAGTCGGTGTCGGCGGCGGTGTCGGCGCTGCGCGTCGCAGGCGCCGACGCCGGTCGTTCCAGCTCGAAGTCGCCCTCGCTGTTCGGCCCACCGACCGCGTCCTCGGGCACTTCGGTGTGGTCCCCCGTCGTCCCGGCCCCCGCGCCGTGCGCTCGGGGGCGGCTCCACCATTTCGCCTTCGTGGGCTTCCCCTCGTTCATGCTCTCCCCACACCTAGGGCCTGCCCCAAGGACCGGCCCGCCGCCCACCGTTTGCCGAGTGCCGCAGGCCGGAACCGGCCCGAGCGGACACGGCCCACTCTGGATTCAACCAGGTTCGCGGGCCGGCGGGCAGAACGCGGGGTCAGCGAAGGACGGGCGAGGTGGGTGTGGGAGACGAGGTGGCGTCGGGAGCCGTCAGCAGGCCCGGGCCGATGAGCTCGGGTGCCGGGGACAAGTCGGTCAGCTGGAGCGGCGGTGCGGCGGTGAGCGGACGTATGAGCGGTGACATGACGGCGGCGCCGGCCAGCACGGGTGTGGTCAGCGGGTGTACGGCCTGACGGTCCTGCCCGGCCGGAGCGGGGACTCCGGGCAGCAGGGGTGCGGAGATCTCCGTCGGGGCGACGGGCACCTCACCCAGGGACTGCTGACCCTGTCCGAGCAGCGGCCCGACGGTTCCCCGGCGGCGCTGCGACTCGGGGGACGGGACCGTCCCCGAGGGCTGGTTCCGCAGCGGGGTGACATTGCTGCCGGTGCCGGAGCCACCCCGGGCGTCGGCCGTCTCGACCGGCATCCCGTTGGTCACGCCGCCGAGGGCGATCGCGGCCAGCGAGACCGCGCCGGCCGCCACGAAGGCGAACCGCATGCCGCGCGAGGCCGAACGCTCGGCCTCCTGGCGGCTGACGTCATGGATCCGAAAGCCACGGTCGCCCGTGCCCCCTCTGTCATCCGCGGATCTCTCCTCGCGGTCCGGGCCGGCGTCCGCGTCCCTGGAGAGGTCACGTCCGCCCCCGAGGAAGCCACGCTCGCCCAGCGCCCCCCGGTCGCCCAGGAAGCCGCGCCCGCTCAGGAAGCCCCGGTCACCGAGGAACCCACGACCGCCGGACAGTCCTCGGCCGCCGAGCAGTCCGCGGCCCTCCGACGGCGTCAGCGCGCCGCCGTGTGGTCCCGACGGGACGTACCCGAAGGAGTCACCGGGTCCGAAGACACCGAAGTCGGCGAAGTCCCGGGAGTCGGAGGGGTCACCAGGCAGGCCCGGCCTGCCGGCCGCGCCCCCGAGTCTTCCTCCGAAGCCACCGGACAGCGGCGAGCCGCCGTCGGTGTCGCCGCCCGCCGGGAGCATCTGCAGACGGGCCAGGAAGCTCTCGGAGGGAGGCGGCGGGGCGGCCTCCGCGAACACGTTCTTCAGGCGGCGCTGCTCGTCCGCCTCCGTCTTGCACTTCGCACAGGTGGCGAGATGTGCCAGGACGCGGTCGCGCGCCTCATGACCGAGCTCTCCGTCGACCAGGGCGGAGAGACGGTCTCCCAGGTGCTGCTCTGCGGGCGTAGGACGGGATCCACTCACGCGGTCGCGCCCCCTCCTCCCAGCACGGGCACCCGGGGCACCGTGAACCCGCGGCGCTGCTCGGCCCGGGCCTCCGGGGAGCGGTGCGCGAGGGCCTTGCGGAGCTGCGAGCGGCCGCGGTGGATCCGGGAGCGGACTGTGCCCAGCTTGACGCCCAGGGTCGCGGCGATCTCCTCGTACGACAGTCCTTCGATGTCGCAGAGGACGACGGCGGCGCGGAACTCCGGCGCGAGCGTGTCGAGGGCCTGCTGGACGTCGGCGTCGAAGTGCGCGTCGTTGAAGATCTGCTGGGGGGTGGGCTCGCGGCTGGGCAGGCGCTCGGCCGCGTCCTCCCCCAGGGCGTCGAAGCGGATGCGCTGCTTGCGCCGGACCATGTCCAGGAAGAGGTTGGTGGTGATGCGGTGCAGCCAGCCCTCGAAGGTGCCGGGCGTGTAGGTCGACAGGGAGCGGAAGACGCGGACGAAGACCTCCTGGGTGAGGTCCTCGGCGTCGTGCTGGTTGCCGGTCAGACGGTAGGCGAGCCGGTACACGCGGCCGCTGTGGGTGCTGACGATCTCCTCCCAGGTGGGCGGAGTCCACGCCTGTGCGTGCGCGTCCGTGGTGAAGGTCGCGGTCTGTGCTCCGCCCGCGGCGAAAGCGTCGGCGTGGCTGTGGTCAGCGGTGTCGTTCACGGATTTCGGCCTGCCCGCCGATCCGAGAAAGCGCCGCAGCACTCCTCCCCGATCCACAGGCGCAGCCGCACCTCCCCTGTCGGCTCTGGTGGTGTCCAGTGGAGCCCCTACCATAGCCACCTCGCCCGTTAGCTCCGGATAAGCGGTTTTATAAGAAATTGATGTGCGCTGATGTGGCTCATATGGCTGATGCGGCCCATATGGCTTTGTCAGCACCCGCACCGATGCCCGCACCTGCTCGTCGGTCCGATCCATCCCGTGCCCCCCGTCGCGGCCCCCGTCACTCACTCATCCCTTTAAACGACCGGTCCCATCAGCAGGTTCCCGACGGCAACGGATACAGTCACGCCCAGGCAACCACGGGGACATAAGGAGAGGGTCATTACCGGCAACCGGCTGACGAGCTGGGCGTTCGCCGACGCCTTTGTCGCCGAGGACGACGCGCTGCGCTGGGCCCGTGACCGGGCCCGGGAGGCAGGGCTGCGCTCGGTGTCGCCCGGCACGGGCGCCGCGCTGCGGGTGCTCGCCGCCACCGTGGACGCGAAGGCGGTGGCGGAGATCGGGACCGGGACCGGTGTCTCCGGGATCCATCTGCTGCACGGCATGCGGCCGGACGGGGTGCTGACCACCGTGGATCCGGAGCCGGAGCACCAGCAGTTCGCCCGGCAGGCGTTCCGCGCGGCCGGCTTCGCCAGCAATCGGGCGCGCTTCATCCCGGGCCTCGCCCTGGACGTGCTGCCCCGGCTCGCGGACTCCGGGTACGACCTGGTCTTCTGCGACGGCGACCGGCTGGAGTCCCTCGACTACCTCGCTGAATCGTTGCGCCTTCTGAGGCCCGGCGGCCTCGTCGCCTTCGAGGGCGTCTTCGCCAGCGGCCGCACGGTGGACTCCAACCCCCAGCCGACCGAGGTCATACGACTGCGGGAGCTGCTGCGCACGGTCCGCGAGAGCCCCGAACTCGTCCCGTCCCTGCTCCCGGTGGGCGACGGCCTGCTGTGCGCGGTCAAACGCTGAGGGACACCTCGGGCCGGTGCGTCGGCTCCGCGCGCACCCCGCCACAACAGCGCCCCGGCACCGCCGGGAGGGGCGGTGCCGGGGCGCTGAAAGGGTATGGTCGCTACGCGCGTCAGCCGACGACCTTCTTGAGGGCGTCGCCGAGTGCGTCGGCCTCGTCCGGGGTCAGCTCGACGACGAGCCGACCGCCGCCTTCGAGCGGAACGCGCATGACGATGCCCCGCCCCTCCTTGGTCACCTCGAGCGGGCCATCGCCCGTCCGCGGCTTCATGGCCGCCATGCTCGTACCCCTTCCTGAAACCAGCTCATCGCCAAAGCCGACGGCCCTGAAGGGCAGGCGCGGTCCCACCTGGGGACACGCGACACCGGCATCGAACACATTGCTTCCAGGCCATTATCCCGCATCTCATGACCCGATGACCAACATCGGTCGGCATCGCTTGGGCAACGCGCGCGAGCAAAACCACCCAATTCGGCGATGTGACTGCGATACTGCGCCACCGCACGGTCCCGGGTCGTCGCTCGGCCGTTGGAGATTCTTTGACGCAGGTCACACGTCCGACCCCCGCCGCCACCCGTGATCTCCGCCATGCTGTGCTGTGACGCAGGACGTACTGACCAGTACGTCGCCAGCCGTGACACCGGAGGGGAACCCCTATGGCCGACACCGTGCTCTACGAGGTGCGCGACGGACTCGCGACGATCACGCTGAACCGACCCGAGGCGATGAACGCGCTGAACATCGCGACCAAGGTGGCCCTGCGGGAGGCCGTGGAGGCCGCCGCCGGGGACGACGCCGTGCGGGCGGTGCTGCTGACCGCCGCCGGTGACCGGGCGTTCTGTGTGGGCCAGGACCTGAAGGAGCACATCGGGCTGCTGGCCGAGGGCTCGGGCCAGGTCATGAGCACGGTCAAGGAGCACTACAACCCCGTGGTGAAGGCCATCACCGGGATGGCGAAGCCCGTGGTGGCCGGGGTGAACGGTGTCGCGGCCGGTGCCGGTCTGGGGTTCGCGCTCGCGGCGGACTACCGCGTGGTCGCGGAGACCGCCTCCTTCAACACGTCGTTCGCCGGGGTCGCGCTCACCGCCGACTCCGGGGTCTCCTGGACGCTGCCCCGGGTGATCGGCCCGGGTCGGGCCGCCGACCTGCTGCTCTTCCCGCGCAGCATCAAGGCCCAGGAGGCGTACCAGCTGGGGATCGCGAACCGGGTCGTTCCGACGGCCTCGCTGCACTCCGCCGCCGAGCAGGTGGCCCGGATGCTGGCCGAGGGTCCGACGGTGGCGTATGCGGCGATCAAGGAGGCGGTGGCGTACGGGTTCTCCCACTCTCTGACCGAGACGCTGGACAAGGAGGACGAGCTGCAGACTCGGGCGGGGGCTTCGGAGGATCACGCGATCGCTGTGCGGGCCTTCGTGAACAAGGAGACGCCGGCCTACTTGGGGCGGTGACGGCTCGTGGGGAACCGCGGGTTCAACGTGGTCGATCAAGCAGTTCCGCGCGTCCCTCGAGGGGCGCTTCTGGCGACGCATGTCTCCAGGTGGTCGTTCACCAAGCCGCACGCCTGCATCAGCGCGTAGGCCGTGGTCGGGCCCACGAAGCGGATGCCCTGCTTCTTCAGAGCCTTCGACAGGGCCGTGGACTCGGGGGTGACCGCCGGGACGTCCGCGAGGGTTCGGGGGGCCGGGCGGGTCGTCGGGTCCGGGGCGTGGGACCAGATGAGTGCGTCCAGGTCGCCCGGGGTCCAGGTGGACAGCACGCGCGCGTTGGCGATCGTCGCCTCGATCTTGGCTCGGTTGCGGATGATGCCGGGGTCGGCGAGGAGGCGTTCCTGGTCGGCTTCCGTGAAGGCGGCCACCGAGGCGATCTTGAAGTCGGCGAAGGCGGCGCGGAAGCCCTCGCGGCGGCGCAGGATGGTGATCCAGGAGAGGCCGGACTGGAAGGCCTCCAGGCAGAGCCGCTCGTACAGGGCGTCGTCGCCGTGGACGGGGCGGCCCCACTCCTCGTCGTGGTACGCGACGTAGTCCTCGGTGGACAGGGCCCAGGGACAGCGGAGGGCGCCGTCGGAGCCGGCCAGGGCGGTGCCGTCACTCACTGGTGGTCGCCCTCCTCCGGCTTGTGCAGCGAGGTCACCGTCGCCGCGCGGACGCCCGCGAGCGCGGACTCCAGGTCGGCGATACGGGCGTCCCGCTCGGCGATCTCGGCGCTGAGGCGGCCGAGGGCGTCGTCCACGTCCACCATGCGGTAGCCACGGAGGGCGAGCGGGAAGCGGAGCGCGTCGATGTCCGCGCGGTTGACCGGGCGGTCCGTCGGCAGCGGGTCCTGGAGCCGCTCGCCCTCGGCCTCCGGCAGTGCCGCGCTGTCGCCGCCGCCCACCACGGCGAGCGTCACCGCGGCGACCACCACGGCGAGCGCGACGACCAGGAACAAGAACATGAACATCGCTGGGTCCCCTCGAGTGTGTTCGGCTCCGATCGTGCCATGCGAGTCTGACAGTTAAGGTCGCAGGCGGTTGGGCAAGGTGGTCCATCACGGGGCGTACTGGGAGAGGTCACAGCGGATGCTCAAGCTGGGCAAGCGGGAATTCGGCCCGCACGAGCCGGTGATCATGGCGATCGTGAACCGGACCCCGGACTCCTTCTACGACCAGGGCGCCACCTTCCGGGACGAGCCGGCGTTCGCACGTGTGGAACAGGCGGTCGCGGACGGCGCGGCCATCATCGACATCGGTGGGGTGAAGGCCGGGCCCGGCGACGAAGTGACCGCGGCGGAGGAGGTCCGGCGGACCGTGGGGTTCGTCGCGGAGGTGCGGCGGCGGTTTCCCGATGTGGTCATCAGCGTCGACACCTGGCGGCACGAGGTCGGTGAGGCGGTGTGCGAGGCCGGAGCGGATCTGCTCAACGACGTGTGGGGTGGGATCGATCCCCGGCTCGCGGAGGTCGCGGCGCGGTATCGGGTGGGGCTGGTGTGTACGCACGCGGGTGGGGCGGAGCCTCGTACGCGGCCGCATCGGGTCGAGTACGACGACGTGATGGCCGACATCCTCCGGGTGACCGGGGGGCTGGCGGAGCGGGCGGTGGCGTTGGGGGTGCCTCGGGAGTCGGTGCTGATCGATCCGGGGCACGACTTCGGGAAGAACACGCGGCACAGTCTTGAGGCGACTCGGCGGTTGGGGGAGATGGTCGCGACGGGGTGGCCGGTGTTGGTGTCCCTGTCCAACAAGGACTTCGTGGGCGAGACCCTGGACAAGCCGGTGAAGGAGCGGGTGGTGGGGACGTTGGCGACCACGGCTGTCTCGGCCTGGCTGGGGGCTCAGGTGTTTCGGGTGCATGAGGTCGCGGAGACTCGGCAGGTGGTGGAGATGGTGGGGGCGATCGCCGGGTATCGGGGGCCTGCCGTTGCCCGGCGGGGGCTGGCCTAGATTCTTTTCACCCCCGCCGCCCCTACCCGTCCCTCCCCCAGGGGCTGCGTGCCCCTTCGGCCCCCGGTCAAAGACTCGGGGCTCCGCCCCGGACCCCGTTCGCGCAGTTCCCCGCGCCCCTGATTCGCGCGGTTCCTCGCGCCCCTGGACAGGGGCGCGAGGGGGTTCTGCTGGTTACCGGCCCGCCTCCTTCGAGACCAGGGCCACCGCCTCGTCCACGTCGTCCGTCACGTGGAACAGGGTCAGGTCCTTCTCGGCGGCCTTGCCCTGGGCGATGAGGGTGTTGGTGAGCCAGTCAACCAGGCCGCGCCAGTAGGACTCGCCGAAGAGGACGATGGGGAAGCGGGTGACCTTCTGGGTCTGGACGAGGGTGAGGGCCTCGAAGAGTTCGTCGAGGGTGCCGAGGCCGCCGGGGAGGACCACGAAGCCCTGGGCGTACTTGACGAACATCATCTTCCGGACGAAGAAGTAGCGGAAGTTGAGGCCGATGTCGACGTAGGGGTTGAGGCCCTGTTCGAAGGGCAGCTCGATGCCGAGGCCGACGGAGGTGCCCCCCGCTTCCAGGGCGCCCTTGTTGGCCGCCTCCATCGCGCCCGGCCCGCCGCCGGTGATCACGGCGAAGCCGGCCTCCACCAGGCCGCGGCCGAGCCGGACGCCCGCCTCGTACTCCGGTGAGTCGGCCGGTGTGCGGGCGGAGCCGAACACGCTGATCGCGGGCGGGAGTTCGGCGAGGGTGCCGAAACCCTCGATGAACTCGGACTGGATGCGCAGGACGCGCCAGGGGTCCGTGTGGACCCAGTCCGAGGGACCGCCCGCGTCCAGCAGCCGCTGGTCCGTGGTGCTCGCCTGCACCTGGCCGCGTCTGCGCAGCACCGGCCCCAGCCGCTGCTCGTCCGGTGGCTGCTTCTTGCCCTCGGGGTTGCCGGTCGCCATGTCCGCTCCCTCCGCCGTGCTGGTGGTTCACCTCAGCGTAGATCCATGCGGGTTACGGAGGGGGGACGCGAGCGTGTCCGCCATGAACCGCCGTCCCGGACACTTCACGCCGTCAGCCAGGACCTCAGCCGTTCCTCGCCGACCAGGATCTTCGCCGTATCCACCCGTTCGTCGCGGCGGTGTGCCAAGTGCGGGTTGCCGGGACCGTAGTTGACGGCCGGCACACCGAGGGCGCTGAAGCGGGAGACGTCCGTCCAGCCGTACTTGGGCTGGGCCGTGCCGCCGACCGCCTCGATGAAGGCCGCGGCCGCCGGGTGGGACAGACCGGGCAGCGCACCGGGGCTGTGGTCGTCGACGACGAACTCCTCGACCCCGCAGTCGGCGAAGACCTCGCGGACGTGCGCGATGGCCTCCTCCTCCGAACGGTCGGGCGCGTAGCGGAAGTTGACCGTCACCACGCACGCGTCGGGGATGACGTTGCCGGCCACGCCACCCGAGATGCCGACCGCGTTCAGGCCCTCGCGGTACTCCAGGCCGTCGATCATCGGGTAACGCGGCTCGTACGACGCCAGCTTCGCCAGGATCGGGGCCGCCGCGTGGATGGCGTTGGAGCCCATCCAGCCGCGAGCGGAGTGGGCGCGCTCGCCCTTGGTCGTCAGCAGCACCCGCAGAGTGCCCTGGCAGCCGCCCTCGACCTCGCCGTTCGTGGGCTCCAGGAGGACCGCGAAGTCACCCTCCAGCCACTCGGGGTGGGCCTCGGAGACGTGCTTCAGACCGTTCAGGTCGGCGGCGACCTCTTCGTTGTCGTAGAAGACGAAGGTCAGGTCGCGGTTGGGGGCCGGGACCGTGGTCGCGATCCGCAGCTGGACCGCGACGCCGGACTTCATGTCACAGGTGCCGCAGCCCCACAGGACGCCGTCCTCGTCGAGGCGGGAGGGGACGTTGTCCGCGATGGGCACGGTGTCGATGTGGCCGGCCAGGATCACGCGCTCCGCCCGGCCCAGGTGCGTACGGGCGACGATGTTGTTGCCGTACCGGTCGACCATGAGGTGGGGCAGGCCACGCAGGGCGGTCTCGATCGCGTCCGCGAGGGGCTTCTCGGTGCCGCTCTCGGAGGGGAAGTCGACGAGCTGCGCGGTGAGCCGCGCGGCGTCCAGCGTGAGGTCAATCGGGGTCTCGGCCATGCCCCCGACCCTAACGCGCCGCCGGCGCGGGGCCGCCCGGCGAGTGGATCCGGTCAGCTCCCCTGTGAGTGTTCACAACTCCTGCACGTCCGCCATTACTCTCCAGTACCTTGGACCGCGTGTCAGAGCCGTACCCCTTTTCCCCAGCTGCTCGCCCCCGCCGTCGCGGCCGTCGTGTGCTGCGCTTCCTGGCGGCGCTCGTCGTTCTGACCGCCCTCGGGGCGTATCTCGCCGTCCAGTATCTGACCGGCGGGAACGGCACACCGCGGTGCGTGGTCGTGTCCGGGACGGACGACGGGGCGTCGTACGAGTTCACGCCCGAGCAGGCGGCGAACGCGGCGACGATCTCGGCGGTCGGCACCTCGCGCGAGCTGCCCGAGCGGGCCGTGACGATCGCGCTGGCGACCGCGCTCCAGGAGTCGAGCCTGCGCAACATCGCCCACGGCGACCGGGACTCGCTCGGGCTCTTCCAGCAGCGGCCGTCGCAGGGCTGGGGCACCGAGGAACAGATCCAGGACCCCGTGTACGCGGCGGGCGAGTTCTACGAGCACCTCGTCAAGGTCGAGGACTACGAGCGGCTGCCGCTGACCGTCGCCGCCCAGCGGGTGCAGCGCAGCGGCTACCCGGATGCCTACGCCAAGCACGAACCGGACGCCGCGCTGCTCGCCGCCGCGCTGACCGGACGGTCGGCGGCCACGCTGACCTGCGAGGGGCGCCGGGACGCCACCGGCGCCTCCGCCGCCTACGCGGGCGGCCCGGACGCGGTGCGCGGCGCGCTCGCGCGGGACTTCGGGGACGGCGCGTTCGAGGCGGCAGGGGCGGTCGTGAGCACGGAGGGCGATGCCTCCGCCCAGGCGAGCCCGACGCCCAGCCCGGCCGTCTCCCCCGCCGCCGGGACCGTCACCATCCCCCTCACGGACACCGGTGACGCCGGCGAGGTCCGGCGGCGCGGCTGGGAGCTGGCGCACTGGGCCGTGGCCAACTCCTCCCGTCTGGGCGTCGAGCGCGTCTCGTACGCGGGCCGGGAGTGGATCGCCGAGGGCCGGGCCGGGGCGTGGCGCAAGGCCAGGACCGCGGGGGGCGCCCTTGTTGCGGGCTCCACCGCCGAGGTCCGAATCGTCACTGGACAGTAGGGCGCACGGCTCACCCGTGCGGGGTAGGTCCGGCGCGTCGGGTGGACGGGACGCGCAGCTTTTCGCCCGCTCACCCTCGTATCGCGGAAATCCTTGAGACCACAGGGCTGTAAGGATTCGGCGGACTTTCGAACCGGGTGACGTTCGTACGCTTTGATCCGCATTTGATAATGAGACGCATTACCAACTCTTTACGTGGAGTCGCCGCAACCTTCGCGGACTTCGAGCGGTAGTCACTGCGTCCGAGCCCGGAACGATCAACTCCCGGGTGCGGTCGGACACTTCAACGTTCTCTTCCGTCAAAGGAGCACCATGTCCCTCCCCCTGACCCGCCGGATCGCCCGTGCCGCGCTGCTCACCGCAGCGGGAGCGGCCTCCGTGGTCGGTGCGGCCGGCTCCGCGAGCGCGGCGCCCGAACTCCCGGCCACCCCGAACCTCGGCGGCCTGTCCGCCGTCGACGGGGCCAACGCCGGCAACACCGTGGACGGCGCGGCGCAGAACGTCACCGGGGTCGCCGGCGACGCCGGTACCAAGGCGACCAAGCAGACCCTGCCGACCGTGAGCAAGACCGGCGGGAAGGCCGTCAAGACGACGACGCCCGTCGCGCAGAAGGCCGCCGGGGAGGCCGCCGGCTCCGCCGGTACCGTCCTGGGTGACACGACCAAGACGGCCACCAAGGGCGGGCTGCCCACCGGGCAGCTCCCGGCGAAGAGCCCGCTCGGCTGACGCCTGGTTCGACCGCGCAGGGGTCCGGGGTCTCCCCCGGGCCCCTTCGGGTTTCGTGCGGCGGGGCCGGGACAGCTACGCCTGAGCCAGGCGCTCCACCGCCGCCGCCACCCTCTCGTCCGTCGCCGTGAAGGCCACGCGTACATGGTGGTCGCCCGCGGGGCCGTAGAAGTCGCCGGGTGCCACGAGGATGCCCAGGTCGGCGAGGTGGGCGACGGTGGTCCAGCAGGATTCGCCCCGGGTGGCCCACAGGTAGAGGCTGGCCTCGCTGTGTTCGATGCGGAAGCCGTGGGAGACGAGGGCTTCGCGGAGGGCCGCGCGGCGGGCCGCGTAGCGGGCGCGCTGCTCCTGGACGTGGGCGTCGTCTCGGAGGGCGGCGACCACGGCGGCCTGGGTGGGGGCCGAGGTCATCATGCCGCCGTGCTTGCGGATCTGGAGCAGGGGGCCGAGGACGGCCGGGTCACCGGCGAGGAAGGCCGCGCGGTAGCCCGCCAGGTTGGACCGCTTGGAGAGGGAGTGGACGGCGACGATGCCCTCGTACGAGCCGCCGTTGACGTCCGGGTGGAGGACGGAGACCGGGTCGGCGTCCCAGCCCAGCTCCAGGTAGCACTCGTCGGAGAAGATCAGGATGCCGTGTTCGCGGGCCCAAGCGACGATCCGGGTCAGTTCGGCCTTGGACAGGACCTTGCCCGTCGGGTTGGACGGGGAGTTCAGCCAGAGGAGCTTGAGGCCGGCGGGGTCCAGGACGGTGGGGTCGTCGTAGACCTCGTGGTCGGCGCGGGCGAGGCGGGCGCCCACCTCGTACGTCGGGTAGGCCAGGCGCGGGTGGGCGACCCGGTCGCCGGGGCCGAGGCCCAGCTGGGTGGGGAGCCAGGCGACCAGTTCCTTGGAGCCGACGATCGGCAGGACGTGGTGGTGCGTGACGTCCCGGGCGCCGAGGCGGCGCTCCAGCCAGCCCGTGATCGCGTCGCGCAGTTCGACGGTGCCCCAGACGGTCGGGTAGCCCGGCGAGTCCGCCGCGGCCACCAGCGCCTTCTGGATCAGGTCGGGCACCGGGTCGACCGGGGTGCCGACGGAGAGGTCGACGATGCCACCGGGGTGAGCGGCGGCCGTCGCCTTGTACGGCTCCAGCTTGTCCCAGGGAAAGGTCGGGAGGCGGTCGCTGACTGCGGACACGGGATCTGGCTCACTTTCTCGTACGTACGTTCCCGAGCGGTGGGCCGGACGCGTACGTGCCGCTCGTACGGCGAACGCCTCGGTCCCGTACGGCGATCATGGTGATCGGGCCGTACGGGACCGAGGCGGCGCGGATGCGGGCCGCCGGGGCGTCACCCCGGGGCCTGCGGCGTCGCTCTCAGGCCTGCGGCGGGAGTGCGGCGACGAAGGGGTGGTCGCGCTCGATCAGGCCGAGCTTGCTGGCACCACCGGGCGAGCCGAGCTCGTCGAAGAACTCGACGTTCGCCTTGTAGTAGTCCTTCCACTCCTCCGGGGTGTCGTCCTCGTAGAAGATCGCCTCGACCGGGCACACCGGCTCGCAGGCACCGCAGTCGACGCATTCATCCGGGTGGATGTAGAGGGACCGCTGACCCTCGTAGATGCAGTCGACCGGGCACTCCTCGATGCACGCCTTGTCCTTGACGTCGACACAAGGCTGCGCGATGACGTAGGTCACGCTGTCGTTCCTCCTCGATAGGGCGCTGGCGGGCCTCCTCAGGCTCCGCCGCCTGGCGCGCGGGAGCGCGGCGTCGTCGATGCCCGCACCTAGTATCTCCGTTCCTGGGCATGATCCGAACAGGAGGGGTGAACTGACCTGTGGAAATCTCTGCCGGTGGACGTCTCGAGATCCGTGTCTCCGCTGCTGACGTGGGCAAACGCGTCTCCGTGCGGCGCGTGGACGACACTGCCGCGGGGGGTGGGAAATTCACTGACACGGTCGGTGTTCTCACATCATGGGACGACGGTGTCCTGCTGATCACCCGCCGGGACGGCGAGCGGGTGCGGATCGAGGAGTCGTCGCTGGTCGCGGGAAAGGTGGTGCCCGCCGCCCCCGCCCGTCGGCGCGGTCCCGCCGCCTCCTATGAGGAGCTGGCGCGGGTCGCCGCGCGGGCCTGGCAGCCGGTCGAGCGGGAGCGGCTCGGTGAGTGGGAGCTGCGGGCCGCCTCCGGCTTCACCCGTCGCGCCAACTCGGTGCTGCCCCTCGGTGACCCCGGCCTGCCCCTGGACGACGCGCTGACGGCCGTACGCGGCTGGTACGCGGCCCGGGGGCTGCCCGCGTTCATACAGCTGGCCACGGGCGCCGAGGGCACCCAGGAGCTGCTGTGCGCCGAGGTGGCGGACCGGGGGTGGGTGCGGGAGGTCACGGCCGAGCTGTGGACCGGGGCGCTCGCGCCGGTCGCGGACCGGGAGGCGCCCGGGGTCGAGCTGTCCCGGACGGCGGACGAGGCGTGGCTCGGCCGCTACCGGCGCAAGGGCGTCGGGGAGGTCGCGCTGAAGGTGCTCGGGAGCGGACCGTCGGTGTGGTTCGCGACCGTGCCGGGGGCCCAGGACGCGGGGCCGGCCGCCATCGGGCGGTGTGTCGTGGACGGGCGCTGGGCCGGTTTCGCGGCCGTCGAGGTCGACCCCGCGCAGCGGCGGCGGGGGCTCGCCACGGCCGTGATGGCCGCGCTGGCCCAGCGGGCGCTGGACGAGGGGGCGTCCGCGGGCTGGCTGCAGGTGGAGACGGACAACGCGGGGGCGCGGGCGCTGTACGGCGCGATGGGGTTCTCGGCGCATCACTCGTACCACCACTACCGGGAACCTGGGAGTGGCCGTCGGGGGCCGGGGAGTGCGGCCGAGGGCTCCGGCTTCGGCTCCGAGTCGTATCGATCGTCGTGAACGGGCATCACCCTGCTGTGCCGGGTCCCTATCCCCCTGAGCCGGAGCGGGCCGCTGAGGTGCGGCGGCGGTTCGCCGAGGAGGCGCGGGCCGAGCGGCCCGATCTGGCGATGCTGTGTCTGCTGGTGGGCGCGGCGGGAGACGGTTCGCTCGACGAGGACGGTGTCGACGCCGCCGAGATCGAGCTCGACCGGCTGGCCGGGCTGATGCCGTACCGGCCCGGTGAGCCCCGTGCGTGGGCGGTCGCGGCGGCGGAGCTGCTCGGGGAGCGGTGCGGGTTCCGTGGTTCCGCCGGGGACTACCAGCGGCTGGAGTCGTCGCTGCTGCACCAGGTGCTCCTGCGGCGGCGGGGGCTGCCGATCCTGTTGTCGGTGGTGTGGATGGAGGTGGCCCGGAGAGCGGGGGCGCCCGTGTACGGGGTGGCGCTGCCGGGGCACTTCGTGGTGGGGTTCGGTCCGCGTGAGCGGCAGGTGCTCGCCGACCCGTTCGACGGGGGGCGGGTGCTGACCGGGAGCGATGCGGAGCTGCTGGTCGCGGGGGCCACGGGGGCTCCGCTGGACCCCGGGATGCTGAGCCCCGCCGATCCGTTGGACGTGGTGGTGCGGATCCTCAACAACGTGCGGGCGTGGGCGGCGGCGCGGCCCGAGCGGTCGGATGTCGCGTTGTGGGCGCTGGAGTTGTCCTTGGCGATGCCCTCGCATCCGGCGCGGTTGCGGTACGAGTGGGCGCGGTTGCTGGTGCAGCGGGGGGAGTTTGTGCGGGGTGCTGCCGCGTTGGAGGAGTATGCGGAGGTGGTGGCGGGCGTGGATGCGGGGGCGGCCGAGAAGGTGCGTCGGCAGGCTGATGCGGCTCGGGCGCGGCTGAACTGAGGGCGCCTGTTCGCCTCGGGTTTGTTGTGCGTTGGCGGGTGCGGGTGATTCGTGGCTGGTCGCGCGGTTCCCCGCGTCCCTTCGGGGCGCGCTACAACCAGCCCTTCTCCCTTGCGGTGCGGACCGCCTCCGTTCTGTTGCGTACCGCCAGCTTGTGGATCGCCGTCGACAGGTAGTTGCGGACCGTGCCCTGGGAGAGGTGGAGGGCCTTGGCCAGTTCCGCGTTCGTCGAGCCGTCCGCCGCTGCTCGCAGGACCTCTCGTTCGCGGTCGGTCAGGGGGTTCGCGCCCTCGGCCAGGGCCGCTGCCGCGAGCGTCGGGTCGATGACCCTTTCGCCTGCCAGGACCCTGCGCACCGCGTCCGCGAGTTGGGCGGCCGGGGCGTCCTTGACCAGGAACGCGTCGGCGATGGCGTCGGCCTCTTCGAGGTAGTGCGTGGCGAAGAGGACCGTGCGGCCCTGGTCGGCCTGTTCGCGCATGGTGACCCAGAAGGCCTGGCGGGCGGAGACGTCCATGCCGGTGGTGGGCTCGTCCAGGACGATCAGGTCGCTGTCGCCGGCCGTGGCGAGGGCGAAGCGGACCCGCTGGGCCTGGCCGCCGGAGAGCTTGTCGACCTTGCGGCCGGCGATCTGGGTGATGCCTGCGCGGGCGAGGACGTCGGGGACCGGGTACGGCCTCGGGTGCAGGGCGCAGGCGAGCCGGACCAGTTCGGCGACCGTGACCTCGTCCATCAGGCCGCCGCTCTGCAGCATGGCGCCCACGCGGCCGGCGACGATCGCCTCGCGCGGGCTGGTGCCGAAGAGGCCGATCGTGCCGCTGTCGGCGTTCTTGAGGCCGAGCAGCAGGTCCAGGGTGGTGGACTTGCCGGCGCCGTTCGGGCCCAGCAGGGCCACGGTCTCCCCCGGGTGCAGGGCGAGCGTCAGACCGTCCACGGCCCGCACGTCGCCGTACACCTTCGTCACGTTGTCGAATCCCACCACCGTCGAGTCGGTGGCCGTCGTCGTGGTCGTCATGGGCACCATCGTCGGCGCGCCGGGGGTGGGAGCGGCAGTGTCGGTGGTCCCTACCCCGGGATGACAGAAGTCATAGCCGGGACAGTGACGAGGGGGCACCCGGCGTTCGCCGGGTGCCCCCTTCACGGCTGTGGAGCCACGGAACTAGCTCGGGTCCGTCTCGATGACCGCCGTACGGTCCGTCGTGCTCTTCAGGGCCTGGCGGAGGGCGCCGTAGACGTCCTCGACGGTGACGGGGGTCTTCTCGCCGTTGCCCCGGGTGATGAGGACGCCGTCGAAGGTGCCGCCGTAGAGCTCCTTGAGGGCCTTCTCGTCGTAGGAGTCGACGAGCTTGCCGTCGATGGTCTTGACGGTGAGGAACTTCCAGAGGGAGTTCTCCGGGCTCAGCTCGATGCTGTGCGCGGCGTCCGTCTGCACGATGACGTTGGCGGACATGGCCGGCTCCGCGAACTCCTTCATGAACCGGTCGACCTCGGCCTTGTCGACCGACGGGTCCTTGGTCGTGGTCGGCAGCTGCACGGCCGCGGCCTTGCCGGTCTCGACCTGGGTGCGGTAGGCCTCCTCGACGGCGTCGGTGGACTCGCCGACCGCGATGCCCTTGCCGGCCTTGCCATAGACGGGCACGGCCTTGCCGGCCTCGTACTTGACGGTGCCGTCGCTCGCCGAGCCGGAGCTGCCCGCGGCGCGCTCCAGGGCGGCCTGGAGCTTCTCCTCGTCGACGGGCATGACGGGCTCGACGACCCGTTTCTGGCCGAAGAGGGCGCCGACCACCGAGACGGGGTTGTAGTCGCTGACGGCGGCGGCGCTGACCGTGGCCTGCTTGTCGAACTGCAGTCCGGCCTGGTCGGGTTTGAGGGAGACGGTCTCGCCGTCGACCGTGAGCTTCAGCGCCTCGTCCGTGCGGTCGCCGAAGGCCTCGTCGAGCTTGTTGACGGCCTCGTCACGGGTGCTGCCGCCGATGTCGACGCCGAGGACGGTGGTGCCCTTGGGAACGTCGGAGTGGTTCAGCAGCAGACCGGCGCCGTAGACACCGCCGCCGAGGACGATCACGCCGCCGACGAGCAGGCCCAGCTTGCTGCGGCCCTTCTTCTTGGCCGGCTTGGCGGACTTCGTGTTCTTCGCCGGGGTGGACTTCTGCTGCGGGCCGGGGTCGGGCAGCTTCGGCGGGGTGTGCTGCACCGCGCCGTCGGGTCCGCCCGCGCCGAAGGGCGTGCCCTGGCTGCCGGGGGGCACGACGGGGATGCCGCTGGTCAGGGTGTGCCCCGAGGGGTTGTCGACGACAGGGCCGGAGCCGCCGTAGCCGGGGGTGCCCGGCTCGGGGGCCGGCCGCTGCGGGGTGAGGACCGCAGTGTCGTCGCTGAGGCCGCCGCCGGGGCGGGCGTAGGCGCCGGGCGCGGAGAAGTCGGGCGCGGAGAAGTCGGGCGCGGAGAAGTCGGCTTCGGGGCCGCCGAAGGGGCTCCCCTGGCCGGGAGGCGGGCCGAGCGGACTGTCGCCGGTGACCGGGCCGGTGGTGGGGCCCGCCGGGCCGGAGCGGCCGTTCGGGCCGTCGGGGCCCAGGCCGGTGCCGTGGTCCGAGAAGTACGGCAGGTCGTCGCGCTCGGGCTTGGTGCCGGCCAGCGCGGCCGAGACGTCGAAGGAGCCGGTGCCGCCGCCGTGGCCGGGTGCCACCGGCTGGCCGCCGGTGGCGCCGGGGAGCCCGGAGCCGTTCGTACCGCCGGGCCGGGGGCCGCCGCTCGCGCCGGGGCGCGGGCCCGCGGGCTGCGCTCCGCCGGGGCCGCCGGCCAGCGGACCCGTGCCGCCGGGGCGGGCGCCCGCGCCTGGGCCGGCCGGCGTGCCGGGGCCCGGGCCGCCGAGCGGACCGGTGGGGAACCCGGCCCCGTTGCCGGCGCCGACGTTCGTGCCCTTCGGCGGGGTGGAGCCCTTGCGTGGCGCGAACCAGTCGCTGGCGGGCCTGTCGTCGGCCGGCCCTGCCGGTTCCGGCGCCGGGGGCTCCGTGAAGACGGGCATGGCCGTCGTGCCGGTGGTCTCCGACTCGGACCCGGCGTCGTCCGACGCGCCCTCGCCGTCCCCGACCGGCTTGCGCACGACGACCGGCGGGATGGGACGCGACCCGGGGATGTTGATCCGGACCCGCGTCGTCAGTGTGGTCTCGGTCTTGGGGCCGTCCGGTCGCTCGCCTGCGGCCGACCGGGCCGCGTCGGCACCGGCCTCGGTGGCCATGGGCGTGCCGTACGGCGGTGTCCCCGACGGGTACGCGGTGCTGCCGCGCCCATTGGCCCCGGAGGACGAAGTGTCAGTTTCACGACTCAAGGCAGGTTCTCCCGGTTTGCTCCGCCGCCCGTCACGACCTCAGCGGGCGGCTCGGCGGCGCGCACCACCATACTGGCCACTTCCGGCGCGTATCCCACGACCGCGTGGGAAACCCACACGGGACCCGCACCCGCGTACCGCGGCGAAGTGGTACGTCACTTCCCAAGTCGGGCGTCGGACCCGGTCGGTTGCCGCCCCCGCCCAAGGGTGGCGCACATCACAGCCACAGCCATGCCGCCGAGCAGGAAGAGATACGAGCCGGCTCCCGCGCCGAACAGGAAGTCTCCCTCCGGTCGGGTGGACGTGAGCAGGATGACGGAGATCATCCACCCGGCGGCCGGCGCAACGGCCCCCGCTCTGCCGCCCATCGCCCGGGCGCCCCCCAGGAAGAGGCCGGTCGCGCCGGCCAGCGCGAGCAGCAACCCGGCGGGGAACCAGGCGGCTTGGAGCAGCCCGCCGGCCGCGCCGACCACGGCTCCCAGCACGAAGAGCCCCAGGTGGGCGGCGGTCCGCCCGAGCGGGGGCAGCGTCAACGGCTGTGCGAGCGCGCTGCCTTGTCCGGCCGAGGGCCGGTCGGTCGCCTTCATCGCCGGCCTGCCTCTCGGCGGTCGCGCGAGCGCACCACTCGTTTGTCATACACATGCGTACGCATCACAGGGCCGTTCCGTTCTGCCGTTCCTCGAAAGACTCGCAAGAAATGCCGGGAACCCCCTCGAACAAGTCGCTCTCCCGGCTCCCTCCTTCACGTCTGCCGCGTACCAACTCGTAGTACTCGGTGGTCAGGAGAGGCTGTGCGAGTTTGTTGGAGAGGGCGAAGTACGGTCCGGCGACCTCGATCTGGGTGGCGTGCGCGCGCATCGCGGCGGCCTTCGCTGCCGCGAAGTCGGTGCCGTCGATCTCGGTCGTGACGATGTGGTCGTCCACCACCCCCGGCACATCGGCCACACTCGCCGCGTGCTGGAACGGCAGCCGTCCGGGCTCTGCGAGGTCGCGGCGGAGCCGGGCGAAGCCCTCCAGGACCACGCCGCGCGGCACCCGGTTCCAGTAGACCTTGGCGATCTCCCAGGGCTCGCCCAGGTCGGGCCGGAAGTCCGGGTCGGGGGTCAGGTCGGCGGCGCGCATGGCGACGCGGTGGGCCTGGATGTGGTCGGGGTGGCCGTAGCCGCCGCCCGGATCGTAGGTGACGAGGACCTGGGGGCGTACCTCGCGGATCACCTGGACCAGATGGGCGGCGGCCTCGTCGAGGTCGGCGGACCAGAAGGCGCCGGGCCGCTCGTTCTGCTCGACGCCCATCATCCCGGAGTCGCGGTAGCGTCCGGGGCCGCCGAGGAAGCGGTGGTCGGTGACGCCGAGCTCCTTCATGGCCTCGGCCAGTTCGCCCACCCGGTACGGGCCCAGCGTGTCGTCACGGTCGGGCGCGAGGTGGGCGAGACGGGGCGGGATGACCTCGCCCTCCTCGCCGAGCGTGCAGGTCACCAGCGTCACCCGCGCTCCCCCGGCCGCGTACTTGGCCATGGTCGCGCCGTTGTTGATCGACTCGTCGTCCGGGTGCGCGTGCACCAGGAGCAGTCGGCGGCTGGGCAGATCCGTCATGGACCCACCCTACGAGGCGCCCGGGCCGCGCCTGTGTCGGGCGCGGTCATTCACGGGAACGGTCGGCCGCGGGGGTCGCGGACCTGGTGGCACAGGCCCTGGGAGAGGCCCCCGGCGGCCGGAGGTGTCAGAACTTGATACTGCCGATCATGCCCGCGATGTTGGTCGTCAGCTCGCTGATCGTCGGCGCGATGGTCGAGGAGGCGAGGTAGAAACCGAGCAGGATGCAGATGATCGCGTGTGGTGCCTTCAGCCCTGACTTCTTGATCAGGATGAAGACGATGATCGCCAGCAGCACCACCGCCGAAATCGAGAGTGCCACGGCGGCTCACCTCCAAAAGTTCCCTGGGACCTGGGGAGCGAAGCAGTTGTCGAGGGCTGACGGCGGAGCCGTCGTCAACCGGTGACGTGGGTGACGCAGTTGTAAATCCATACAGCGGCCAGCAGGTTCATACCCACCCAGCGATAGTGATCATAACTATCCATACGCGCGCATCGATCGGCGCACGGCCGCACAAGGGGGCGCATGGCCAATATGGTCGGGGGATGACGACCCAGCCCGAGTCCTTCCCTCGCCGACACGCCCGGACACAGCGTTTCACCCTGGGCGCGCCACGGGCGTTCTCCGTCGCTCCGGACGGTTCCCGCGTGGCGTTCCTGCGATCCGCCTCCGGCACCGAACGGGCCAACAAGCTGTGGGTGCTTGACCTCCCGGAGGGCGGCGAGAGGGTCGCCGCCGACCCTGGCACGCTGCTCCGCGGCTCCTCGGAGGAGTTGTCGGCCGAGGAGCGCGCACGCCGGGAACGCAGCCGCGAGGGCGGCGCCGGAATCGTCGGCTACGCCACCGACGCGGCCGTGGAGTTGGCCTCTTTCGCCTTGTCAGGGCGGCTTTTCGTGGCCGAACTGCGGGCCGGCACGGCACGTGAACTGGACGTACCCGGACCGGTGATCGACCCCCGCCCCTCGCCCGACGGCCGGTACGTCGCCTACGTCGCCCGGGGCGCGCTGCGGGTCGTCGAGGCGGAGGGCGCCAACGATCTGGCGCTCACCGAGGAGGACCTGGAGAACGTCACCCACGGCCTGGCGGAGTTCATCGCGGCCGAGGAGATGGGTCGTTCGCGTGGCTTCTGGTGGTCGCCGGATTCGGACCGCCTGCTGGTGACCCGTGTGGACGACACGCCGGTGCGCCGCTGGTGGATCTCGGACCCCGCACAGCCGGAAAGGGACCCGCAGCGGGTGGCGTACCCGGCGGCCGGGACCGCCAACGCGGAGGTACGGCTCTTCGTGACCGACCTCTCCGGAGGCCGCACCGAGGTCGTGTGGGACCGGGCGCGCTATCCGTATCTGGCGCATGTGCACTGGTCAGCGGCGGGAGCGCCGCTGATCCTGGTGCAGGCTCGGGACCAGCTCAGCCAGCTGTTCCTGGCCGTGGACGCGGACTCGGGGGCCACCCGGATGGTGCACGCCGACGAAGATCCACATTGGCTTGATCTTTTCCCCGGGGTGCCTTCGTGGAGTCCGTCGGGGCAGCTCGTGCGTGTCGCGGACGAGGGCGGCGCGCGGGTGCTGGCGGTCGGCGAACGTCCGCTGACGGGGCCGCAGTTGCACGTCCGCTCGGTTCTCGACGTGACCGACGCCGACGTGCTGGTCTCGGCGTCGGCGGGTGAGGCGGCCGCCGATCCGGAGATCGGGGAGATCCACGTCTACCGCGTGAACGAGCTGGGCCTGGAGCGCCTGTCGCAGGAGCCGGGCGTGCACTCGGCGGTGCGCTCCGGGGGTGTGACCGTACTCGTCTCGGCCATTCCCGAGCGGGCGGGCACCCAGGTACAGGTGCTGCGGGACGGCAAGCGCGTGGCGACCGTGGCGTCTTATGCGGAAGATCCCGGTCTGTCCCCGCGCGTACGGTTCACCCAGGGGGGCGCACGCCGCGTACCGTGCGCCCTGCTTATGCCGAGCGACTACGACGGGGACACACCCCTACCGGTTCTCCTGGACCCCTACGGCGGCCCCCACGGCCCCCGGGTGCTCGCCGCCCACAACGCGCACCTCACCTCGCAGTGGTTCGCCGACCAGGGTTTCGCGGTGGTGGTCGCCGACGGGCGCGGCACCCCCGGCCGCTCCCCCGCCTGGGAGAAGGCGATCGACGGCGACTTCACGCTCTCCCTGGACGACCAGGTGGAGGCGCTGCACGACCTGGCGAAGTCGCATCCGCTGGACCTGTCCCGGGTGGCGATCCGCGGCTGGTCGTACGGCGGCTGGCTGGCGGCCCTCGCGGTGCTGCGCCGACCGGACGTCTTCCACGCGGGCATCGCGGGCGCCCCGGTCACCGACTGGCGGCTGTACGACACGCACTACACCGAGCGCTACCTGGGCGATCCGGCATCGGCCCCGGAGGCGTACGCGAAGAGCTCGCTGGTGACGGACGAGGGGCTGTCCGCCCCCGCCGAGCCGCACCGGCCGCTGATGATCGTGCACGGCACCGCCGACGACAACGTCGTCTTCGCCCACGCCCTGCGCCTGTCCTCCGCGCTCCTCGCGGCCGGCCGCCCGCACGAGGTGCTGCCGCTCTCGGGGGTGACGCACATGACCCCGCAGGAACAGGTCGCGGAGAACCTGCTGCTGCTCCAGGTGGACTTCCTGCGGCGCGCTTTGAACCTGGGCAGCAAGGGCCTTCCAGAGAGCACCGCAACCATCAAGTGAGGAACCACGACGAAGCACCAGCCAGGTTCGCGAGAGCGGCACCGGCTTAGGCGCAAAGGCAGCAACGGGCCGGGGCTACATGGCGAGCCCCGGCCCGTTTACGGCACCCGCACGGCCGTACGTGATTCAGATTCGCGTGTCCGTATATCGGAACGGGGTCAGCCAAGTTGCCTGCGTGTTAACGCGTTTGGTGTGGATTTTTAGGCTTATTCTGCCCCATCCGCATGATCGTCCGTCGACTCCTCCGGCGGCTCCTGCGTCGGCTCCTCCGGCGGCACCACCTGCTTCTCCTCCGCGAAATGGCAGGCCGAGTCATGGGCCGCCGGGCCGGTCGTGAACCGGAACTCCGCAGGTACCGCGAGCAGCGGCACCTCCAGCGCGCACCTTTCCCGGGCCTTCCAGCAGCGCGTGCGGAAGCGGCACCCGGAGGGGATGTTCGTCGGGGAGGGCACGTCGCCGAAGAGGATGATCCGCTCCCGGTGCTCGCGTGCCTCGGGGTCCGGGACGGGCACGGCGGAGAGCAGCGCCTGGGTGTAGGGGTGCGTCGGATGGTCGTAGATCTCGGCGTCACGGCCGATCTCCACGATCCGCCCGAGGTACATCACGCCGACCCGGTCGGAGATGTGCCGCACGATCGACAGGTCGTGCGCGATGAAGACGTACGACAGCCCGAACTCGCCCTGGAGCCGGTCCAGCAGGTTGATGACCTGGGCCTGGACGGAGACGTCGAGGGCGGAGACGGGTTCGTCGGCGACGATGATCTCGGGGCGGAGCGCCAGGCCCCGGGCGATGCCGATGCGTTGGCGCTGGCCGCCGGAGAACTGGTGCGGGTAGCGGTTGATGTACTCGGGGTTGAGGCCGACGACGTCGAGGAGTTCCTGGACCCGGCGCCGGCGGTCGCCCTTGGGCGCGACCTCGGGGTGGATGTCGTACGGCTCCCCGATGATGTCGCCCACGGTCATCCGGGGGTTGAGCGAGGTGTACGGGTCCTGGAAGACCATCTGGATGTTGCGGCGGACGGTCTTGAGGGCCTTGCCGGAGAGCCGGGTGATGTCCTCGCCCTTGTAGCGGATGGAACCGGCGGTCGGCCGTTCCAGGTGGACCAGCATCCTGGCGACCGTGGACTTGCCGCAGCCGGACTCTCCGACGATGCCGAGGGTTTCCCCCGGGCCCAGGGTGAAGTCAACGCCGTCGACGGCCTTCACCGCGCCGACCTGCTTCTTGAAGAGGATGCCCTCGGTGAGCGGGTAGTGCTTGACCAGCCCCCTGACCTCCAGGATCGGCTCGGCCTCAGCGGTGGTGGTCATCGAGGCACTCCCTCCAGAAGTGGCAGGCGCTGACCCGGATCCCGTCCGACGGCTCCACGTCGTACAGCGGGGGTACGTCGGTCCGGCACAGGTCGCGGGCCATCGGACAGCGCGGGTTGAAGGCGCAGCCGGGCGGGATGTTCATGAGGTTGGGCGGCAGGCCCTTGATGGCGTAGAGCTCCTGGCCCTTCTGGTCCAGGCGCGGGATCGAGTCGAGGAGGCCACGGGTGTACGGGTGGGCCGGGGCCTTGTAGAGGTCGTGGACGGGGGCGGACTCGACGATGCGGCCCGCGTACATCACGGCGATGCGGTCGGCGACGTCGGCGACCACACCGAGGTCGTGGGTGATGAGGATCAGGCCCATGTTCAGCTCGCGCCGGAGTTCGGCGAGGAGGTCCATGACCTGGGCCTGGACGGTGACGTCCAGCGCCGTCGTCGGTTCGTCGGCGATGATCAGCGCGGGTTCCAGGGCCAGCGCCATGGCGATCATGATGCGCTGGCGCATACCGCCGGAGAACTGGTGCGGGTAGTCCCGTACGCGCTCCTTGGCGGCCGGGATGCGGACCCGGTCCATCAGCTCGACGGCCTTGGCGCGGGCCTCCTTCTTGGACATGCCCCGGTGGACGACGAACATCTCGCCGAGCTGGTCGCCGACGGAGAGCACGGGATTGAGGGAGGACAGGGCGTCCTGGAAGATCATCGCCATCTCGGCGCCACGGATCTTCCGGCGTTCGTCCTCCTTGAGCTTCAGCAGGTCCTGGCCCCTGAAGAGGATCTCGCCGCCGGTGATCCGCCCGGGCGGCATGTCGAGGATGCCCATGACGGCCTGCGCGGTCACCGACTTGCCGGACCCGGACTCGCCGAGCACGGCCAGCGTCTGCCCCTCGTCCACCCCGTAGTTGACCCCGTTGACGGCCTTGGCGACCCCGTCCCGGGTCCGGAACTCCACGTGCAGATCCCGCACTTCGAGCAGCATGGCCGGCTCACCTCAACTTCGGATCAAGGGCGTCGCGCACCGCGTCGCCGAGCATGATGAAGGCCAGGACCGTGATCGCCAGGGCCCCGGAGGGCCAGAGGAGGGCGTGGGGGGCGTTGCGGATGTACGGGGAGGCGGCGGAGATGTCGATGCCCCAGGAGACGCTTGGTGGTTTGAGGCCGACGCCGAGGTAGGAGAGGGTCGCCTCCAGGGCGATGTACGTGCCGAGGGCGATGGTGGCCACGACGATGACCGGGGCGACCGCGTTCGGGGTGATGTGGCGCAGCAGCATGCGGGAGTTGGAGGCGCCGAGGGCGCGGGCGGCCTGGACGTAGTCGTTCTGTTTGGCGGTGATGACCGCGCCGCGGGCGATGCGGGAGATCTGCGGCCATCCCAGCAGGACCATGAAGCCGATCACCGGCCAGATGCTGTTGTCGGTCACCACGGACAGCAGCACCAGGCCGCCGAGCACCACCGGGATCGCGAAGAAGACGTCGGTGATCCGGGACAGGATCGCGTCCCAGAACCCGCCGAAGAACCCGGCGAGCCCGCCCAGTACCGAGCCGAGGATCGCGACGCCGAGCGTGGCGCAGACGCCGACGGCGATGGAGATCCGCGCCCCGTAGACGGTACGGGTGTAGACGTCGCAGCCCTGGCCGTCGTAGCCGAAGGGGTGGCCGGCCTCCGAGCCCTGCTGGGCCTTGGACAGGTCGCACGTGAGCGGGTTGCCGGAGGCGATCAGCGACGGCCAGAGGGAGATGACGACCAGGAAGAGGATCACCAACCCCGAGACGATGAAGACGGGGTTGCGGCGCAGGTCGCGCCAGGCGTCCGACCAGAGGCTGCGGGGCTTGTCGGACGGGTCGCCGCCGTCGCCCAGGCCCTTCTCCAGGGTCTCCCCCTCGGTGGTGGCCAGGTCCATCGCGCCGCCCATCCCCGTCGCGGCGATCGCCCCGTCCTCGGCGGCCCGTCCGCCGCCCGAGACGTGCGGCTCCGGGGGCTGCGGCTCAGGCATAGCGGATCCTCGGGTCGAGTACGGCGTAGAGGAGGTCGACGAGCAGGTTGGCGAGCAGGAACACCAGGACGAGGACGGTCACGAAGCCGACGACGGTCTGGGTGTTCTGGCGGAGGATGCCCTGGTAGAGCTGGTAGCCGACGCCGTGGATGTTGAAGATCCGCTCGGTGACGATGGCGCCGCCCATGAGGGCGCCGATGTCGGTGCCGATGAAGGTGACCACGGGGATCAGGGAGTTCCGCAGCAGGTGCTTGCGGATCACGCGGTGCCGGGGCAGGCCCTTGGCGACGGCGGTGCGCACGTAGTCGGCGCGGGCGTTCTCGGCGATGGACGTACGGGTCAGCCGGGTGACGTAGGCGAGGGAGACGGAGGCGAGGACGAGCCCGGGGACGATCAGCTCGTCGAAGGGGGCGTCGGAGGAGACCGAGGGGCGGATCCAGCCCCACTCGACACCGAGCAGCAGCTGGAGCAGCAGGCCGGTGACGAAGGTGGGGACGGAGATGACGACCAGGGTGACCAGCAGCACGCCGGTGTCCACGGGCCGGCCGCGCCGCAGCCCGGTGACGACACCCAGCGTGATCCCGATGACGATCTCGAAGAGGATCGCGACGATCGTCAGCCGGATGGTGACCGGGAAGGCCGAGCCCATCAGCTCGGTGACCTCCTGCCCGTTGAACGCGGTGCCGAAGTCGCCGGTGAAGACGTTGCCCATGTAGGTCAGGTATTGCTGCCCCACCGGCTTGTCGAGGCCGAACTCGCGGCGCAGCTGGGCGGCCGTCGCCGGATCGCACTCCCGGTCGCCGCAGAGGCCCGCGATGGGGTCGCCCATCACGTTCACCATCAGGAAGATCAGGAGGGTGGCGCCGACGAAGACCGGGATCATCTGCAGCAGGCGCCGGACGACGTACCGTCCCACGGGAGGTCAGCTGACCTTGATCTGGTCGTACACCGGCACGCTGAACGGGTTCAGGGACACGTCGGAGAGCCGCTCGGAGTAGCCCGCGCTGCCGTTCTGGTACCAGAGCGGGATGGCGGCCATGTTGTCCCGGACGACCTCCTCGGCCTTCTGGAACGTCTCCACGGCCTTCGCCGTGTCGGACTCGGCGTTGGCCTCGTCGACGAGCTTGTCGAACTCGGCGTTGGACCACTTGCCGTCGTTGGAGGAGGCGTTGGTGTAGTAGAGCGGCTGGAGGAAGTTCTGGATGAGCGGATAGTCCATCTGCCAGCCGGCGCGGAACGGGCCGCTCATCTTCCGGTCGGTGATCTGGTTGCGGAAGTCGGCGAAGGTACCGACCGGGTTACCGACGCACGCCTTGTCGTTGTCGAGGGCGTTGTTGATGGAGTTGCAGACGGCGTCGACCCACTGCTTGTGGGAGCCGGTGTCCGCGTTGTACGTGATCCTGACCTGGCCGCCGGGGAGGCCGCCGCCCTCCTGGATCAGCTTCTTGGCCGCGTCCGGATCGTGCTCGCAGGCGTCACCGCACAGACCCTTCTTGTAGCCGCCCTCCTCGCCGAGGACGGGGGAGGTCCAGTCGGTGGCGGGGGTGCGGGTCCCCTGGAAGATGGTCTCGGTGATCTGGTCACGGTCGATCGCCCGGGACAGGCCCTCGCGGACCTTCTCCATTCCGTCCTTGCCCCAGTTCCTGTCGTAGTAGGGGAAGGCGAGCGTCTGGATGATGCCGGCCGGGGTGTTGATGTACCGGTCGCCGAGGTCGGCCTCGACGTTCTTCAGCTGGGCGGCGGGGACGTCGTCGACGAGGTCGAGGTTCCCGGCCATCAGGTCGGTGTAGGCGGTGTTGTTGTCGGTGTAGACCTTCAGGTCCACGCCGCCGTTCTGCGCCTTGTCCTCACCGGGGTAGTCGTCCCACTTGCGCACCGACAGCTGGGCGCCCTTGGTGTACGACTCCACGGCGTACGGGCCGTTGCCGACGGGCTTGCTCAGCCAGGCGTCGTGGTCGGTGAAGAACGACTGCGGCAGCGGGGCGTAGGCGTTGTAGCCGAGGGTGTCGGGGAAGGTCGAGAACTTCTGGGTGAGCTTGACCGTGAAGGTGGCGTCGTCGACGACCTTCAGCCCGGATAGGGTCTCGGCGGTCTGCTCGCCGCCGTCGGCCGGGTGCGTCTTGTCGTAGCCCTCGATGTACTCGAAGAAGTACGCGTTGCGCTGGTTGTTCTTCAGACTCGCCCCGTAGTTCCAGGCGTCCACGAAGGACTTGGCGGTGACCTTCTCGCCGTTCTGGAAGGTCCAGCCGTCCTTGATGGTGATGGTGAAGTTCTGCGAGTCGGTCGTCTCGATCTCCTCGGCGAGCATGTCCTTCGCCTCACCGGTCTTGGGGTCGTACCGCTTCAGCCCGCGGAAGATCATGTCGAGCACCTTGCCGCCCTGCACCTCGTTGGTGTTGGCCGGCTCCAGCGGGTTCTGCGGGTCCCCCCACGAGGAGCTGAGCACCGCTCCGGTGTCACCGGCGCCGCCACCGCCGTCGTCGTCCCCGCCCCCGCAGGCGGTCACGGCGAGGGCGACCGCCGCCGCACCGGCGACCCATCGGGCGTGCGTGGCTCCACGCATGGAGTGCCTCCTCGTCGTACATGCGCGATGTTCTTGTTACCGGACAATATCGGCGCATAACACGCAAAGTGCACATCTGGAGGGCCGTATGGGTGTGTGCTCGGGTTGGGGTGTGTGCTCGGGTTCGGGTGCCTGTTCGGGTGCGGGCGAGTGGGGATTACTCGCCACTGGCCGCACCCCAGGGTCAGCCCAGCTCCCCCCGCTCCACGCAGAACTCGTTGCCCTCGGGGTCGGCCATGAGGACCCAGCCGCCGCCGTCGGGGCGGGTGTGGTCGGCGATCACACGGGCGCCCAGCCCGAGGGCGCGCTCGACCTCCTCGGCGCGGGTGCGGCCCTGGGGTCGCAGGTCGAGGTGTACCCGGTTCTTGACCGACTTGGCCTCGGGGACGCGGATGAAGAGCAGCCTCGGGCCACCGGCCGGGTCCTCGATGATGGCCTCCGGGTCACCGGGCTTGTCGTCGTCGGCCAGGGGCCGGCCGAGGAGTTCGCTCCAGAAGAGGCCGAGGTCGTACGGGTCGCCGGTGCAGTCGATCGTGATGTTGTGGATGGTGGCGGGTGTGAGGCTCAACTGGTGTCTCCGTCGCGATGTGTCGGTGGTGTGTGCTGTGCGTCTTCCGTGCAGTGCAGGATCGCCCCCGCCGCCTCCGCGGCCGACCCGAAACACGCGTGCGCGTCCCGGAGTTCGTCCGGCCGGTGTGTGGAGGCCACCGCGTACACCGTGCAGCCGGCCGCGAGTCCCGCCGCCATGCCCGCCGGCGCGTCCTCGACGACCAGGCAGCGGGCCGGGTCGGCGCCCGGGCGAGCGGCGGCGATCAGACAGCCCTCGGGCGACGGCCCGCCCTCGGAGACGTCCTCGGCGCGGACCCGCACCTCGGGCACGACCGGCCCCGTACGGGCGAGCCGGGCGGCGGTCGGCTCGGCGCGGCTGGAGGTGACGACGGCCCAGCGGCCCGGCGGCAGGGCGCGCGGCGGTCCGGCGACCCCGTCGAAGGCTCGGAACCCGGGTTTCCCGGCCGCCATCAGCCGGTCCAGGGACCGGTGTTCCTCGTCCGGGTCACGCTCCGGCGCCGACGACCGCAGGTTGTCCTCCCGCCGCCGGACCCGGCCGTGCGCACCGGCGGTGTCGGTCGGCACGCCGTCCACGTCGAAGAGAACGGCGGCCACCGTACGGTCGTCGATCAGCCGTCCCGACCCCATATGTCCGCGCGCCCCCGTCGAAAGCGTTCATCCACGAAGCAGGGCCCGTCGCACAGCGGTGATGGCCCCCGTTACCGGGATCATCACCGTCGTACGACGAGCCCTGAAAGACCCGATCAGGTCAGTCCTTCGTGATCTCAGTCCTTCGTGCCCTTCGCGTCGGACTCCCTCGGCGCGCTGTCCTCCAGCGCCTTGAGCGCGGGGTCCAGGACGACGTCCTCGGCGCGGGCCTCGGTCGTCGGGTCCTCCGGGAAGTGGCAGGCCGTCAGGTGGCCGGCCAGGTTGCCGGAGAGCTGGACCAGCGGCGGCTCCTCGCTCGCGCACTTGTCCTGCGCCTTCCAGCAGCGGGTGCGGAAGCGGCAGCCGGACGGCGGCGAGATCGGCGAGGGCACGTCACCGGCGAGCCGGATCCGCTCCTTCACCTCGACCTCGTCGTCGATCGCGACCTCCGGCACCGCCGAGAGGAGCGCGTGGGTGTACGGGTGGCGGGGCCGGTTGTAGAGCGAGTCCCGGTCGGCGACCTCGACGATCTTGCCCAGGTACATGACCGCGACGCGCTTGGAGAAGTGCCGGACGATGGCGAGGTCGTGGGCGATGAAGAGGAACGCGATGCCCAGCTCGTCCTGGACCTTCTGGAGCAGGTTGACGACCTGCGCCTGGATCGACACGTCCAGCGCCGAGACCGGCTCGTCCGCGACGATCAGCTTCGGGTTCAGGGCGAGCGCGCGGGCGACACCGATGCGCTGACGCTGACCGCCGGAGAACTCGTGCGGGAAGCGGTTGTAGTGCTCGGGGTTGAGGCCGACCAGCTCCAGCAGCTCGCGGACCTTCTTCTCCCGGCCGCCCTCGGGGTTGATCCCGTTGACCTCCATCGGTGACTTGATGATCGTGCCGACCGTCTGCCGAGGGTTCAGCGAGGAGTACGGGTCCTGGAAGATCATCTGGATCTCGGACCGCACGGGCGCCAGCTGCTTGCGCGAGGCGTGCGTGATGTCCTGGTCCTTGTAGGTGATCTTCCCGCCGGTGGGCTCCATCAGACGGGTGATCAGCCGCCCGGTGGTCGACTTGCCGCAGCCCGACTCACCGACCAGACCGACGCTCTCGCCGACCCCGACGGTCAGGTCGATGCCGTCCACCGCCTGCACGGCACCGACCTTGCGTTTGATCGGGAAGCCGCCGTAGATGGGGAAGTGTTTCGTCAGGCCCTCGACCCTGAGCAGCGTTTCGGCCGCGGTGTCCGTGGAGCCCTGCTGTGCGGGGAGGGTGAGGTTGTCGCTCATGATCTCGGTTCTCCCTAGCGCAGCCGGGGCTGGATCTTGTCGATGAAGATGGTCTGCTTCTGCTCCGCCGTCAGGTGGCAGGCAGAGGCGCGCCCCTCGCCGAGCGGCGGCCGCTCCGTGCTGCACCGGTTGCCGGTGACCTCACCGGTGAACGCGCAGCGCGGGTGGAACGGGCAGCCGGTGGGCGGGTTGAGCAGGCTGGGCGGGGAGCCGGGGATCGGGGTGAGCGCCTGGCCGGTGTCGCCGCCGAGGCGGGGCATCGAGCTGAGCAGGCCCCAGGTGTAGGGGTGCTTGGGGGTGCGCAGCACCTCACGGACGCTGCCGCGCTCCACGGCCCGGCCCGAGTACATCACCAGCAGGTCGTCGGCCATGTCGGAGATGACGCCGAGGTCGTGGGTGATGAAGATGATCGCGGAGCCGAACTCCTGCTGGAGGTCCTTGAGCAGGTCGAGGATCTGCGCCTGCACGGTCACGTCGAGCGCGGTGGTCGGCTCGTCGGCGATCAGCAGGTCGGGGTCGCAGACCAGCGCCATGGCGATCATGGCGCGCTGGCGCATACCGCCGGAGAACTGGTGCGGGTAGTCGTCCACACGGGTCTGCGGCTGCGGGATGCCGACCTTGGCCAGCATCTCGATCGCCCGCTGCCGGGCCTCCTTCTTGGAGGCGCCGGTGTGCTTCATGAACGGCTCGGCGATCTGCCGGCCCACCGTGTAGTACGGCGAGAGCGCCGTCAGCGGGTCCTGGAAGATCATCGCCACCTTGTTGCCGCGGAGCTGCTCCAGCTCCTTCTCCTTGGCGGTGACGAGTTCCTTGCCGTCGAGGACGATCTCGCCCTCGACGGTGGTGGTCTTGGGGTTGTGCAGGCCGAGGACGGTCAGGTTGGTCACGGACTTGCCGGAGCCCGACTCGCCCACGATGCCCAGCGTCTTGCCGCGCTCGACGTCGAAGGAGAGCCCGTCGACGGCCTTGACTATGCCGTCCTCGGTGGAGAACCGCACCCGCAGGTCGCGGACCGAGAGGAAGGCCTCCGGCCCGGTCGGGGCCTTCTCACCTTCGGTCTTGGTCAGAGTGGTCACGGTATTTCTCCTAGCTGAGGCGCACGCGCGGGTCGATGTAGGCGTAGGCGATGTCCACGATGATGTTCAGCATCAGGATGAAGAACGCGCCGAACAGCATCACGCCCATCGTCAGCGGAATGTCCTTGCCGACCGAGGACTCGACCGCGAGACGCCCGATGCCGGCCAGGTCGAAGGTGTACTCCGTGACGACCGCGCCGGAGAGCAGCGCGCTCAGGTCCATGCCGATGATGGTGACGATCGGGATGAGTGAACCCCGCCAGGCATAACGGAAGAATACGTACCGCTGCTTCATGCCCTTCGCGCGGGCCGTACGGACGTGTTCCTCCGAGAGCTGCTCGATCATGGTCGAGCGGGCCATACGCGTGTACTGGGCGGTGAAGATGGTGGCCATGACCGCCCAGGGGATCAACAGGCCCATGAACCAGCCCACCGGGTCCTCGGTGATCGGCACATACTTGGGACTCTCCATCCAGCCGGTGCTGTAGACGAGGAGGCCGAGGACGATCGGGCCGAGGAAGTAGATCTGGAACGAGCTGAGCACCATCGAGGCGCCGCTGACGGCCTTGTCCACGGCGGTGCCGCGCTTCCAGGCGGCGAGCAGACCGGCGCCGAGACCCAGCACCAGGAAGATGACCAGACCGCCGATGGTCAGCGACAGGGTGAGCGGGAAGCTGTCGACGATGGAGTCCCAGACGAAGTCGCCGGACTGGAAGGACATGCCCAGGCACGGAGCGGAGCAGTGCCCCACCGCGAAGTCACGGCCGACCACGATGCCGGACATGAACTCCCAGAACTGCGTGGTGATGGGCTTGTCGAGGCCGAGGTTCTCTCTGATGACCGCGATGTTCTCGGGGGAGCAGTTCTTGCCGCAGGACAGCTGCGCGAAGTCTTGGGGGATCGTATAGAACAGGAAGAACGTGAAGGCGCCGATCAGGAACATGATGACGACAGCGCCGATCAGCCTGCGGATGAGGAACTGAAGCATGGCGGGTGGATGCTCTCTTCGAAAACGCGGCGGTCGGAGGGGGTGGAACCGACCGCGGGGGTGCGCTCCGCCTGGCGCACACCCCCGCGGATCAGCCGGACTGACCTGACTGGCCGGACTGACGGATTACGGCTGCTTCAGGAACACGTCGTTGATGTCGATGTAGCTCGACTCCGTGCTGTACCGGGCACCACCGATGTTCGATCCGAAGAGCTGGATCTGCTTCGAGTAGTAGACCGGGGCGGCCGGGTTGATCTCCTCCACGATGCGGTGGTGAGCCTCTTCCCACGTCTTGGCGGCGGCCTCGGGCTCCTCGGTCAGCGCCTTCTTGATCAGCGCGTCGACCTTGGTGTCCTTGATGTGGGAGTAGTTCGAGCCACCGTCGGCGACCAGCGTGCCGTCGTAGACCGGGGTGATGACCGTGGACGGGGAGGACCAGTCCTGGCCCCAGCCGGTCATGTAGATGTCGTACGGGTTGTCCAGCTTGCCGATCTGCTCGTAGTAGCTGGCCCGGTCGATCTCCTTGGCCTGGACGTCGAAGCCGAGCTTGCCCAGCGCGTCCTTGATGATCACCTGCTGGGCCTGGCCGCGCGGGGTGTTGGAGTAGGCATAGCTGAGCTTGGTGCCCTCCTTGACGCCCGCCTCCTTCAGCAGCTCCTTGGCCTTGTCCAGGTCACCGTTGGGCTTCTTGGTCTTGCCGAACGGGTCATAGGACGCGTCGTAGCCCGGCAGGGTCGGCGCCATCAGACCACCGGCGACCTCACCGCCGTAGCGGCCACCGTCGGCCTGGACCATGGCCTGGGACGGGATCGCGTAGGTGATCGCGTCGCGGACCTTCTTGTCCTTGACGGCGGCGGCGTCGAGGTTGAAGGTCAGCTGCCACACGTAGGGCTGGTAGCCCTGGATCGTGCGCTTCTTGGTCTCCGGGTTGGAGATGACCGTCGACATCTGCGCCGGGTCCACGGAGTCCGTGAACTGCATGGCGTTCTTGGCCTCGCCCTGGTCGGCGATCAGACGCTTGGTCTGGCTGGCCTGGTCGATGGTGTTGGTGAAGTTGAAGCCGTCGACGTACTGGTGGCGCACCGCGTCCGTCTTCGGGTCCCACTGGTCGTTCTTGACCAGCGTCAGCGACTTGCCGGCCTTGAGCTCGGAGATCTTGTACGGGCCGAGGGAGGCCGGCGCCTTGTCGTACTTCTCCTTCGTGTCCTGCTTCTCGGGCACGATGGCGTAACCGGCCATGGCGAGGGCCTGCGGGAGGTCCGGGCGCGGCTGGTCGAAGTGGAAGACGACCGTCTTGTCGTCCGGGGTCTCCAGGACCGAGTCCGGCAGGTGCTTGCCCTTGAACGGGCCGTCCGGCAGCGCCTTGCGGTAGTCGGAGCCCGACAGCCAGCTCTGGATGTACGTCGGGCCGTCGAAGATGAACTTGGCGTACTGGCGCTCGATGGTGTGGCGGACGTCGGCCGAGGTGATGGCGTTGCCGTCCTCGTCCTTGATGCCGTCCTTGAGCTTGTACGTCCAGGTCTTGCCGCCGTCGGAGGACTGGCCGGAGTCGGTGGCGATGTCACCGACGACCGTCAGGTTGCCCTTCTCGTCCTCCTGGTAGTTCGTCAGCCCGCGGTGGATCAGGTTGGAGAGCTGACCGGCGTCGGAGACGTAGATCTGACCCGGGTCCAGGTGCGTGATGTCCGACTGCTGGTAGACGTTGATGACACCGCCGGACTTGGCGCCCTTGACCTCCTCGGCCGGGCCGGTGGACGCCGCGGCGTCACCGTAGGCGACAGGCTTCGACTGCTCGGCGGCGTCCTCCTTGCTCTTGGAGGTGTCCTTCGTGTTGCTCTTGCCGTTGTCCGAGCAGCCGGCCAGCGCGAGCGAGCCGGCCACGAGGGCGACGGCCACGGCGCGCGTGGTGCGGTTTCTGATGGGCTTCATGATGCCTATGCACCTACCTGTCGATAGTTGTCCACGAGTACTGCCTGACGGCCCGGGAGAACCCGGGTCGGGGGCGGCAGTCCCCCCACCCACCAATGGACGATTACCGTCCGGTCTTGGGGTCGAATGCGTCCCGGACGGAGTCGCCGAGAAGGTTGAAGCAGAGCACGAAGACGACCATCGCCACGCCCGGGAAGAACATGAACATCGGGTCCTGCTCGTAGACCTCGGCGCCGACGGCGAACATGCGGCCCCAGTCGGGAGTGGGCTCGGTGAAGCCGACGCCGACGAACGAGAGGAAGGCGATGGAGAGGATCGTGCTGGGCAGGATGTACGTGCCCTGCACCAGGATCGGGGTGACGATGTTCGGCAGGATCTCCTTGCGGACGATGCGCCAGGGCGAGGCCCCGGACACCTTGGCCGCCTCCACGAACTCGCGCTCACGCAGCGAGAGCACCGAGCTGCGCACCAGTCGGGCGAGGCTCATCCAGCCGAGGAACCACATCACCAGGACGATGGCCACGGCCCGCAGGTAGGTCGGCGTCTCGTCGCGCGGGTCGACGAAGAGCGCGGTGACGACGGGCATGAAGGCGATGAAGAACAGCTGCTGGGGGAAGCCGAGGAAGAAGTCGGTGATCCGGCCCACCCAGTAGTCGACACGACCGCCGAAGTAGCCGCCGATCATGCCGATGAGGACACCGGTGGTCACGCTGAACAGGGTGACGATGACCGCCATGTACAGCGAGGTCCGCATGCCGTACAGCAGCATCGTGAACACGTCGCGGCCCAGCTTCGGCTCGACACCGAACCAGAAGTCACCCGACATGCCACCGAAGGAACCGGTGGGCATCGCGAAGTCGTCGAGCAGGAACGGGTAGTCGGGCTCCTGCGCGTAGAGCGTGTAGGGGTCCTTGCCGTACAGGCTCGAGATGACCGGCGCGAGCGCGGCGATCACGAAGAAGAAAATCACTACGCACGCGGAGATGACTCCCGTACGGTCCCGCTTGAACCGTTGCCACATCAACTGCCCGGGGGAACGACCCTCAAGCTTCTTCTCACCCTTGGCGACCTCGGCGGTCGTCTCGAGCTCGGGGTCCAAGGCGACCGCGGACCCGGAGCCCTCGGCCTTGGTTGGACTGGTCATGTCTGTTCTTCCCCCGGGGGGTTGGAGAGTTGAGCGCAGCACAGATACCGGCAGGTTCTGTGGTTTGGGGGAACTTTCGCCAAACGGGTCAACGCGCGTCAAGGGCGGAAGGCATAGGGATCTCCCTACCGTCCATATTTTGAGCAAAAATTGCAAAGATTGACACCTGCGCGCGCTTGACAGGCGGGACGGCAAACCGGCGAAACGGACATACGCGGAGCGATTTTTGTTTACATGTCCGAAACTTGATCGCTGGATCACCGATATCCGAACAGTGCTTCACAGCTCACGGATAGTCAACGAAGGGTCCCGGCCGGAAGTCCAGCCTCCCTTGCGCGCCCTTCGCAACCTCCCCGGGATCCTCAGCATCCCCACGAGACCTCCCCTGTACGCGGATACGCCTGAAGCCCGACCCTCCACAGGCCGGGGAACCGGGACTTGACGCTCCGACAGAAGACTCGACAGGCGCGCCGGCGCGTAGTGCGACCCAGCCATTCTACACGCGTAGCGTCGTACGTCCGGCACGCGGCATGCCGCCACCGGACGTCGGGGCACCGCCCGCCCGCACGCCTTGGTCCGGGTCCCCTGGGAACTCGGGGGTCCCGGACCAAGGCCCCGGAACGTCAGCCGTGCTTGGCGCGGCTCGCGGCACGCGCGCGTTCCCGCGCGTCCAGGTTGACCTTGCGGATGCGTACGGCCTCCGGGGTCACCTCGACGCACTCGTCGTCGCGGCAGAACTCCAGGGACTGCTCAAGCGACAGCTTGCGCGGCGGGACGATCGACTCGGCGACGTCAGCGGTCGAGGACCGCATGTTCGTCAGCTTCTTCTCCTTGGTGATGTTGACGTCCATGTCGTCGGAGCGCGAGTTCTCGCCGACGATCATGCCCTCGTACACCTCGGTGCCAGGCTCCACGAAGAGCACACCGCGCTCCTGCAGGTTCGTCATCGCGAACGCGGTGACGGCGCCGGAGCGGTCGGCGACCAGGGAACCGTTGTTACGGGTCTGCAGCGCGCCGAACCAGGGCTCGAAGCCCTCGTGGATGGAGTGCCCGATGCCCGTGCCGCGCGTCTGCGTGAGGAACTCGGTACGGAAGCCGATGAGACCGCGGGACGGCACCACGAACTCCATACGGACCCAGCCCGAGCCGTGGTTGGACATGTTGTCCATCCGGCCCTTGCGGACACCCATGAGCTGCGTGACCGCGCCCATGTGCTCCTCGGGCACGTCGATCGTCATGCGCTCGACCGGCTCGTAGACCTTGCCGTCGATCTCCTTGGTGACCACCTGGGGCTTGCCGATGGTCAGCTCGAAGCCCTCGCGGCGCATCTGCTCGACCAGAATGGCCAGCGCCAGCTCACCACGGCCCTGCACCTCCCAGGCGTCGGGACGCTCGGTCTCCAGGACCCGGAGGCTGACGTTACCGACCAGCTCGCGGTCGAGGCGGTCCTTGACCTGGCGGGCGGTGACCTTGCGGTCCTTCACGGCCGCCTTGGCGTCGGCGCCCTTGCCGGTGCCGCCGCGGCCCACCAGCGGCGAGGTGTTCGTACCGATGACCATGGAGATCGCCGGCTCGTCCACCGTGATCAGCGGCAGTGCGATCGGGTTCTCCGGGTCGGCCAGCGTCTCGCCGATCATGATGTCGGGGATACCGGCGACGGCGCAGATGTCACCCGGGCCGGCCTTCTCGGCGGGCTTGCGGGTGAGCGCCTCGGTCATCATCAGTTCGCTGATGCGGACGTTGGCGACGGAGCCGTCGCGCTTCATCCACGCGACCGTCTGGCCCTTCTTCAGCTCGCCCTGCTGCACCCGCAGCAGCGCGATACGGCCGAGGAAGTTGTCGGCGTCCAGGTTGGTGACGTGCGCCTGGAGCGGGGCCGTCTCGTCGTACGTCGGCGCCGGGATGTGCTCCAGGATGGTCGAGAAGAACGGCTCCAGGCTGGTGGAGTCGGTCGGGACCGTGCCGTTGTCGGGCTTGGTGAGGGACGCGACACCATCGCGCCCACACGCGTAGACGATGGGGAACTCGATCTGGTCCTCGTCGGCGTCCAGGTCGAGGAAGAGGTCGTACGTCTCGTTGACGACCTCGTCGATCCGGGCGTCGGGGCGGTCCGTCTTGTTGATGCAGAGGATGACGGGCAGCCGGGCCTGCAGCGCCTTGCGCAGCACGAACCTGGTCTGCGGCAGCGGGCCCTCGGAGGCGTCGACGAGCAGGACGACACCGTCGACCATCGACAGACCGCGCTCGACCTCGCCACCGAAGTCGGCGTGGCCGGGGGTGTCGATGATGTTGATGGTGATGACGTCCCCCCCGTCCTTCGGGTGGTACTTCACCGCCGTGTTCTTGGCCAGGATCGTGATGCCCTTCTCACGCTCCAGGTCGTTCGAGTCCATCATGCGGTCGTCGACGGAGTCGAGCTGGTGGGCGGCGAAGGCACCGGCCTGCTTCAGCATGCCGTCGACGATGGTGGTCTTGCCGTGGTCTACGTGAGCGACGATGGCGACATTGCGAATGTCGTGGCGCGTGGCCATAGTGCGGCGAATCTCCCGGGGTGTGTGGACGGCCCTCGCGTATGTCTCTCGTCACGCGGACCCTGCCGGGCTGGACACGCCACGGCCTCACCCCATGGTACGGGGCCGCCGCGGCAAGGGCTCCCCGGGCTGCTCCGGCCCAGCTCAGACCGGGCCGGCCCCAGCTCAGGGAGGGTGACCCCTACTTTTCCGAGGGCCGCGCCGGTCCCTTCGCGCCCTTCTTCAGGAAGCCCATGTCCTCGTGGACGGGGGTCTGGAAGCCGAAGGCTCCGGCGTTCGCGAGGGTGGTGCGGGCGGCGACGAGCTGGGGCCGCTGGTAGAGGGGGATGGACGCGGCGGCGGCCCAGATGCGGGCGTCCGCCTTGCGGATCAGGGAGCGGGTCTCGGACTCGTCGAGCGTGGACACCGCCCGGTCGAAGAGTTGGTCGACCTGGTTCGTGCCGACGCGCGTGTAGTTCTGCTCGACGCTCAGCGAGCCGTCGGCCGCCGGGACCGGCTTGGCGTAGATCGGCCGGGCGTCGGTGGCGGGGAAGGCGGAGGCCGGCCAGGAGTACAGCGCGAGGTCGTACTGCCCGTTCGCGATGTGGTCCTTGAAGTAGCTCTCGTCGGCGACCTCGGAGATCTCCGTACCGATTCCGACGCGCTCCAGCATCATCGCGATCCGGTGACCGACCCGCCGCAGCGATTCCGTGCCGTTCCCCGACGGCAGCACGAATCTCAGCGTCAGCGACTTGCCGTTCTTGGCGAGCGGCGCCCGCGCGGCGTCGGCGGGCGCCCGCGTCCCCGTCGGCGCGTACGCGCCCGCGACGCCACCGGGGGCGTGCTGCTTGCCGTCCTGAGCGAGCTGTTCGCCCTCCTCACCCTTCTTCCCGTCGTCGCGGCCCTTGCCCTTCCCGGCCCTCCCGGCCTCGGCCTCGGCCTCGGCCTCGGCCTCACCGAGCGTGCCGCCGGCGGCGCCCACCTCGTCGTCGCTCTCGAACGGCTTGTTGTCCTCGCCGACGATGTACGTGCTGGCGTCCTCGGAAGCCTTCGAGTCGCCCTCCTCGCGTCCCTTGACCTCCTTCTTCGTTCCTTCCGGCGTCTTCGTCCCTTCCGGCTTCTTCGTCCCTTCCGACCCGGCCGCCTTCTTCCCCTGCCCGGTCTCCGCCATCGGCCCGCCCTGCTCCCAGCCGGCGTCGGCGAGCAGCGCCCGCGCCTCCTTGGTGTCCTGGCCGCCGAGCGCGCCGCTGTTGTCGGCGTAGGCGGCCTGGCCGGCGAGGGCGAGGTGGCTGCCGACGGGGACGGCGGGCAGACCGAGGGGTTTCAGGACGAGCGCGGCGAGTTCCTCGCGGTCGATGGCGCGGGCCACGGCGCGGCGGACGCGCTCGTCGGAGAGGGGGCCCTCGGAGCCGTTGAGGGCGAGCTGGGTGAAGGCGGGTTCGAGGGAGCGGCGGACGGTGAAGCCGCGCAGGGCGGACTGCTGGGTGGTGTACTCGACGATGGCCGCGCGCCGCTTCGCGCGAACGCTGACCTCGTCCTTCGCGGCCTCCTCGTCCGAGCCGTGCGCGATGGCCCAGGACCGCAACGACTTCGCGGGCGTCAGCTCGGAGCCGGGACCGTGAGCGAGTTCACCACCCCGGGAGAGGGAGCCCTGCCCGGCGAGGGGACCGCTCTGCGAGAGAGGCCCGGCGCCCTGCGTCTTCTTCTCGTCACGGGAGGCCGCCGTGATCCGCTCGGCCTGCGCGGAGTCGATCTCGGCGATGTCTACCTGGTTCCCGGCCAGCGCCTCGGCCCGCTTGTCGCGCGGTACGGCGCGCAGGACCAGCTCGGAGAGCTTGGCGGTGCGGCCCCACCAGCGGGGATTGCGGACGAGGGTGACCTCGCCCTCCTTGCGGTCGATGCCCTTCAGCGCGAAGGGCCCGGCGGTGACCTTGAGCTTCTTGCGGGCGCCGTCGTTGAAGGAGTCGGGGGTGCCCATCACCTGCTTGGGGTACAGCGGCGAGAACAGCGACTTCCAGTCGGCGTACGGGCGGGCGAAGGTGACCCGGACCTCCAGGTCGTTGTCGCCCCGCTCGATCTTCTCGATGCGTTCGTAGCCGGCGTTCCTGGCCGTCCAGTACGCGGAGTCCTTGCCGGACAGGGCCCGCCACTGCGCGGCGAAGTCGGCGGCGCCGATCTCCCGGCCGTCGCTCCACACCGCCTCCTGGTGGAGGTTGTAGAGCACCACCTGCTTCGGCTCACGCTCGACGACCTTCGCCGACTCCACGTACTCGGGGTTGAGCTCGGGACGGCCACTGGCGTCGAGGCGGTACATCGACGGCAGTACGGCGCCGGCGATCCGTGCCGTCGCCGGGTCGGCGTCCGCCTGGAACGTGTTCAGCGTCTCCGGTACGGCGTCCACCGCCCAGCGCAGCGTGCCGCCGTCCTCGACCTGGTCCCGGGAGGCCGGGGCGATGTCCTGATCGGCGACGGGTCTGCCCGCCGGATCCTCTTCGCTGCACGCGGAGAGCAGGGGCACCGCGAGCGCGCCCGCGGTCAGGAAGGCGACCGAGCGCATGAGCGCGCGCAGTCCGACGCCGTCGTGGGACATCTCTGCTACCTCCGGTGGGCCGCACCGCCGGCGAACGGGGTTTATGATCACTTTTGGGTGCATATGGAGTTGATCACATCTACGGCCACACACTGAAGAGGAAGGGACGGACCGACCGACGGCGACACGGCGACGGGGAGCGAAAAGCCACCCGTGCGGCGCAACGCGCCGCACCCGCCCCCCGGCGCACTCCGAGCGTGTACGGGCGTGCACGGGCGGTATGCAATCCGCCAATCGATGCACATCCCTTCACAGCGCAACGTGTGACGCGCAACACTCGCAGGCGCATGAACGTTGCCGCCTCGGACCTCCACGACCCGCGGAAGTGAGGGCAAGTCATGTCCGTGCAAGATGAAATGACATCGGTCCAGCGGTGCCTCGACGACCTGTACCGGTCGGTGGGCCGTCTGGAACAGCAGATCGGCGGGGGCGGGCCCGACATGCGCCGGGTCCGCGCCGACATCGCCCATCTGCGCGAGAGCGTCGCGCTGCTGCGTGAGACGGCCGCCGGCTCCTCGGCCCCCAAACGGCCCGAACTCGTCACGATCCCCGACACCCCGTACGACGACTCGCTGTGGACGGACTCCGACGACGAGGGCCTGGGCGCCCGCGACCGCCGCGCCCCCTGAACCCGAGCGTCCGGCAGTCCGAGACCTCGACGACCTGAGCACCCGACCGGGAGTCCACGTTGGCCACTGGTACGGAACCACCAGCAACAGAACCCCATCCCGGACGCGGCGGCGTACACACCGGTACGCGCGCCGCGATCGCCGCCCCGCATCTGCGGACCGACCGCTGGTGGCTGGCCCCCGCCGCCACGGCGGCCGGTCTGCTGGCCTTCATCGTGTACTCGACCTGGCGGGCCTTCGCGGACGCGCACTACTACGCCGCCCCGTACGTCTCGCCGTTCTACTCGCCCTGTCTGGCGGAGCGCTGCGAGCCGATGCACGCGGGCCCCAACTGGGAGATCTTCGGCGCCTGGTGGGGCATCTCACCGGCGATCATCATCCTGATCTTCCCGCTCGGTTTCCGTCTGACCTGCTACTACTACCGCAAGGCCTACTACCGCGGCTTCTGGGCGTCCCCGCCGGCCTGCGCGGTGGCCGAGCCCCACAGGAAGTACACCGGTGAGACCCGCTTCCCGCTGATCCTGCAGAACATCCACCGGTACTTCTTCTACGCCGCGATCGTCGTCGCCGGGATCCTGACATACGACACCGTCCTCGCCTTCCGCGACGAGAACTACGAGTGGGGCCACATGGGCCTCGGCACGATCGTCTTCCTGATCAACATCGTGCTGATCTGGGCGTACACGATCTCCTGCCACTCGTGCCGGCACATCGTCGGCGGCAAGCTCAAGCACTTCTCCCGGCACCCCGTGCGCTACCGGATGTGGCAGTGGGTCGGGAAGCTCAACGCCCGGCACATGCTGCTCGCCTGGGCCTCGTTGGTGAGCGTGGCGCTCGCCGACTTCTATGTGTACCTGGTCGCGTCCGGCGCCTTCGACGATCCGAGGTTGTTCTGATGTCCGTGGTCGAACGACAGGAGTGGGACGTCGTCGTGGTCGGCGCGGGCGGCGCCGGGCTGCGCGCCGCGATCGAGGCCCGGGAGCGGGGCGCCCGTACGGCCGTGATCTGCAAGTCCCTGTTCGGCAAGGCCCACACGGTGATGGCCGAGGGCGGCATCGCGGCCAGCATGGGCAACGCCAACCCGAACGACAACTGGCAGGTCCACTTCCGCGACACGATGCGCGGCGGCAAGTTCCTCAACCAGTGGCGGATGGCCGAGCTGCACGCGCAGGAGGCCCCTGACCGGGTGTGGGAGCTGGAGACCTGGGGCGCCCTGTTCGACCGTACGAAGGACGGCCGCATCTCGCAGCGCAACTTCGGCGGCCACGAGTATCCGCGCCTGGCGCATGTCGGTGACCGTACGGGTCTGGAACTGATCCGCACGCTCCAGCAGAAGATCGTGGCGCTCCAGCAGGAGGACCACAAGGAGACCGGGGACTACGAGTCCCGGCTCAAGGTCTTCCAGGAGTGCACGGTCACGAGGGTCCTGAAAGACGGCTCGCGGGTGAGCGGCGTCTTCGGCTACGAGCGCGAGTCGGGCCGTTTCTTCGTCCTCGAAGCGCCCGCCGTCGTGATCGCCACCGGGGGCATTGGCAAGTCCTTCAAGGTGACGTCGAACTCGTGGGAATACACGGGCGACGGGCACGCGCTGGCGCTGCTCGCGGGGGCGCCGCTGCTGAACATGGAGTTCGTGCAGTTCCACCCGACGGGCATGGTCTGGCCGCCGTCGGTGAAGGGCATCCTCGTCACGGAGTCGGTGCGCGGGGACGGCGGGGTGCTCAGGAACTCCGAGGGCAAGCGGTTCATGTTCGACTACATCCCGGACGTCTTCAAGGAGAAGTACGCGGAGTCCGAGGAGGAGGGCGACCGCTGGTACGAGGACCCGGACCACAACCGCCGTCCGCCCGAGCTGCTGCCCCGTGACGAGGTGGCGCGGGCCATCAACGCCGAGGTGAAGGCGGGCCGGGGCTCCCCGCACGGCGGGGTGTTCCTGGACGTGTCCACGCGGATGCCGGCGGAGACCATCCGTCGCCGACTGCCGTCCATGTACCACCAGTTCAAGGAGCTGGCGGACGTCGACATCACGGCGGAGGCGATGGAGGTCGGGCCGACCTGTCACTACGTGATGGGCGGCATCGCGGTCGAGTCGGACACGGCGGCGGCACGCGGCGTACCGGGCCTGTTCGCGGCCGGTGAGGTGGCCGGCGGGATGCACGGCTCCAACCGGCTGGGCGGCAACTCCCTCTCCGACCTGCTGGTGTTCGGCCGCCGGGCGGGGCTCCACGCGGCCGAGTACGCGGCGGGCCTGGCCGGCGCACGTCCCCCGGTGGACGACATCGAGGTCGACACGGCCGCCGCCGAGGCGCTGCGGCCCTTCTCCGCGGAGGGCCCCGCCCCGGGCGAGGACGAGACGGGACGCCCGCCGGAGAACCCGTACACCCTCCACCAGGAACTCCAGCAGGCCATGAACGACCTGGTCGGCATCATCCGCCGCGAGGGCGAGATGGAGCAGGCGCTGGAGAAGCTGGCCGATCTGCGGGTGCGGGCGCGCCGGGCGGGTGTCGAGGGCCACCGGCAGTTCAACCCGGGCTGGCATCTCGCCCTGGACCTGCGGAACATGCTGCTGGTCAGCGAGTGTGTGGCGAGGGCCGCGCTGGAGCGCACGGAGTCCCGTGGCGGCCACACCCGTGAGGACCACCCGACGATGGACCGCGACTGGCGCCGGATCAATCTGCTCTGCCGGCTCACCGATCCGACGGGCTGGCCGGCGGCCGCGGACCCCGTCCTCGGCCAGATCTCCCTCAGCCGTGAGACCACCGACCCCATCCGTCCCGACCTGCTCGCCCTCTTCGACAAGGAGGAGCTGGTCAAGTACCTCGCCGAAGAGGAGCTGTACGAGTGAGCAGCTACGAGGAGCCGCGGTCATGAGCGGCGGCTACGAGGCCCGCTTCAAGGTGTGGCGGGGCGACGTGAAGGGTGGCGGACTCGAGGACTTCGAGGTCGAGGTCAACGAGGGCGAGGTGGTCCTCGACATCATCCACCGCCTCCAGGCCACCCAGGCCCCCGACCTCGCCGTCCGCTGGAACTGCAAGGCGGGCAAGTGCGGTTCGTGCTCGGCGGAGATCAACGGGCGTCCCCGGCTGATGTGCATGACCCGGATGTCGGTGTTCGAGCGGGACGAGACGATCACGGTCACTCCGCTGCGGGCCTTCCCGGTGGTCCGCGACCTGGTCACGGACGTGGGGTTCAACTACACCAAGGCGCGTGAGGTCCCGTCCTTCGTGCCGCCGGAGGGTGTGGGCCCGGGCGAGTACCGGATGATGCAGGAGGACGTGGACCGTCCGCAGGAGTTCCGCAAGTGCATCGAGTGCTTCCTGTGCCAGGACACCTGCCATGTCGTCCGCGACCACGAGGAGAACAAGCCGGCGTTCGCGGGTCCGCGCTTCCTGATGCGGGTGGCGGAACTGGACATGCATCCCCTGGACGCGGCCGAGGACGCCGGCCTCGACCGCAAGGCCGCCGCCCAGGACGACCACGGCCTCGGCTACTGCAACATCACCAAGTGCTGCACCGAGGTCTGCCCCGAGGGCATCAAGATCACCGACAACGCGCTGATCCCGCTGAAGGAGCGTGCCGTCGACCGCAAGTACGACCCGCTGGTGTGGCTGGGCTCGAAGATCAGGAGGCGTTCCTCAGCGGGGTGAGGAACCGCTGGAGGCTGTGGGGTCGGTGGAGTTGAGGGTCCGACGCGTGGTCGTCACGGAGTGGTGACGCGACCGGGGCGGGTCGCGAGGAACGACAGCACCATGTTCGTGACGATCAGGACCAGGCCCGCCGGGCCGAACACGTCCGCGCGGTCGTTCGTCATGCCGACGCACCACAGGCACAGCCCCGCGCCGCCGACGATCGTGGCCCAGCCCCACAGCGCCGGCCGGAGCGTACTGCGGCGCAGCCACGGCAACAGCCACCCCGTACGGATCGCCGCGACACCGAACACGGCGGTGGCGACCACCACCGCCGCGAGGCACCCGATCCCGATGTTCGTCAGCATGTCCTGCCTCCCCCTCGCGGACGAGGCGATCATGACATGCCCCCGCCACCGGCACCACCCTCCGTCTCGCCCACTGAGCCCCCTCCCGCTCGCGACCGCGCAACACCCGCCATACGCTCCCAAACGTGACGTCGCGTCTGAGGAGCACCCGGTCGCCCACCGCCCCCTCCCATATAGCCACCCGCCTTGCCCACGCCATGTTCGGGGTACTGGCGGCCGCGGGCTGGCTCCTGGTAGGCGGGCAGGTCGTGGAACCGGCCGTCGTCGGGCAGTCCGAGGCTCCGGCCGTCGGCAGGCAGCGTCTGGGGCCGGTCGGTGGCAGGCAGCTTGCCGGTCCGGCCGACCGGGGCGTGCCGGTGGTTCCGGTCGTCGGCGGGCAGCCCGCGGTTCGGGCCGACTCAACGGCCCCCGGGGACGACGAGGCCTCCGGGGTTGATCTGATCCTGCCGGTGGCCGCCGCGGGTGCGGCAGCCGCCGTCGCCGCGTACTCACTCGTACGACGCAGGCGCCGCATCCAGCTTCGTACGACGCCGACCGGCACCTACGAACCGCCGGTCGCCCCCCTGCCCGACCTGCGCCGCCGGGCGGAGCGGCTGCTCGTCGACACGGACGACAGCGTGCGCACGAGCGCCGAGGAACTCCGCTTCGCGGCGGCCCGGGCAGGCCGCCGGACCGAAGAGCCGCACGCGGAGAGGCCGACAGGCGGTGCGGAGACCGGACGCCACGCGGAGAGGCCGACGGCCCCCGAGGCGACCGAGCCGCGTACAACGAGCCCGGCGAGTGACGAGGCGAACGGACGGCCCGCCGAAACGTCGGCGGCGCACGACCGGCACCCCACCGAGCCGCGCGCCGAGAAACCGGCGGGTCCCCACGACGCCGAGACACCCGCGCAGGGCCCAGCGGACGACGGCGATGCCGAGCCCTCGGGCGAGAGCCCGGCGAGTGAGGAGGACGCCGGGCGGCACGCCGAGAAGCCGGCCGTCCCCGACGAGGCCGAACCACACGCCGACAACCCGCCCGCCCCCGACGCGAGCGAACCGCCCGCCGACGAACCGGTGGCGCCCGACGCGCACGTCGAGAAGCGGGGCACGCGGCACCCGACCGGGCCGCACGCGGAGAACCCGGCGGCGGACGACCCCGCCGAACCGCCCGTCGAGAAGTCGGCGGGCGGGGCCGGCGCGAGGCCCGTCGCGCTTGACCCGGGCAAGCCGTACGCCGAGACGCCCGCGGCGCGGGACGCGGTGATGCCGTTCGTGGAGGCGTTGGAGGACGCGCGGGGGGAGTTGGTGGGGGCCTTTCGGGCGGGGCTGCGGCTCGACGAGGGGGCCGGTGTCCTGTCGCCCGACGAGGAACGCGCGCTGCTGGAGGAGATCCTGACCCGGTGCACGACGGCACAGCGGCGGCTCGACACGGCGACGCCCGCCTTCGATCAACTGCGCGCCCTGGAGAGGGACATCAGCCCGGCCCTGGAGTGCGCGGAGACCCGCTTCCGCGAGTTGACGGGGCGTACAGCCACCGCCGCCACCACCCTCACGGCCCTCCGCGACGGCTACGCCCCGGCCGCCTCCCTCCCCGTCACCGGCCACGTCGAACAGGCCAAGGACCGCCTGGTCTTCGCCACGACCGAGCTGAACCGGGCCCGCCAGGCCGCCTATCCGGGTGACCTGCACACCGCGGCCGTACACCTGCGCGCCGCCGAGGGCGCGATCGACCAGGCGGACGTGTTCGTGACCGGCGTGGAACGACTCGCCGCCGAGCTGGCGGAGGCCGCCACGACCGCGCAACAGGACGATCCCCTCACCGGCCCCTACGACGACCCCCTCGACGTCCTCCGCCGCCAGGGCCGCCCCCTCCTCCCGGCCCGCAGCGCCGTCGCCGCCGCGTCCGACTTCATCACCACACATCGGGGGGCGGTCGGCGTAGCGGCCCGGACCCGACTCTCGGAAGCGGAACGCCACTTGGCCCAGACAGGCACAGACACCACAGGCACCGGCGCCGACAGCGGCAGCGCCGCCCCCGGGAACGCCCCCGCAGCCCAGCGCGCCCACGCCCTCGCCGAGGAAGCCCGGCGCCTGGCCGAGCAGGACGTGCGGGCGTACGGAAACCCCTACGGCGGCCTCGTGGGCGACGGCCTGGCCGGTGCCCTGCTGGGCGGCATCATCCTCCGCGAGCCCCCCGACGCGACCGGACGGGAGGGCCTACGGGGCCCCGCCTGCTACGGCGGAACAGCAACCCGCGGCCGCAGAACAGCGGCCCACGCCTTCTGACACCGGCCCACACCACCGCCCCGAAAGGGGGCCGTACCCACACCACCGAGCCCTAGATGTACTCGGTCATGACGTTGGTGACAGTCGACTGATCGGTGGCTGGCCGCCGAGCGCAGTGTGTCGGCGGCCAGTGTTGTAGAAGTCGAGCCAGG